>JAZKAG010000204.1:0-3764 GCA_040389265.1 Acidobacteriota bacterium
CCGCACCCGGCGGTCGAACTCCCGCCGGGCCGTTTCGATGCCACAGGCATATCCATGCCCAGCGATCTGGGTATAGACACGATTGAGACTGAGCTTTGTCCCCATCAGGGCAGAGATCCCGATGACCGATTCATAGCCGAACATTCCGACTTCCACCTGGGAGCCGTCCATGAAAGTGGTTGTCATGGAGGCCATGCCTTCTTCCACGAAGTAGAGATGGTCGATGGGCTTGCCGGGGTATTCGATTTCGTGTTTGAGTTCAAATTCGACGGGCTGAAGGCAAAGTCGACTGCGGATTTCGGCTCCCAGGTTTCGCAACACGACGTTCTGAAACTGAGTCATATTGTCCTCACTTCCTGAGTGACTTTTTCCACATGCACTCTACGGACAAAAACGCGACGAAATACGAGGTTGTGTCGCCGACCGGACTGAAACATTTATTATGACCAATGTAACATTTTAAGTATGGCGCCGATTCCCTTCTCGCCGCCTGTGCGACTGCGCAGGATCGGAATTCCTAAAAAATCCTATCGGAATCTACTTGCGGGAGTTGGAGTTACGATGCACAACCGCGAGGTGTCCCTGGTTTTTGTTGTTGATAACGAGGAAGTCATTGCGTCGACGATTGCTGAAATTCTACGCCTCGGCGGGTTGAACGCGATTCCCTTTACTCGGTCAACGGAAGCGCTGGAACGATCGCGTGAGCTACCTCCCGATTTGTTGATTACGGATGTCCTGATGCCGCAGATATCCGGACCTGAACTGGCACTCCACATTCAGTGGAGCCACCCTGGATGCAAGGTCCTGCTATTTAGCGGGCAATGGGCCAGGGCGGATGCAGAGATTGCGGCATTCGAGGACGGACTTGTGTATCAACTGATCGCAAAACCGATTCATCCGAGAGAACTGATCAAAAAAGTCCGCGAGGTGCTGGGCCTGGCCTCCGCAGTCCCGATGACGGAAGAAGAACGCGCTCACGTACGCACCGTCGAAAATATGAGGGAAACCATCGCAGCGGTGCAGAGTGAGATTGCCATCACCACGGCGCGCAGGCGATCAGCCCGCAAACGGTCGGAGCATCATCGTTAGGCTTGCATCCTGATGACCCGTCCGGGAGGCCGATGGGTAGTCGGCTCCTGGGGTTCCAGTCTACTTGGACGCCAAAATTTCCAGCTTCTGGACCTCCGGTGACCTCGAAAACAGCTCCGGAGCCTTGGCGAACAGCGCCTCCGCAACCTTGCCGGAGAGGTGGGCCTGTCTTCCTGATTCATCCTGAAAAGTATCGAAGATACCGAAGGTTCGCGTGCCGGGCTGGCGGACAGCAAACCAGGAAACGGTGCCTGCCTCGGCGTTCACCAGGGGCAACGCGCTGCGAAGAAATTTGTCCACCTCGACTTCTTTACCCGGCTTTGCCTCCAGGCTCGCATATAGTCCAAGCTTCTCCATGTTTCACCTCTGCCGCATTGGATGCAACGGGAGTGCGTTTCGATTGACGAGATTGCAGCCACTCTGCGAGACTCACCTGCTGAAGGTGTACCTGGGGACGACGAGTCCATCCGCAGCCCGTCTGCAACGCGAAGCTGCACAGTGTCAAGCCTTCCTAACGCTTCGATCCAGGGGAATCGGTCCATGGGCTACAGCGGCAAGGTGGAATATGCCCACCAGCGAAAAATGCGAGAGCGCAATACGCGACTCTATCGGCTGGCTCACTGGCCCATCTGGATATGGGTCTTTTTTCTGGCGCCGGGACCGCTGACGTTTGCCCTGTTCGCCCACGGCTTTGGAATCGGCAATCTTGCCTGGTTGTTACTGGTGCTGGTGGGAACGGGAATCGCCGCAGTGCGAGGAAAACTTCCAGGCTCGGAGCCGCGCCCCTACATCCTGCGCTTCGATGAAGACAAGCCAAATCCTCTCTACCGGCGAGTGTGCTACACCTTCGCCTGGAACGCGGTGTTGAGCTTCGCTTTGCTGAACCTGAGCGGCTTGATCGCGGCGGCGGTGACTGGCCGTTGGAAAATGCAGCCGATCTACCAGCACGCCTATTTACCTTTGTGCGCCACCATCCTACTGCTGGGGTTCCTGGGTAAGCTGCCTCGCGTGGGACCCTCCACCCTGGGCGAGGGAAGGGAGCGGCGATATTTCTACGGCTCGGTTTGGGCCGTCACCGTGGCGCAGACATTGCTGCTGGTGTTGTGGAAGGTTCTTCCGCAGACGCAGAGTACCAGCGTCATCAAGTTGATCGTCTTTGTTGGCGCACTATTTGCGATGGGTGTGGGCGCTTCTCGGGGCGTGCTACCCCGGACGCGTCCCATCCTGTCTGGCGAGTCGATGGTAGCGGACTGATTTGGATCTTGGCGCAATTGGTTGCGACGCTTTGCGGAATGTGCGGCCCACCTTCTGGTCAACATGTTTCCAGGATTATTTTCCTGCCAGATGGATGCCTCGCTGGGGCTGCGTTGCCCAAACCAGGATGGCGGCCAGCAGAATGACGAGGCCGCACCAGAGGCTGCCTTCCGGGCCGGTTGCGCCTCCGCTGAGAAGTGTGGCGCCGTGGGCGTGGGCTTGCATCAGGCGGCCGACGGAGACTCCGCCACTGTCGGGGGTGCCGTAGAAGTAGGATTCGGCCCAGTCCCATGAGATGTGAAATCCAATGGCCCACCAGAGGTGACCCAGCCGCCACAGGCTGAGCGAAAAGACCAGGGCGATGAGGGCCGCGGCGACCAGTCCAAACGGACTTTCGCCGGGGTTGCCCTTATGCAGAGCGCCAAAAAGAATGGCTAATACGATTGCCGCCGGCCAAAAACGAATGCCGCGCGCCAGGGTGTAGAGCAGGTAGCCACGCAGCATAAACTCTTCCGTCATTCCGACCAGGAAGAAAGCCAAGGCCCAGGCGGCGGCGTAGCGCAATGCCGACCCTGCCGTCATATGCGATTGCGTGAGCGTCAGATGGTGGGTGGCGACCAGGATGCCGACCAGCAGCGAGAGAAACGCGAAGCCGCAGACAAGGCCGATCAGAAATTGACGCAGGCGATCGAATCCAGCCAGGCCATAGTCCACGAGCCGGCGCATTTCTAAACGGGCCATGCCCGCGGTGGCCAGCAGGACGGCAAGCAAGGCGCTGGCTTCTGACAGGATGGCGATCGCGGGATGGAAGTCGCTGCCTCGGACACCTCGCATCCTGGCGGGCAGGTGAGGGATCAGCCAGCGCAGTTCCAGCCCAACCAGGAAGAGCAGGGCAGCCAGCACGCCAAGGTAGATCACGATGCTCCAACCGGCGCGCAGCATGCCATTGGGTCCGTACAGCACGGTTGAGCGCGGCCTGGGCGCGGGAGCAAGCGGTGTGGGAGCAGGTTCAGAATTGGGAGATTCAGGAATGCTGGCAGACGGGTCCGGCGGAAGAGCTTCCATGGATGGCCCTCGTACAGTGGATAGATGTTGGCGACCGTTCGTGCTTCCATACTAACGGCGAACCTGAGTGGATCGCCATTCCTTTGTAAGCTTCAAACATTTTTGGTCCATGCAGTATGTTGAAGGCATGCGCTCTTTACGCCTGCACTGGGCGAATCCAAACTGTTTGTATCGGCGCTGTTTGTCTCGGCGGCAGGCGGTGCGGGTTGTTCTTGCGCTGTTGGTTGTTATGATATCGGCGCCGTTGACGAGCGCGGCGAGCCATGCGGTTCCGGTGGAGAGCTACCGGGTTGTGCACGTGTATCCGCACGATGCGACCGCCTTGATTGCCATGTCCAGGTGGGAAGCCGCCAACC
>JAZKAG010000205.1:0-1040 GCA_040389265.1 Acidobacteriota bacterium
GTTGCAGCTTGCGACGGCGCGGGCAGCGGCACCCGGAAGCTCATGTGCCCTTCCGCTGTCATCGTATACTCGGAAAATTCCGTCTCGCGCATCGTGCGTGCCAGGTCGGGAAACAGGTGCGCCGTGGCGTGCTCGTAGTTCCACACGTGGGTACAGTTTCCAAAGCAGCATCCACTGGCGTCGTTGCTGCCTTCAAATCCGTGAAACTCTCCATCAGCCGTGCGGAAGCAAGTGGTGGAAGCCAACGTCGACAGGTTCGAACTGGCCGCCTCCTTCACAACATCCGGCACAGTGCTTTCTCGAAACGCATCGGCGAAGGCGCGGGTGCGCAATTCCAACTGCGGCAAATGCGTCGCCGTATATTGCGCGGCCTGCCATGCATCTTTGAAACGGGTGGCGTAAAAATTGCCGATAATCGTATTTTCCTCGCCTGGAGGAGCAGACCATCCGCACCAGTCCGGTGTGCGGTTGGGAAAATGCCATGCCAGCAGAAAGGTAAAGGTTCCGGTCTGGCCGGCAGCAATTGTCGATTGCTGACAGAGTGCGCCAACGGCGTTGCGCGGACTGGGCTCGGGGCCAAGCTGACCCTGTTTCGAAAACTCATCCCAATACAGCAAGGGAGCGGTCCACCATGCTTCTTTCGGCCAACCTCGCCAGTGCGTCAGGTTCGTCTTGTCGCCCGGAATGGCGGCGAGAACAAAACTGCCGTGCATCGGATCTTCTGCCGGTAGACCTGGATTGCTCATGAGCAGGCCTTCGATTTGCTGGCCGGTGCGATATTCATTCAGGCGTGTGTCTGATTTCAAAAGCGGAGTGCTTTTGCCCGGGTTGGCGGCAACTGGGTTGTCAATGGAGAATGCGATTCCGACTTTGACAGATGTCATTCGCGGATTCGTCACACGATATCGCAGCACGGCGACCGGCAAACCGGAGTCGTCCGGATCGTGGGGAATGAATGGGGAGAACGCCTCCAGCTCCACCTGCACAGGTAGCCGGCGATCTTCAAAGTCAATGTGCGCCAGCGGATATTGCCCAGTGAA
>JAZKAG010000205.1:1050-9710 GCA_040389265.1 Acidobacteriota bacterium
CGCCTTCCAGTCGGCTCAGTCCCGGCGCATTATTGGAGCCGAGGCCAGACTCGCCCTGGTACGGCGGCAGAATGCGCGATTCCAAGACATGCGCAATCGGTTGGGAGTTGCCGTATTGAATCCAGATTGCAGGAAACGCATATGCCGGCGAGCCGCCCTGGTTAGGACGATTGAAGATTTCCCAATCGCGAAGTTGTCCGCGACCTCCCAGGCCAAGACTGCCGGCAGCGACACCGCCCAGCGGGAATGAAATCATTTTGAGTTGGCGGCCTTCGAATACGCGTGGGTAGGAAATCTCAGTTTGATCAGCCGGATGATCGTTGCCCATGGTGCGAGCTGGAGTCGCCTGCGCTTGCGCGGTTTCCGCCCAATGGCCCGACTGTGTTGCGGCGCCGAGCACTCCAGCCGCTTGTTTCAAAAAATCACGGCGCGGCAGCTTGATCTTTCCACTCATCGATTCTCCTTCTGCGTTTTCTGAAGATCCCAAGCTTTTACTGATGCATTGTTGATTTCCGATTGAACCCAGCTGGCGGGTCCTAGTAGGCCGCAGTGTCAGACGACGGAGGTACGCGATGCTTCATTGTTTGACGCAGCCGGCGCTCCGCATCATCGCTCCAATATTTGCAATTCAGTTGCAGAAAGACTGAGGTGTAGGGAATTGTGAGGGTGGTCTTCAAAATCAGAACATGGAAGTTGCTGCTTGCCTCATTCAGTTGCTGAATCAGTTGTTCGTGAAGCACGGAGTGGACTGGAAGATTCCCTAATGCGACTTTGATCTGCTCGCGGTACTTCGTCACCCCCGGAGCATTTTGCTCGGTGACAAATGGAAGCTCAGCATCCATGTACACCACGGGCCTCACATGCGGCGAACGAGCGATGGACTGCAAAACATTTCTCACGACCGTCAGCTGATCGGTTCCGGTCTCCACCGTTTCGATGCCGGGCGAAGTCTGCAGCGGATAAGCCGAATCAACGATGACGATCCAGTTTCGGTGGCCCAACAGAGGCATTTCCTGCTGGACCTTCGTTTGCCATGAGGGGGGATCCGCTGCACTCATAGATGTCCACGAAACCATAAGCAAGCATATAGCGAACAGAACCTTCATTGACATTCACCTCACGGTGCCGGCATGCGTCGGCGTGTTCGTGCATGCTTATTCATACTAGGTGACAAAGCTACGATAAGCACCCTGCATATGGAACGGAGCACGATAACGGTTACACTTTTCCTGCAGGCATTGCTATGACAATTACCCGACGCGATTTACTGGCGCGAGCGTTTGCAGGCGGGACCGCTCTTTATATGTTTCGCAGGCTGCCCGTGTGCGAGGCTTTCGCGATGCCCATAGCGCAGCAACTCGCGGAAGATCCGCGACGTCCGCAGTTTCATCTGCTGCCTGCTGCCAACTGGATGAATGATCCCAACGGCCCAATCTATTGGCACGGAAAATATCACATGTTCTACCAATACAATCCTGACGGCGCCTACTGGGGTGATATGCACTGGGGACACTCAACCAGCGCCGACATGGTTCATTGGAAGCATCTGCCCGTTGCCATCTCACCCACCCCTGGTGGCCCAGACGCAGGCGGATGTTTCACCGGCACCACCGTGGTCGACGGGGGGATGGTCACCGCGATCTACACCGGCGTGGTTTCCGTGCCAGAGGATCAAGCGACCATACGCAACGGAACCAACAGTCTGCGCGAAAGTCAATGTCTCGCGTTTTCCGCTGATCCGGAATTGAAGCGATGGACGAAGCTTCCCAAGCCTGTCATCGACGCGCCGCCCGCTGGGATGCACGTGACAGGCTTTCGCGACCCTTCTCCGTGGCGCCAGGGCGACTGGTGGTACCTGACCATCGGCTCCGGATTTCCGCATCAGTCCGGCGCGGTGCTGCTCTATCGATCGAAAGACCTGCGTCATTGGGAATATCTGCATGTCCTGGTCAGTGGCGAGCCTGCGGAGCAAAACGCAACGCATCCTGTGGCATCGGGCGACATGTGGGAGTGTCCAGAACTTTTTCCGCTGGACGGCAAGCACGTTCTGATTTTTTCAACCCAGGGCAAGACGCATTGGAAGATTGGCGACCTGGATGTAAAGGAGATGCTTTTTCATCCGCAGAAGGAAGGCATTTTGGATTACGGCTCCTACTATGCGGCGAAGACCCAACTTGACGCGAGTTGCAATCGCATTGTTTGGGGATGGATTCTGGAGGCGCGTCCGCTCGCGGAGTATCGTGCTGCAGGATGGGCTGGAATGATGTCTTTGCCGCGAGTGCTCACCCTTGCTCGCGAGGGCGATCTCAGCATGCAAGTAGCGCCGGCAGTGCAAGTGCTTCGGGGAAGGCGACAAGCCCTGAAGATCACGCCGAGCGAAGACAAAAATGCCGACCAGATTGGAAAGATGGCGATCGAGAACTGTTGCGGCGAAGTTCTGTGTACGTTCAAATCCGGCGCTGAAAAATGTGGCCTGTCCTTGCTCGGTTCGCAGCCGAATCAGACTCAAACCGAGACATGGCTCACATTGCAATACGATCCGGCGGCTCACCATCCAATATCGCTGGATGGAGCTGTCATGCCGGTGCAATTGAGAGAGTCGCAAAGCCTAGAGGTTCACATCTATATTGACGGCTCCGTGGCAGAAGTCTTCGTGAACAAACGGATCGCGTATACCAAGCGCTTCTACTGTGCAGGCGGCGAGGCACCCACGATGAGCCTGCGCATTCTGGGCAAAACGACCGGCCTAGCCAGCCTGGAGATGTGGCAGCTCCACCCTATCTCTCCGGATCGACTGACCACTTGATCGGTGCCACGAACTTTGACGTGACGCTTGATGCTGCTGACCCTAGCTGATATCAACTTTGTAGCGTGGCCATTTCGAAACCATCTCCCACGCATCGATCGTCGGCTCTGATTCGCATTCCAACTCTATTACCGTCATGGGCGAGTCGGGCGCCTCGACTGGCAAGCCAGTGAGCCGCAGCGTGAGGGGTTCGTTCTGCGTAAAGGCAACACTCTGTCCTGATTTCAGCATAAGTGCGGAAGTCACTTTCGCCTTCAGCCCTCCAATGGCAATGACAACTCCGGGCTGAAAGAAGCTGAGCCACTGCGCTGCCGGCGTGACTCCCGGCCAATACTTCTGGTGGATGAACAAAGTATTTCCACGACGAGTAAATTGCGTGTTGGGTGCGGCAGGGAAGGAACCTCGATCGGTCAGGTAGATTGACTTACCATTGGTGTCGAGCCATTGACCTACCTTATCCAGAACATCGACGGACTCCTGCGGCACGGATCCATCCGGCTTGGGGCCAATGTTCAGCAAATAATTTCCCCCGCCCGCCGCGCAAGTCGCCAGATTGCTGACGATCTCCCGGGGCGTTTTCCAGGAGTCGTCGCCGCGGTTATAGCCCCAGCTATCGTTCAACGTCATGCAGGTTTCCCAGGCGCGTCCTTCTTTCGACGCCTCGATGTGTTGTTCTGGCGTAGAGAAATCACCATCCAGCCCGTTGCGGTTGTTCACAATGATTTCCGGTTGCAGTTGAAACACCATCTGGTTCATGCGCTCCGATTCCCATTGCTCCGGCGTTAATGGCGCATCCACGTCGTACCACAGAACATCGATCTTTCCGTAATTGGTCATTAACTCGCGAATCAGCCCATGGGTGTAGGCGACAAATCGCTTCCGCGCCGCCTCATCGGTTTTGCAACGCGCTCCGTCGGGATGGTGCCAGTCCATTAGGGAATAATAGAAGCCCACGCGCAGGCCCTCAGCACGTGCAGCTTCCACATACTCCCCCACCAGGTCTCGTCCCGGCCCTTGCTTGGGCGCACAATAGTTCGTCAACTTTGTGTCGAACATACAGAAGCCTTCATGATGCTTGGTCGTCATCACCATGTACTTCTGCCCGGCACGCTTCGCAAGCTTCGCCCAGTCGCGCGCGGCGTTCGGTTTAGGGTTGAAGTGTTTCGCCATCAACTCGTACTGCGGGATGGGAATTCCTTCTGCCTCCATGGCCCACTCGTGCTGACCCAAAACACTGTACAGTCCCCAGTGGATGAACATGCCGAACTTCGCCGCATGCCACCACTCCATTCTCTGTGCACGAGTCGCGGCTTGCGGGGCATCGGCGGCCGACACTGCATTACTAATGGCATCGGTTTGAGGGATAGTCCTAGCCAGTGCCTTCGCCGGTACGGAGTATGCCAGCGCCGAAGCAGCACCCACTTGCTTCAAAAAGGAGCGTCTTGAAATCGCATCGAATGTCATCTGTCTTCTCCTTCATCCTGACGGCAAAATTATTGCGGCGAGACTGCTTTGAAAAAATCTGCATTACGGCATGATCGGTGGCGTCGGGATCTCTATTGTTTCGCGAGACAATTCGGTTCCAAAGAAGGAATATAGCGCAACCCCAGCATACGCAAGCAGTGGGACGATGTAAGCGAGCGCGATGCTGTGGGACCACTCCGAAATCAAGCCCATTGCAGGAGTCAAGACCGCGCCGCCAACGATTCCCATTACGATCAGGGAACCGCCGATCTTGGTATTCCGCCCCAGCCCGCGAATACCCAGAGCAAAGATAGTCGGATACATCACCGACATGAAAAAGCTGGTGGCAAAGATTGCCCATAGCCCGGCCCAGCCCGGAAACTTGATGCCGACCGCAAGCAGCGCGATATTGATCAACCCATAGAAGCCCATGAGCAGATGCGGCTGTACATAGCGCATCAATGCAGAGGAGGCGAACCTGCCAATGCCGAACGCGACCAGTGTCCCAGTCAACAAATATCCGGCTACCTTTTCCGGCTCGTGAGTTGAGCTTTCGACGTACTGAATAAAGTAGCTCCACGTACCCACCTGCGCGCCGACATAGAGAAATTGCGCGACGATAGCCAGAAGGAAATGAGGATATCGCAGCAGTTCCACAAATCTTCCATGATCTTCATTGGTGCTTTCATGTTCACCAGCGATGACCGGGAACTTTGTGCGCGCGATCAGGAATGCCCAGAAGAATGCGATGCCGCCGAGCACGATATAGGGCGTGACCACCCGCATCGTTTCCCGATGAAGATAGGCCTGATACGTATGGGCAACCTGCATGGCTGCGACTTGCTGCGGGTTCAGCTCAATGCCGGAAAAAATAAATATGGTACCGATAAGCACGCCGCAAATGGCACCCAGCGGATTGAATGCTTGCGCAAAGTTTAATCTGCGAGCCGCACTCTCGGGATCTCCCATCTGCGCGGCAAAAGGGTTCGATGCCGTCTCAAGGAACGATAGACCAGTGGCGATGATAAACAGTGATGCCAGAAAAAATGAATAGCGTCCGACGATGGCTGCGGGCCAGAACAGAAACGCTCCACTACCGAAAAGTATCAAGCCGGTGATGAAGCCCATCTTGTAGCCGAACTTCCGCATCAGTAATGCGGCCGGCGTAGCCAGCAAGAAATACCCAAGGTAAAAGGCGGATTGCACCAGACCCGCCTGAAATCGCGAGATCGCAAACGATGTCATGAACTGGCGGATCAAGACATCGTTTAGGTTATTCGGCACTCCCCACAGAAAAAACAGGCCGGCGACCAGAAAAAACTGAAGCCCCATCCCCTGTGGAATCAGCGGGTGTTGCCGCGCGTTGTGATTCGTCTCTGTGTCTGCAGGCGGCACCAGCATTATGGGCGACTTCCTCCCGACACCAATGTATCCGCTCTGGCGACCATTGACATTCTCTTAACTCGTTCAGCGTTTTAAAATGTCTGCCTTCAGTGGAAGCTAGGAAGAAGCCTTGTTCTTCCAGTCGTAGTTCATGTAGACCACGTGCGTCTGTAGATATTCTTCAAGTCCATGTTTGCCATCGGCGCCGCCAATGCCGGATTTGCGCCAGCCCGCGTGAAACCCCTGCATCGCCTCAAAATTTTCGCGATTGACATAAGTTTCGCCGAACTTGATTTCATTGCAGGCTCGCATGGCAACGTCCAGGCTACGTGTGTAAATTGACGAGGTCAGTCCATATTGGCAGTCATTGGCGTCCTCAATCGCTTCGTCCAGGTCTTTGAAGGTGGTGATCGGCAGTACCGGGCCGAAGACTTCCTGCTGCATGACCTGCGAATCCTGGCGGCAGCCTGTCAGCACGGTGGGCGAATAGAAATATCCTTTTCGATCTGAATACTTTTTGCCTCCGCACTGCAATTCGGCACCCTCTGCAAGGGCTGTCTGCACGGCTTTGTCGACGGATTCCATTTGCGCCCGACTGACCATCGGCCCCATCTCGGTACTCTTCTCGAATGGGTCGCCGACCACGGTCTGCTCCATAGCCTTCTTCATCGCTTCAATAAAACGATCTGCGATCGGTTCCTGCACATAAACGCGCTCGGCACAGTTGCAGACCTGGCCAGTGTTTATGATGCGCGACGCGCGAATGGATTTCACGGCAAGCTCCAGGTCGGCATCCTGCATTACGATGGCAGGCGCTTTTCCTCCCAGTTCCAGCGATACCTTGGTTACGTTGTCTGCGGCGGCGCGCATGACCGCGATGCCACCTTCCACGCTGCCGGTCAGGCTGACCATGCCCACTTTGGGATGACGCGCCAACCCATCTCCAACGACACTGCCCTTGCCGGAAACAAGATTGAAGACGCCCTTCGGCAAGCGGGACCTGGCGACAATCTTTGCAAATTCGAAAGCATTGTTCGGCGTTTCGCTGCTGGGCTTGATCACGATAGTGTTGCCGGTGACCAATGCGGGAGCCATCTTGCGCACGATCAGAAAGAACGGAAAATTCCATGGGAGAATACCGGCGATCACGCCAATCGGATGTTTGAAGAGCAAAATATTTTCGCCGCGGCGATCGCTCTGAATGATTTCACCTTCGTAGCGGCGGGCAAACTCCGCCATATAATCCAGGTAATCCGCCGAGAAATCGACTTCCACCTGCGCCAGAGACAAGATTTTTCCTTGCTCTTCGGTGATGACGTGCGCCAGGTGCTCGCGGTCCGCGCGGATAGCCTGTGCAATCTCGCGCAGATGTTGTGCGCGCTCGATGGCTGGCAATTGGCTCCAGCTTTTCTGCGCTTTTTCCGCGGCCAGAACCGCCGCATTCACGTCGTCCAACGTTCCGCTGGGAACTTCGGAAACGACTTCCTCGTTGGTGGGATTGATGACCTGAATCTTTTTTTGTGACGCCACCAGATCTCCATCAATCAACATCTGGTGTTGCGGTGTGGCCGTGATTGTGCTGTGCATACTGTTTCCTCACTTTCCGATTCATGCGTGCAATTGCATATACTCCATCCGCGCGTAGGCTTCATCCCAGTCGTCCGTTGCTTGCGGGAAATAAGACACGCATTGGATGGATGCAGCGATTGCGGCGCGACCTGCGCCAATGTCTGAAAGGTGTCCGGTGGCGATGGCCTGCAGCATGATGCTGCCAAAGGCCGAGGCCTCCGCCGGACCGCTGACAACGGTGCGATTGCAGGCGTCTGCCGTCATCTGGCAGAGCAGGGCGTTCAGGCATCCTCCCCCGACGATTCTGATGGTATCCAGCCGTCGCGCTGTCACAGCTTGCAGCGATTCCAGCACAGAGCGATACTTCAGGGCCAGGCTTTCAAAGCATCCGCGCGCCACCGCTCCGATCGTGTCCGGATTCGGCTGGCCAGTGCGGCGACAATATTCAGCAATCGCTCGAGGCATGTCATCGGGCGCGCGAAAATCGTTCGCGTCCACATCCAATACGCATGCGAATGCCCGCGCAGTGGCTGCTATCGCAGAAATCTCGCTCCAGGTGTGATGGCGTTCCTCACGGCTCCATTGCCGCTGGCACTCCTGCAAGAGCCATAGACCGGTCAGATTTTTGATCAACAGAATGGATCCATCTGCGCCGCCTTCGTTGGTGAATCCGAGCGAGTAGGTTTGATCGGAGGTGATTGGCCCTTTCAATTCGACGCCCATCAAACTCCATGTGCCGCTGCTGATGAAGGCGCTGTTCTCGTTCATGTCAGGGATTGCAGCCACCGCGCTGGCAGTATCATGCGAGGCGACTGCCACCACCGGAAATCCGCGAGTGATTCCTGTGTCACGCAAAACTTCATTTCGCACGAGACCGAGCTTCGTTGCTGGACGAACAATTTCAGGCAGAATGCGCGTCGGAATTCGCAGCGAGTCCAACACCTCTTGCGCCCAACCAAGAGTCGGTGAATACATCTGAGTGGTCGTCGCCTCGGTGTGTTCTACCACTCGTTCGCCGCAGAGAAAATAGTGGAACAGATCCGGAATCATCAGCAGCGTTTCTGCCGCTTTTAAGTCCGGATCGGAGCTGCGAACCATGGCATACAACTGAAAGAGGGTGTTGATCTGCATGGTTTGCACACCCGTCCAACGAAAGAGTTCTCGCGCATCGATGTGCTGAAAGACAAGCTCGGGAATTCCGTCGTTTCGCGAATCGCGATAGTGATACGGATTGCCGAGCAGTTCGCCGCTTCGATCCAGCAGCGCAAAATCCACTCCCCAGGCATCGACCCCGATGGCGGCCGGCGAATCCTGGAAGCGCTTACGATACTGCATCAGGCCGCGCTGAATTTCAGACCAGATTGCGGCCACATCCCAATGGAGCCCGCCCGCCATTTGAACGCCGCCATTAGGAAATCGATGCAACTCATCCAGAGAA
>JAZKAG010000205.1:9720-10315 GCA_040389265.1 Acidobacteriota bacterium
CACCATCAGGCGTCCACTGGATGCACCCAGGTCCGCAGCCACGAAATGTATCGATTGGCTCATGCGATTTCACGGAGAAATTCGGCGACTTCTGCCGAGTCAGGACAAATCTCGCATAACTTTGGTCGCAGCTGCAAAACAATCATCAAGGTTTTGCAGTAAGTATCGACCCCCTCAACATACCACTGGGCGCGCTCTACCGTATGGTCGCTGCGCCGCTGTTTTTTTCAACAGGTTCGAAATGTGTCGATGGTTTTCGTGGCCAGCATACCAAGCCAACAGATTCAAGATTTATTCGTTGATTCTTCATGCTTCGTTCATGTTGAAGGCGGACAGTGAGACTGGCCGCGATCATGCTGATGCGCGGCCGGTGTTTCTGCAGCAATTCCCAATTTAGAGAGGTCGTTTCATGTTGAAGCAAGCAGCCGCCATCGGTCTCGCCGCTGGTGTATTGGCAGGTAGCGCCATCGCCCAGCAGCCCGTCCATGTGCGTCATCACCGGCACGCTGCGGGACGGCTCGGGCGCGCTTGCTGCGGGCGTCACAGGCACCTTTGCGCTGCATGGCAATGCTCGCCCGCTGGTCAGTTCAGGCAA
>JAZKAG010000206.1:0-9802 GCA_040389265.1 Acidobacteriota bacterium
TTGTTAAATGTATTTCGGATTCCGCAATTTTCATTTCCAGCAATTCATTTCCCAGCACGCGCAAAACATTTCGTGGTGCATCATAGACGCCGTTATGCCGGCCCAAATAACAAGGATCGTGATAGGTTATGCTGGCATCCAACCTATCCACATCCAGCTTGCCGGAAGCAACAAGCGATTCAAGATACTGCGTATGATGCATCACCTGGTACGATCCGCCGATTTGTCTATATTCATTGTCGATCGTATTCATACAGTGCGGGCAGGTGGCTACGATAAGTTTTGGCCTTACCGCATTCAGCGTCGCGACGTTCTGGTCCGCCAGTTCCCGATACAGCAATTCATTCCCGGCGCGACGCGCGCTGTCACCGGTGCAACATTCCTTCTTGCCCAGCACCGCGAAATTGACGTCTGCATAGTTCAGTAGCTGCACCAAGGCTCGCGCCGTCTTCTGAGCCTGCGGATCGTAACTCGCCGCGCAGCCCACCCAATACAAAACATCCGCCTGCGGATTTTCATCCGTTGTTTTGACTGGCAGCCCTTGCGCCCAATCCATCCGCTTGTCGTGGTTGATGCCCCACGGATTTTTCGAGCGCTCCATGCCGCGAAACGCAGTTTGCAACTGCACCGGGAACTCCCCTTCCATCATCACCTGGTTGCGGCGAATGTCGATGATGTCGAGCATTTGTTCATCCTGAACCGGGCATACCTGCATGCAAGCGCCGCAGGTCGTGCACGCCCACGCAGCTTCCGGGGTCAACGCGAACTGCAATAACGGATGCGGGCTGCTGTTCCCTGTTTCGAAGCCGGAACTACCTACGGACAGATGGTTTAGTTCCATCCGCTTGTTAATCTCCAGTGCCGCGGGACTAAGAGATTTTCCAGTCGCTGTCGCCGGGCAAACATCCTGGCAGCGATTGCACTGAATGCACGCGTAAGCATCCAGCAGGCGGGGCCACGTCAGGTCCTCCAGTCGCTTCGCCCCCATCTGAGGTGTCTCCCCGGTCTGGTTTTCACTGTCCAGATTGATATCGATCAGCGGCAATACACCGGAGCCGGAACGCCGCGCCAATAAATAATTCAGCGGCGCCATAAAAATATGCACGTGCTTGGTGTAAGGGAAATAGGCAAGAAACAGCAGTACGCTTCCCAGCGCACCCCAATAGCCGAAAACCCTCCACGCATACGCATTTTGCGGAGTAAACAAATGCGACAACGGTGTTGCGAACGGCTGAAATCTATCCGGACCGGCTTGCGCCAACCGCGCTCCTGCCCCAATGGCGCGGCTCATCACGTGAAACAGGATGAAGCCCGAAACTAAAAGAGAATCCCAGCTGATGTATCCGCGCCGCACATCTGGATGCAGCAGCGTGGCTGGATTAAAACGAAAATCTCGCCGTGCCGGGAGGAAGAATCTGCGAATCACCAACGCTACCACCCCGACCAGTACAAGGAAACTCAACACATCCGCGAACAGGTTGTAGATGGCTCCCGCCACATTCGTCGACGAGATAGAAAAGCTTGCATAGCCCTCGACGGCATCCACAGCATTCACAAGGATGTAGAACACGAATCCATAAAAAATGAATGCGTGGAAGGTGCTGACGATAGTCCTCTTTTTGAAAGTTCGCGATTGGGTCAGCGTGGTGCAAAGAGCTGCCCAGATTCGTTGTCCAATTCGATCGGTTCGAACGTCATTGTCAGCTCGCCCGCGGCGGATGCGCAAATACAGCCGAAAGAAGCCGTGCGTTCCCCACGCCATGGTGATAAGAGCGAACATCAGGAACGCGTACTTCTGAGAAAGTGGAAGCATCGAATACGTCCCCGAGCTGGAATGCCTGCGATCTGGGCAGGATTATTTGCGAATCGCAGCAATCATGGCCGGTACCACCTGATTCACATCGCCGACGATGCCGTAATCGGCAACTTTGAATATCGGTGCGTCCGCATCCTTATTGACTGCCACAATACATTTGCTTTTTCCCATGCCAGATAGATGTTGCACCGCCCCAGAGATACCAATCGCGATGTAGGCTTTCGGCTGGACAGTCTTGCCTGTCTGGCCGACCTGTTCAGAATAAGGTCTCCACCCAGCATCCACGATCGCCCGCGTCGCAGCAACAGCGGCGCCCAGTTGATCCGCCAATCCTTCAACCAGTGTTTGGAATCCCTCCGCGCTGCCGACACCGCGGCCACCTGCAACCACAATTTCAGCATCAGCCAGCGAAATACGCGATGTCTTTTCCTGCGATTTTCCCGTAATCTCCACCCGCCGCTGCGGCAGCGACAGGTCCGCATCAAACTGTTCGGCCGGCTGCGTCCCAGGCGTTGCCGCAGCAAATGCTGCTTGTTTCGGAGTTATAACAATTACCGGAGCATCCGCGGTGATGGTCTCCGTCACACGAGCCAGGTAAGTATAGCGTTGCGCAGACACGCCATTCCCTTGCGACGTAACGCTCACCACATCTTCCAGTAGCGGTGCGTCCAGCTTGACCGCTACCCGCGGACTATATTCGCGCCCGCTTCGACTGCCACTAATCAGCACCGTGTTTGCTTCGCCTTCAGTCGCAATTTGAGCTACCGCAGCCGACCAGGTCTCAGGATCATATTGTGCCAGCTCCGGACTATCGACCACCAACACCTGATCCACAAGCAATTCAACTGCATTTGCAACAGCGACAGTTCCAGATCCCAGCACGAGTGCAGTTACCGGCCCCTCCCGGCTCAATTCGCGAGCACAGGTCGTCATCTCGTACGTGCTCTTACTAAGCTTTCCGTTCGCATGTTCCACAACGATCAGGATCATGCAATCACCCGCGCTTCTTCCCGGAGTAGCCCTATCAACTTCGCTGCCGCAGCCGGCGCATCCTTGCCGTCCAATATTTTGTGCAACCGTGTCTTTACCTGGATCTCCTCGCCGACGACGTTCAGCTTCGGTTCAACCTGGAAGGTCTCCAACGGTTGTACGCGAAGCTCCTTCCTTTTAGCGCGCATAATATTTGGCACGGTCGGATATCGCGGCTCGTTCAGGCCTTGCTGAGTCGTCAATACCACCGGCAATTCCACAGTAAACATCTCGCTGCCATCCTCCGCATCATGTCGGCCCGATAACTTTCGTCCCTCCACCTGCAATGCGTTTACCCACGTCACCTGTGGCCACTGCAATCGTTCTGCCATCGCCGCTCCCAGCGCATGGCTATCCCAATCTGCCTGTTGGCCACCGCAGAAGATAAGGTCAACATTTTCCTGCTTCGCAATCGCCGCCGCCACTTTGCTCAGCGCAATCGGATCAAGAAGCAACTCCGTCTGGACGTGAATCGCACGATCCGCACCCATCGCCAGCACCGTCCGCAATGCCTCATGGCTTCGCTCCGGACCCACCGCCAGCGCAATCACTTCCGCCTCCATCCCACCCTCTCGAATGCGCAATGCCTGCTCCACGCCATATTCATCCATGGTGTCCACCACCAGCTTGCTGGCGCCCAGGTCCACTTCACCACCGCGCAGTCGCACCGTCTCTTCGGCGTCCAACACCTGGCGAATGACCACCAAAATTCGCATGTTTCCTCCAACCTCTTCACGTACTGCGATGTCGCACCTTATACTGCAGTGTGCAATCACTTCATATGGCGAGCTCGCGTTCGATCGCTTCTATTCGCCGCAGAAGAATTCACCGCGACAGCTTAATCTACCTTTCATAGTTTAGCTGCGCAACCCCTAGAAGAGGTTTCCTGCCCAATGGAAAACATCGCTGCTGTAGAGGGCATCAGATTGCCGCTGACGTCGTTGAGTTCCGAGGAGCAAATCCTGCGGGACTCGGTTCGCAAGTTCGCCCAGAATAAAATCGCACCTTTGGTTCGCGAAATGGACGAAGCGCAGAAGATCCATCCATCCCTGCTGCCGCAAATGTTTGAGATGGGCATTCTCGGTATGGAAACTCCCGAAGAATACGGTGGGTTCGCCGGCTCATTCCTCGGTTCGATTTTGGCAGTCGAGGAAATTTCTGCCGTCGATCCCGCAATCGGCGTTATCGTCGACGTCCAGAATACACTCACCGTGAATGCACTACTCCGCTACGGAAACGACGAGCAGAAGAAGAAATATCTGCCGCGAACCAACACGGACACCATCTGCGCCTATGCGCTCAGTGAGGCCAGCTCTGGATCGGATGCGTTCAGCCTCAAGTCGCAGGCGAGATTGGATGGCGACTCCTACATCCTGAACGGGCGCAAGCTTTGGATCTCAAATGCGGCCGAAGCGAACCTTTTTATTGTGTTTGCAACGGTCGACCTGTCGGCAGGCTATAAGGGGATTACCGCTTTTATCATCGAGCGCGACACGCCTGGTTTTCAGGTCGGCCATAAAGAAGATAAGCTTGGAATTCGCGCCTCATCGACCTGCGAACTGCTGCTCGACGACTGTCGCGTGCCCGTCGCCAACGTTCTGGGTCAACCCGGCAAAGGATACAAAATCGCTATCGAGACGTTGAACGAAGGTCGCATTGGAATCGCTGCGCAAATGCTCGGCCTGGCACAGGGTGCATGGAATCACGCCGCTAAATACAGCCAGGAGCGCCAGCAGTTCGGCAAATCCATCGCCTCTTTTCAGGCGGTTCAATTCACCCTGGCAGACATGGCAATCGAGATTGAGGCCGCGCGCCTGATGGTCTACAACGCGGCGCGAATGAAAGATGCAGGCATTCCTTTTGTTAAGGAGGCCGCCATGGCGAAGTATTTTGTCTCGCAGGTTGCAGAGCGGGTCGCCAGCCAGGCAGTCGAAATCTTTGGCGGCTATGGATTTGTCAAGGATTATCCCGTGGAAAAACTCTATCGGGACGCCAAGATCGGGAAAATCTACGAGGGCACATCGAACATGCAGTTGGCCACAATTGCGAAGCTGACCCTAGCTGGCTAGAGTGTGTATCGTCCGGCGTCTGTAGTTGCAGCGGCAATTTCGCGGCCAAGGACAATTGAATTTTCCGGTTCGTGTTTCATGAATCGCCGGAGGATTGTCATTCTTGTGCGCAGCATATCGCCATCCGCGACCGCACCAAGGATTCGTTCCGCCGACACCTCCACTACGTGAAACGAGCGAGCTGAATAATATTTTGCCAATTTGATTGCCAGGGACGAACGGCCCTGCATCTTCTCTGCTCGCAGAATTGCGGACTCCAGCACCAGTACCTCCATAATCATGTCTGCCAGCGCTCCCATGACCTCCTGCTCATCAGCCAATTGCGTACCGAACTTTTCTGATGCCGTCCCGGCGCAAAACAGCGTCATCTTTTTGGCGTTCGCAAGCAGCTCATGCTGTGCCGCCAGATCGCCTATGCGATCCTCACGCGGCTTTGGCCCCTCCATCACTTCATCCATCACCCTCTGAATCGCGGGCAAGAGCGCCAGACGTCCCTGCAGAGCACGCTTCAAAATCCATCCGCTGATAATCAGTCGATTGATCTCATTGGTACCCTCGAAGATTTTGTTAATGCGCGAATCGCGATACGCACGCTCCGCGGAATAATCTTCCACATAACCATATCCACCGTGCAACTGCACCACTTGATCGACCAGCCGCTCCAGCATCTCTGAGCACCACACTTTCACGATCGAACATTCCACAGCGTATTCTTCAATGTGTTTTTGAATGTCTGCGGTTTTTGCAGAGGCGCCCATTTCCACTGCCGCCAGCGACGCGTCGATTGCTCCAATCACGCGATACACCAGCGACTCCCCGGCATAAATTCCGGCTGCACTATCGGCGATCATCTGCTGTACCAGCCCGAATGACGCAATCGGTTTTGAAAACGCGATTCGCTCCTTTGCGTAGCGAATCCCGGTGCGAAAGGCGTACTTCGCTCCGCCAATTGCCGCCGCTCCCAGTTTGTATCGCCCCACATTCAATATATTGAAGGCAATGCGATGCCCTTGGCCGGCCTCCCCCAACAAATTCTCGACGGGCACGTTGCAATCCGTCAGCACCAACGGGCACGTAGAGGACCCGCGAATTCCCATCTTGTGCTCTTCCGGACCCACCATCAGCCCGGCCGTTTTTGCCTCTACTAAGAACGCAGCAAACTTGTCGCCATCGATTTTCGCAAACACGGTAAACAGGTCGGCAATCCCTGCGTTGGAAGTCCACATCTTCTCGCCGTTCAACACGTAATGCTTCCCGTCTTCGGACAGAGTCGCGCGGGTGCGAATATTCATGGCATCCGAACCCGACGAAGCTTCCGACAACGCATACGCCGCAATCCATTCTCCGGAAGCCAAGCGAGGCAAATATTTTTCTTTTTGTTCCGCTGAACCGTACGAGGCCAGCGGCAGCGTACCTATGCCTGCGTGCGCGCTAAAGGAAACGGAGAAACTACCGCAAACCGCGATATTCTCCGCAATCAAGGCCGATGTAACCTTATCCATCTGCAGGCCGCCATATTCTTCCGGAACGTCGACGGCCATCAACCCAAGCTCACCGGCGTCCCGCAGCAAACCACGCGTAACATCCATTTGTTTCGCCTCAATTGCGGCGATCTGGGGAAAGACTTGCTTTTCGGCAAATTCACCCGTGGTACGCGCAATCTGGCGCTGCTCGTCAGACAAATCCTCCACCGTAAAAATCTCACGGGGGTGCGTCTCCTCGATCAGGAAGCTGCCGCCACTTCCATGTTTTATCCGTTCCCCGTCAGGCTTATTCACGCGACTCTCCTCATCCTTGCCGACTTCGTGTCACGTTGTCATTCAATCTTGAAGATTCTCGAAAATTCCAGCCGCACCCATTCCGCCACCAACGCACATTGTGACCAATCCATATCTTTTCCTTCGCCGTTGCAGTTCTCGCAGAATGGTCGCAGTCAACTTCGTACCGGTACAGCCGAGCGGATGTCCCAGCGCAATCGCGCCCCCATTCACGTTGACTCTTTCCGGATCCAACTCTAACAGCTTCATCACCGCCAGCGACTGGGCCGCGAACGCCTCATTCAGCTCGATCACATCCATCTGCTCCAATGTGAGTCCTGCGAGTTTCAGCGCCTTGGGAACCGCATAGACAGGTCCCACTCCCATCTCTTCCGGCAGACATCCTGCTGTTGCGAACGCCACAAGACGTGCCAGCGGCGTTAACCCCAAAGCAGTGGCAATCTCCTCAGAAACGACAACTGCGGCCGCGGCGCCATCCGACGTCTGGGACGAATTTCCTGCCGTCACCGTTCCGTGTGCGTGAAACACTGGCCGAAGCTTCTGCAGCGCCTCGAATGTGGTGTCTTTCCGGGGACCTTCATCCACTCGAAATTCGACTTCTCTTTGTTTCGCGTTTCGCTCGTCCAGAAAATCCGTTTTTGTAACTGTGACCGGCACAATTTCATCTTCAAACCTGCCTTCGTCGATTGCAGCAAGCGCTTTTTGGTGGCTGGCCAGTGCGAACCGATCGGATTCCTCACGGGAAATTCCATAATGCTTCGCAACTCGCTCCGCCGTCAGTCCCATCGACATGTAGGAGTCGGGATAGTGATCCACCAGCCACGGATTGGCCGCAATTTTGTTGCCTCCCATGGGAATCATGGACATTGATTCCGCTCCCCCTGCAACAATCGCCTCCGCCGAACCAGCGCGAATGCGCTCCACCGCGAGCGCGATCGATTGCAAACCGGAAGCGCAATATCGATTGATCGTCATCGCCGAGGATTCAACCGGCAACTCCGCTCGTAGAGAAATAATTCTGGCCAGATTCAGCCCCTGCTCCGCCTCTGGCATAGCACAGCCGATGATGACATCGTCAATTCGCTTTACATCGAGCTGAGGGACGCGGCTCAGCGCTCTCTGCACAGCGACCGCACCTAGGTCATCCGGCCTCACAGAGCGAAGAGTTCCGTTCGGCGCCTTCCCCACTGCAGTACGCACCGCGCTCACAATCCATGCATCTCTCATGCTGTTCCTTTAGTTGCGCAGCGGCTTCCCTGTTTTCAATGTGGTGGTGATACGCTCTAAGGTTTTCGGCTCTCCGCAGAGTGACAGAAACGCCTCACGCTCCAGGTCAAGAAGATATTGTTCACTGACTCTCGTCCCGGGGGTGACCGCCCCTCCACACAAAACATGCGCAACCTGACGCGCGATTTTCACATCGTGGTCGCTGATAAATTCCGCTTCCCGTATCATGTGGATACCAAGTTTCAGGTTGGCCAGCAACTCGTCTCCGCACGCGGGAATATCAACGCGCGGAAGCGGCGCAACGTACCCCGCATCTGCCATCTGTGCGGCGACCGATTTTGCGTCCCCCAGCAGCCGTTCGCGATTCATCGTGATTCCCTCTGACTCGCGCATCAGGTGAAGTGACCTCGCTTCCACTGCAGAACTGGAAACTTTGGCCATAGCGATCGTCTCGAACACGGTTCGCAGCGCGTTATACCCTTCAACTGAATCAGGGCGTTGCCCCTTCCGCACCGCGTTCGCAATTTCAATCGCGCGCAGCGTCATTTGCTTGCACCCTCCGCCGGCCGGTATCAACCCTACGCTGGTCTCGACCAATCCCATGTAGAGTTCGATGTGCGCCTGTTGGGCAGCAGCATGCAAGGCGACCTCTGCTCCCCCACCGAAGCACATTCCAAATGGCGCGGCGATTACTGGCCGCGTACAGAATCGAATTGCCTGCGTCATCGCCTGAAATTCACGAACATACCGATCCAGTTCGTCCCATTCCTCATCCTGGATGGCAAGCAGCACCTGCATCAGATTTGCACCCACGGAAAAATTCGTCGCGTCGCTGCAGAGGGTAAACGCTTTGAAGTTCCGCATCGCATCACTGCCTGGCCGAAGCAATCGCTGCACGAACCCGACGATGTCTTCTCCCAGTGTGTTCATCTTGGAGTGAAATTCGATGCACCCAATTCCATCTCCCAGATCAATCAACGACGCCCCAGGATTTTTCTCGAGCACTCCATGAGCGCGTGCGGCCCGTGCCACGCTCCAGGTTCCGCGTGGCTCTAAGACGGGCTGATATGTTCCCGATGCGATATCGAAGAATTCCCCACCGTGATTGCGATACCAGGAACTCACTCTTCCAGATATCATGCTTTCGACGACGGGGGGAATCGTCTGGCCGCGTCGCCGCATGTTCTCGACCGTATTAACGAAACCAGCTGCATCCCACATCTCAAATGGCCCGAGTTCCCAATTGAATCCAGCCCTCATCGCGCGATCGATCTCGACTACACTATCCGCTATCTCTCCGATGCGGTTTGCTGCATAGGTCCATAGTTCCGGAAGAATCTGCCAGTAGAACTTGGCGGCCACATCCCGGTTTGGATCGGCCGCCAACAAAGCTCTGATCCGGGCCGCAGCCGACTCATTGCTCTTCGCCATCTCCAGCGCCGCAATTTTCGGATGCTCTGCCGGCCGATACTCCAGAGAATCGAAATCGAGAACCGATCGCTGTTCCTTGCCGTCTGCGCCGCGTTCTTTCTTATAAAATCCCTGACCTGCTTTATCTCCAAACCATTTGCGATCGACGATCTTTTCCAGCACTTGCGGAATTTGCACGTCTGTGCGTTCATCTCTCGAACCCGCGGCAAAGTTCCTCGTCACATTCACCAGTACGTCGATGCCAACCATGTCCGCCAGCCGAAATGTCCCCGTCTTCGGCCATCCGATGGCTGCACCGGTCAGCGCATCCGTCTCTTCGATGCTTAGTCCCTGCTCGAGCATGGTGCGAAATGTATTGAGCATGACGAACGTGCCAATACGATTGGCGATGAAGTTGGGTGTGTCGTGGGCGTGTACCACCAACTTTCCCAGGTGAATCTGGATAAAGTTCT
>JAZKAG010000206.1:9812-16373 GCA_040389265.1 Acidobacteriota bacterium
CATCGCCTGCCAAACGCTCCATGCATGTCCTTCGCAATCAGCCCAACCGGCAATCCGCTGGTGTTCGTGGTCACGATCGCACTGCTATGCACGTAGGGCGCAATCTTATCCAATAGCGCTCGTTTGATGTCGAGATTCTCGGCGACTGCTTCGAGGATCCAATCGCAGTCCTTCAACTTCTCGAGGTCGTCGTCGAAATTTCCGATGGTGATGTTGCGCACAACCGTGGGATCGACAAACGCAGGTGGCTTGGCCTTCTTAAGATTTTCAACCGCTCGACTGGCCAGCGCATTTCGATCCGCCGTAGCCTGCGGCGCCAGATCCAGAAGCAGCACCGGAAATCCGGCATTTGCGATATGCGCGGCAAGGCGCGCGCCCATGGTTCCCGCGCCGAGAACAGCGACTTTCTGGATCGAACCATTTGTTTCAGCGGATGGCATATCACCTTTGTACAGGAGACGATTTGCAGCGCATCAAATTCAGTGCGCGAAAAGCTTATTTCGGACGCTCCATATCGAATCTCTCTCGCGTCCGCGCATATGTCGAGCCAGCCATGCGTCCGACCGCATGCAACTGATCCGGATCAATTCGGAAATTGTCGAGTAGTGACGCGCTGACATGAAACCGCAGCACTTCCCCCAACACAAGGCTTCCGCCCAGAGGTTCCGTGCTGACGTGAATCACTTGCTGCAATCGGCACTCCATCTGTACATGCGACTCTGCCACTCGCGGAGGACGAACCACCTCACTCGCAACGGGAGTCAGTCCAGATACCTCAAACTCATCCACCTTGGGCGGCAACTCTGCGGAGCACGCATTCATCTGCTCCGCGAATTCTTCTGAAACGACATTCACAACAAATTCGCGCGTGGCGATAATGTTGCGAAGTGTATCCTTCGTAGATTGCAACCCGTGATTCGCGGCCCCGCGCATCATGGGACAGAAACACACAATTGGCGGATTGGCGCTCGCCACCGTGAAAAAGCTGAACGGTGCCAGATTTCTCACTCCCTCCGCGTCCAGCGAAGAAACAAACGCAATTGGTCGAGGGACCACCGAGCCGACCAGTAATTTGTAAACGTCCTGGGGCTTCTCCTTTGCCGGATCCAGAGTCGTCATCTTGTCAGATGCCGCAGCTTCTGTCATCCAACCGGCTCCAATTTTGAATGATCTTTTGCGCCCCAGCTGGCCCAGTAATCCGCCCACTCCACTTTTTCTCCGGCCGGCAAAACGTGGATAGGATTCAGACCGTCCAGCATGACTGCCGACTCATCTGTAAAGGTTTTCGCTTTCTGGTTCGCCAGCGCTTTGGGATGAGGACCATGATGAATCCCTCGCGGATGCAGCGTCGCGTATCCAGGTTTCACGTTATCGCGGCTGAAGAAATCGCCATCATGGTAAAAAATAAATTCGTCATAGTCGGTATTGCGATGGAAAAACGGCACTCGCAGCGCATCCGGCTCCTGCTCCAGCGGACGAGGTAGAAAACTGCACACCACCGCTCCTTGCGTCACAAATGTTGTGTGCGCGCTCGGTGGCAGCGCAGCGCGATGGCTCGATACCGGCCGAATGTCCTGCAGATTAATCTTCCACGCGGTTAAATCGCCCTTCCACCCAACTACGTCGATTGGATTGAATGGATAAAACACCTTGGAAAATTCATTCTCGCTCTTGATGCGCACTTCCCACTCTCGCGTGTCATCGAGATAAGGCGACGGTTCGGGCGTCGTGATGACGGCTGGGTCGTACAGCGCATGCTGCCCCAGCAGGCCCTTTTCCGGCTGCTCGAATTCCGCTTTCGACTGAAAGATCAGGAAAAAATTATCCTCGGTGTCAGGCACCACGCGGTACGTCACTGCTCGCGGAAGGTTGATGTAATCGCCCTTCTCAAATCGCAGCGGACCAAAGTCAGTCTCGATGACGCCGCTGCCGCGATGAACGAAATACATTTCGTCGCCATCCGCGTTCCGAAAATAAAAAGGCATCGGCTTGGACCGGCGCGACACCGCCACCGTGATCTCATTGTTTCCGAGGAACTCAAGCGGTGCCCCCTGCGCGTCGCTTTTGTCGGTGGGCTCCAGCTTGTTCAGATCGAAAAGATGCGGTCGCAATTTGCCTTCGAACCTCGTCCACCCCGTGGGCGCATGCGCGTGATACAGGTGGCTGGCTTTGCCGTAGAAACCCTTCCGCCCGTGTTCTTCTTCGAATGTGCCGTCGGGTAATCCAACGTGGGCTTGCGACGCGGTCTTTCCCTTATTCAACGGATACATTGGCGATTCTCCTTTACCAACCTTCCACTAGATGGGATGATCCGCACGGACCACGCGATTGCGCAGCACCCCGATGTTTTCGATTTCCAACTCAATCACGTCGCCCGGCTCGATCCAGCGATTCAGCTCTAATCCGCACCCGGTTCCCACCGTGCCGGAACCAAGAACATCTCCTGGATAAACCGTGTCATCCTGCGAAAGGAATTCAATCATCTGCTCGAACTTCCAATGCATGTCGCGTGAGTTTCCGCGCGACCACTCCTCACCGTTCACCCGTGCCACCATTTCCAGCGCATATGGATCCTGAATTTCATCGCGCGTCACTAACCAAGGCCCCAGCCCACTTGCCCAATGTTTGCCTTTCGCCGGCCCCAGTCGCACTTTCATCTCCCGGCGTTGAATATCGCGAGCGCTGAAGTCGTTCAGAATGGTGTAGCCCGCGATATAGTCTTGCGCCTTCGCTGCGGGAATATTGCGTCCCTCGCGGCCGATAATTACAGCCAATTCCAGCTCATAATCGAATCGCTCAGTAAACGAAGGCCACACAACATCCTGATCCGTTCCCAATAAATTGTGGTGACCGGTCTGGTAGTAGACCGGAAATTCATACCACTCCTGCGGCATCGATTCACCGCGTTTTTGAAAGCCCATCTTCACGTGATTCTCGAACGCAAAAAAATCGCGCACCGACCGTGCATCCGGTAGCGGCGTTCGTAAACGAACCTCTTCCCATCGATAGCGCAGCGTCTCATCGCGCCTGCCAATCCGCAAATCCGCAGGCAAATTCGCTATCGTTCTGTGTGCCTCTTCCATTGAAGCGGCACCACCGTCTAGCAGGCCAAGCAGAGACGGAGGAACCAGCGTATCCGCGAGCCGCGAGTTTCTCATCGTTTCCGCGGACGCAAAGTTTAAATCGACCACGCCATCGCCTTCAACAGCGCCCAGTCGGCTCTGCCATCCCAGGTGCGTGTGGACTTCAAACGTGCACAGTCTCATGCCTGCCTTTACAAGTTGCCGCGAAGTCCCTGCTCACGCTCGATGGCCTCGAACAGCGCTTTGAAATTTCCCTTACCAAAGCTGCGGCCGCCCTTGCGCTGAATAATTTCAAAAAATACCGTGGGACGATCCTCCACCGGACGAGTGAATATTTGCAGCAAATATCCTTCCTCATCCCGATCGACCAGCAGGTTCAGCCGCTTTAATTCCTCCGCCGGCTCGTCGATGTTGCCCACCCGTTTCTCGAGCTCCTCATAATACGTATCCGGCACCCGCAAAAATTCGACGCCCTGCTCTCGCAGCTTGCTCACCGTATGCAAAATGTCATCTGTGGCCAATGCCAGGTGTTGGGCGCCTGGCCCTTGATAGAAGTCCAGATACTCTTCAATCTGCGATTTTTTTCGTCCTTCCGCCGGCTCGTTGATGGGAAACTTCACGCGTCCATTCCCATTCGACATGACCTTCGACATCAGCGCGGAGTACTCGGTGGAAATATCTTTGTCGTCGAAGCTCTGGAACATCTCAAAGCCCATCACGTCACGGTAGAAATCCACCATCGCGTTCATTTCATTCCAGCCGACATTTCCCACTACGTGGTCAATGTATTTCAGCCCCACCGGTCGCGCTACGGGATCATGCGCCACATGATGAAAGCCCGGCAGAAAAGTTCCCTGATAATTCCTGCGCTCGACAAACGTGTGGATGGTGTCGCCATACGTTGCGATCGATGCCAACATCACCGTGCCATGCTTATCCTCCAGCGTCCAAGGCTCACGAACACTGCGGGCTCCTCGCCGCGTCGTTTCCAGCCACGCGGACCTAGCGTCATCCACTGATAGCGCAATGTCCTTGATGCCGTCCCCGTGCTTGGCAATATGATCGGCAATGGCGTTGTCCGCGCGCAACGGGGTGGTCAGCACAAATCGCACTTTCCCCTGCTCCAATACATATGAGGCGCGGTCGCACTGTCCGGTCTCAGGGCCCGCATAGGCAACCAACTTCATGCCGAAGGCGGCGCGATAGAAATATGCGGCTTGACGCGCGTTGCCTACGTAAAACTCGACGTGATCGGTGCCGTTCAGCGGCAAAAAGTCTTTTCCCGTCGCATGAGCTGGTTGCAGCGATGGATGCTTCGCTGTAGCTGGCATAATGTCCCCTCCCTTAGGATGCGAGGTAACTTCGCCGGGCGCGGGTGCTCGGCAACCTACCACAATATACCCGCAACCCCTGACCTGCCTACACGGCGCGCGCCTAACCAAGACTCGACTATCTTCACCCGTTCTTCGGCGGCAAAATGAAGTCGTTGACAGGTCCGCCCGCCCGGCAGCATTCTAAAAGGTTTAGCCCGGCTGCTTTTTGTCATGCCTTGCACCCACGCAGCGGAGGGATTCCCGCCATGTCAATCGATCGCGAGCCGCTGACTCCCGCGCAGCAAAAAAATGAACACCTCATCGCCGCCCGACCCTATCTCATCGAGCAGGACTGGGCCGCCTACGCACCGGATCAGCACGCCACCTGGACGGAGCTAGTCCGTCGCTGCATGCCGCAATTGAGTCAGCATGCCTGCCAGGAATACCTCGATGGATTCCAGCAGATCGGCCTTCGCGAAGACAGCCTTCCCGACCTGGCCGCAGTCTCCGCCAAGTTGGAACCGCGCACCGGCTGGAACTCCACCCCAGTCTCCGGCTATCTTCCCGCCGACGCATTTTTTGAGATGCTGGCGGCCCGCCATTTTCCCACCACCACCACCCTGCGCGATCGCAACTCGCTCGAGTACACGCCGGAGCCTGACATTTTTCATGACGTCTTCGGCCACGTTCCCATGCACGCCCATTCCGTCTTCGCGGATTTTCTGTACGAGTATGGCCGCATATGCAGCACCCTGGCAGGCCGTCCTGAAGATATGACCCGTATGGGCAGGCTGTTCTGGTTCACGGTCGAGTTTGGCGTCATTCGCCAGCAGGGTCGCACTAAGGTCTATGGCAGCGGCCTGATTTCCTCTCACGGAGAGTGCTCCTACGTCGTCGAACGCGGCCCGCAGATTCGCGACTTCAACCTTGACAAGGTGTTGGAACATGAGTTTTCCATCTCAAAAATGCAGCCGGTTCTGTACGCTGTGGAATCCTTCCAACAAATCTACGAGGCCGCACAAGAAGCCGGCCGCCGCCTGGGCTGAAAAGATTCACAGAATCGCAACCTTTTTCGTAGACAATGAGGTGTAGCCTTGACAGGCCACGGAGGAAGTGCGTGCCGCGAATTCACTATCAGCAACAGCTGGCGCAACTGAAAGACAAGCTGCTCGCCATGGCCGCGTTGGCGCAGCAAACCATGGATTGCGCCATGGACGGCTATCTCAAGTCCGACCTGGTCCTATTGCACCACGTTCAGGAGAACGAAGCCGCCATCAATGCCGCCGAGCGTTCCGTCGACGAAATGGCCTACGACTTGATGGCGATGGAACAGCCCATGGCCATCGATCTACGCTTCCTGCTGGCTGTCATCAAGATTAATGGCGATCTGGAGCGGATTGGCGATCAGTCCGTGAACATCGCCGATCGCGCGACTGAGCTGCTGCAAATGCCGCGTGCCGAACTGTCCGTGAACCTGCATCAAATGGGTGAGCTGACCGAGCAAATGATTCGCATTGCGCTACAATCACTTCTCGATGGCGACGCCACCATGGCCAAATCTGTTCTTGCCCTCGATAATGATCTGGATCAAATGAACCGCCAGGTTCACCAGGCCATGATCGCCGCGATTCAAGAGCAGCCTGAATGGACCGAGCAGGCGCTGAACACCATCATTATTTCGCGCAACCTGGAGCGCATCGGTGACCACGCCACCAATATCGCAGAGGATGTGATTTTCTGGGTCCACGGGGCCGACGTGCGCCACCAACTCAGTCTCGCTGCCGATTAACCCCGTTCAGAATCTTCCCATACAGCTACTCTCGGAGTCGTCCGCAAGCGAAGTTATCTGTTATAACAAGCATACCGCGTAGATGGATTTCTTATGCCTGCATTGAAGAAAGCTCCCCAGCAATCGAAGCCCCTCCCTCACAAGCCATCGGCGCCGCATCCAAAGCCAATTGGGCTCAAAGCAGAGCTGCGCCAGACAAAAGCTTTTAGCAGCCTGCAGGCCGAAGCCTTTCTGAACCTTGTCCGCACCACGGCCCAATTGCAGCATGCGCTGCACCTGAAATTGAAGTCTTACGGTATCACCGAGACGCAATACAATTCGCTGCGGATTTTGCGCGGCGCCGGTCCGAGCGGTTTGACATGTGCGGAGATCGCAG
>JAZKAG010000207.1:0-3364 GCA_040389265.1 Acidobacteriota bacterium
CGAACTGTGTGTTCCGACGAGGCCCGCTCCACCGTCAAGACCGCCATGTATTCTGCGATCAGCCGCAGAATCTCCGGCGCCTGCGGCTCCGCTTTTCGTGCGACAAGAGCCCCATTCTCACCCGAACCTGGGTGCCCCAAATCTCGCGCTTGAGACGTGGGATTCATTCCGCACCCTCTGAAACGCGCGTCTGTATATTCCCTCGTGGATGATGCGCGCGATGCACCGCCTTCAGCCTACCCAGCGCCAGGTGCGTATAAATCTGAGTGGTTGCAATGTCTGCGTGACCCAGCAATGTCTGCACCGTACGCAAATCGGCCCCGTGTTCCACCATGTGGGTGGCGCAACTATGCCGCAGCATGTGCGGACTGGCTCGATGATTCAACTGCTTCACCATGGTCCACACCGTCTGCCGCGTCAGGGGATGTCCGCGCTGCGACAGGAATACCTCGCGCACGTTGGCCTTGCGCAGCAACTGCGCCCGGCCACGCTCTAAATATTCCGTCAGCGCCTGAATCGCGGGCTGGCCCAGCGGCACGATGCGTTCTTTGTCGCCCTTGCCACGCACCAGCATCTGTCCCTGCTGCAGTGAGATGTCTTCCACCGCAAGTCCCACCAGCTCCGACACGCGCACGCCCCCGCCATACAACAGCTCCAGCATGGCGCGATCGCGCAATGCTTGCGGAGTACATTCCGCTGTCACGTTTCCCGCGGCTCCATGCCCGGTCTGGTCAATCATCGTCACCACTTCAGATTCCGATAAAGATTTGGGCAGCACCTTCCATCCCGCCGGAGTTTCCAGATGAATGGTCGGATCGTAAGCGATGCGTTTATCGAGCAGCAGCCAGCGATACAACCCTCTCAGGCATGAAAGTTTTCGAGCTCGCGATCGTGCCTCCACCTGGTGTGCTTGCAAATGCGCGACAAATCCCGCCAGGTCCTCATGTTTGGCTGACGCAAGAAAGCCATTTGTCTTCTCCAGAAATTCGGCGCATTGCAGCAGATCGCGCTGGTACGCTTCGCAGGTCAGCGGACGCAGACCCTTCTCCACTCGAAGATAGGTCAAGTAGCCCTGGATCAGCCTCAGATTGCTGCGCTCGGAATTTTGCTCGTTCTCCACTCAGCGTTGCACCTGCTGAAATTATCGAACACCCAGCTGCGCCCCCAGCAACTCTTTCCCGTGGAATCAACTTTGCCAGCCCGCCCGTATTTCTCCAGATTACAAGCTGGTTACAACGCTGGCATAGTTTCCGCCAATGCTGCATGATAGAGAGGAAGGCGCAAGGACAACCCACGAGCGTCTCGCCTTCTACAATTTCTCTTTTTTATATTTTTGATAAGGTCGTCCGTTTTGGCACAACAACTGGTAACCCCGAAAACCTCTACAATTTCCTCTTCTGAATTTTTCCGTCGCATCGACACCATTCAACCCGCCGTCGCGGTTTTCGACTGCGATGGTACCCTCTGGTCCGGCGATGCCGGCGTTGGCTTTATGCAATGGTCCATGGCATCCGGGCTGCTCTCTCGCGAAGCCTGCAATTGGATGGATGCGCGTTATCGCGCCTATCTTCGCGGCGAAGTCTCTGAGCTGGCCATCTGCGGCGAAATGGTTCAAATCTACCGTGATCTGCGCGAAACCGAGCTGCGCCAGGCTGTGCATAAATATTTTGACGAGATGATGCGCCCCAACATTTTTCCTGAGATGCGCGAAGCCTGCACTCGACTGCAACAGCGCGGAACCATTGTTTGGGCCGTCAGCTCTACCAACAGCTGGCTGATTGAAGACGCCATGCAGCACTTCGGTATCCCCGCCGAGCGAGTCCTCGCTGCCCGCGTTCGCGTGACCAATGGATTAATCACCGAGGAATTGCTCGATATTCCCACCGACGAAGGCAAAGTGCAATCTCTGGCGCGCGTCGGTATCACCGAACCCGATGCAGTCTTCGGCAACTCCATTCACGATGCAGCCATGCTTGCCATCGCGAAAAATCCCTTCGTCGTCAATCCCACCGCGGAGCTGACTGAAATCGCCGCTCTACAGGGATGGCCGGTGTTTCAGCCCGGCCCTGTCCATGCGTGATCTCCTTGGGTGACGAAGCCGCCAGCAGCGGCGCTCCTTCCCCACTGCGCATCGCGTCGCTGCAACCTAGCATTACTCTCACCCTTCAACAGCTCGGCGGCCTCGATGATCTGGTGGCCTGCACCCGCTATTGTGTCGAGGCGCTACCGGAGCTTGCCCGCCGCAATTTGAAAATCATCGCCGATTCCTGGTCTTCCACCATGGAAGAATTGCTGGCGGTCGAGCCGAATCTGGTGATCGCCTCCGTGCCCTACCGGATGGAATCTCTGGCCGCCATCCTGCGCGCCGGCTGTCCGGTGTTGACGCTGGCCCCGCACACCCTTGTCGACATTTTTGCGGACATCCGACTGATCGGCTCGGTTGTACATGCCTCCGATCGCGCGGAAGTGCTGGTGACAGAACTCGCCTCCAGCATCAAGGCTGTTCGCTGTCAGTCTGCAAAATCGGCCAACCGCCCCCTTGTGTATTGCGAGGAATGGGGCAAGCCGCTCATCCACTCCCAGCCCTGGGTGAAGGAATTGGCGGAAGCCGCCGGCGGCCAATTCCTCGGCGATGCAGGCAAAACCACGACTGCGGAAGCGGTCGCAACCAGTGACCCCGACATTCTCGTCTTTGCCTGGTGCGGCGCGGGAGATCGTGTTCCCCTGGCTCGCGTCATCGAGAAGCGCGGCTGGCAATCGTTGCGCGCCGTCAAACAAGGCCGCGTCTACTGCATCCCTGATGAGTTCCTCAACACTCCCGCCCACCCCATTCTCGATGGCCTTGCCTGCCTTGCAGCCGCGATACATCCAAATCAATTTCCGCAGCATCCGCGTCTTATTTCACTCTCCCCGTCGCAGAAGCAGCCGTAAATCACTATCCTAAAGATGTGATGGAACCAGATGTCGAAGCAGTCCCCCAGACCGAGTCAGAAAAACCTCGCATGCGTGCCGTGGTCGCCGCCTTGATTTTGCGAGACAAGCAAGTCTTCATCTGTCAGCGCAAAGCCGGTACCGCCATGGGATTGCAGTGGGAATTTCCCGGCGGAAAAATCGAGCCCGGCGAAACCCCTGAGGAGGCGCTGCGTCGGGAGTTGCAGGAAGAGCTTGGCATCGAGGCCAAGATCGGCCCCTTCATCGCCGAGGTGCAGCACAACTACCGCAATGGCGGCTCCATCCACCTGCGTTTTTTCGCCGTCTACCATTTTGACGGGGATATGCAGAACCGCATCTTCCAGGACATGCGCTGGGCCGAACTGCGCGACCTACCGGCCTACAATTTCCTGGCTGCCGATCGAAAATTTAT
>JAZKAG010000207.1:3374-15716 GCA_040389265.1 Acidobacteriota bacterium
TTTGTGAAAGCAAATGCTCAGGAAATGGATGAAGAGGTAATGTATAAACACATTGGTTTATATGTGAATGAGTATTCAATTGATTTGGGGGAAGAAGGAAAAAATGCCATCGAAAGATTCTTTAAAAAAGCACAGTAGGATTTGTGCTCTTGCGCTAGGTGCCGTGTACGAACAGCATCGACACCGACAATCCAATCACGATGATGGCCGTCGCCCACGCAATCACATTGAACCAGCGATTGTTGGTGTGCTTTCCCATCAAATCCGTTTTGTTGATCAGCACCAGCATGAAAATCATCACCACCGGCAGCAGCACTCCGTTCAGCACCTGCGAGAGAATCGTCACTTTCACAAGCGGAAAGTGCGGCCAGAGGACCACCCCCGCGCCCGCTGCAATCAGCAACGAGTAAAGCCAGTAAAAAGCAGGCGCTTCCCTGAAGCTCTTATCCAGCCCCGATTCGAAACCCATGCCTTCGCAAACCGTGTACGCCGTCGACAACGGCAGAATGGACGCGGCAAATAACGACGCGTTGAACAATCCCGCCGCAAACAAAATAAACGCGTACTGTCCTGCCAACGGCTTCATCGCCTCCGCTGCATCCGATGGCACCTGAATCGCGCCCATGCCATGAACGAACAGCGTTGCGGCGCAGGCAATGATGATGAACCAGCCAACAATATCTGTGAAAAGGGAGCCGACAATCACGTCTGCTCGCGAGGCCCCCAATTGCTTCACGTTGGTTCCCTTTTCCACCACGGAAGACTGCATATAGAACTGCATCCAGGGGGAGATGGTTGTCCCTATCACCGCGACTGTCATGTAAATGTAGCCGGATTTGTGCCAGGAGCTGTGCGGAGGAAGCTTTACCGTGGCCAGCAGCGCCGTGTGCCACGCCGGATGGGAAAGAAATCCGGCAAAGATGTAGGCAAAGTAGAAGGCGGAAGCCGCCAGAAAAACTTTCTCTACGCCTTTGTAATCGCCCTTGACCACCAGCAGCCATACCAGCAGCGCGCATATCGGAACAGACAGATATTTGCTAATGTGGAACAACTGCATGCTGCCCGCAATGCCGGAAAATTCCGCGATCACGTTGCCGAAGTTCACAATGACCAGCAGGATCATCATGATGAACGTAATGCGAAGCCCGAACTCTTCTCGGATCAGGTCGCTCAGGCCCTTGCCGGTGACCACGCCCATGCGCGCGCACATTTCCTGCACCACGATCAGGGCCAGGGTGATTGGGATCAGGGTCCACAACAGCGTGTAGCCGAACTGGGCGCCCGCCTGGGAATAGGTGAGGATTCCACCCGCGTCATTATCGACGTTGGCAGTAATGATGCCGGGCCCGAGCACCGCCAGGAACAAAACGAGTTGGGTCTTCCAGCGTTGCTTCATGCGGGGCTCCGGATGTTTCAGGGTACACGATTCCGATGAATGTCCGCACCTGATTCACCGCTACATCAACTCTTCTCACGAATGTCGATTCTGTTGTGCGCCTCTGCCACGCAATCCAGAAACTGCTGCCCTCTCTGGCGGGCATCGGCTTCCTCCGCTGCCTGAATGTTGGCGACGATGTGGGCTGGAACTCGCGACGAGAACAGGACTATTCCTTCGGGATTTTCCGCCAGGGCCGCCTGCAATAACAGTCCAGCCAAAATTTTGATATCCGACAAATCCGCGCCGATAGCGTCGGACCACCGACGGCACAGGCTTGCATCCTTCTGCAGGCGATCGCGAAATACGTCGATGGCTCCGGAAATGGCGCGATGATGAATCACAAACGCATCAGGAAAATTTGCCCGCTCGGCCTGCAGCGCCGACCACTCGATTTGCACAACCGGGCAGTAGCCCCTATGCCTTTCCCAGACATCGAGAAGACGTCCCCGCTCCGCACCGACTCCATACGTGCTGATCCAGCCGTGCCGCTGAGAGTCTTGCAGAAATAACAGTAAATCGGATCCATCAAGATCCTCTGCCGTTGCTTCATGCAGCAGCCAAATATCAATTTCCTCGATGCCAAGCTCACTTCGACTGCGCCGCAAAGACTGACGCGCCTCATCCGCGGAAAACTTGGCCTTCGACCTCATCCCCGCTGCTGCCTGCGCCACTCGCTTTCGAACTGCGGGCAGCTTCGCAACCGCGGGCCGCACCACGTTGCGCGCCATTTCCAGCAGTCCGGTCTGCGCCGGCGGCAGGATGCCGTACTTCGTCGCGACCGTGACCTGATCCCGTTTCCCTTGTAGGAATTTTCCCAGGCATCGTTCTGCGCGACCATGCCCATAGGCCGGCGCAACATCGAAATGACGAATCCCCGCGTCAAACGCAGTTTCCAGCAGCCGCAGCGATTCGCGCTCACTGATGCCGCCCATCAATCCAGAGCCGCCGAATCCCAGGCGCGTGGTCACCCGTCCGCTTCCCGGCAGCGCGATCGTCTCAAGCATCGGCTCGCACCTGCGTACCGGCTTGCTCTTCGATGACTGGCGGAAGCACCCCTAAATGATCGGCCAGTCGAATCGCCAGCGCCAGCAGCGTATGCACTGGGTTTGCGAATCCTGACGTCGGATACACCGACGCGCTGCATACATACACATTGCGCAGGCCATGGATTTTCAAATCCGTATCGACCACGCCATCCGCCGCCGAGGTAGACATCCGCGTGCCGCCCATCCAGTGATAGCTGTCGTCGAACGTGACTTGGCGATACCCGTCCTCCAGCGCCAGTTCCGGCTGCGGATCCAGCTTCGCCAGCCCTGCGTTCTCCAGCGCCTGCTGCGCCATCTGCGTGAAGCGCTGAATTGTCTTCCACTCGAGCGGCGATACCAGCCAGTCAATGCGGCTGCGAAACATGCCCATCGCGTCACGTTCGTCAGACAGCGTGATGCGACTTGCGGATAGAGGTTCCTGCTCGCAATGGACGCGCAGCCAATACGTCACATCCTTTGGCCAATAGGCTCGGTGGCTCACGTAAAAGCTGTATGCCAGTTGCAGCAGGATAGGCAGCCGCCGCAGTGCCGGCAGCGTATCGCGCACCCCAATCGCTGACCAGTTACCTCGCAAAAAATTCCGCGCCGCCGACTTCATCTGCCGCACATCCCGCTCTACGCTTCCCAAGCTGATGAATGAAATCGCTCCGGCAATGTTCAGCGTTTGATCTTCCTGCTGTCGCTGCTCCGTCACCCGCAACTTCGGCTGATACTTTCTTCCCTTCAGGTACACGTTCGGGAACACTTGTTCCATTCGCGCGCGATCGACATTCACCAATTTTGCGGAGTTGTAATCGATGTGACTCTGCACATGTCGCCCCAGCCACTCATTTTTCTGCCACGGAGCCAGTCCCTTCTGCAGCGGCTGCAGCAGCAACTGGATCGTCTCTACCATCCCGAGTGAAAGCGCATATATTGGCGCATGGAAAATGTGTTCTGCGGCCGCAAGATTTCTGCAGCGCAATCCCAGCACTGCGTCCGCCGCCCCGTTTAACATCAATTCGCATACGGTCGCGTGCAGCACCACGCAAATATTTTTCGAAGCCAGCGCATCCCGATACAGCCGCGCAAAATTCGGCTCCGGGCACCAGCGTGTGAAATAAGGAATCAAATCCGCAGAGAGTTTTGGCGCAGCAGAGCCCGACTCGCGCCATACTTCGTCATCGGTTCGCAGCACCGGCAGCAATCCTTCTGCCTCCAGTGCCCGCTCGTAATACGGCGTCAGCTCAGATTTTGCAATCGGCCAGCCGCTGCCCAGGATTCCCGGACGCGCCTCAAAATCATTCACCTGCATTTCCTGGATTTGGCCGCCCCAGCGAGTCGTCGTTCCCCCCAGCGCGCGAAACCGCCCGGCGTGTACCGACTTTAACGGCTGTCCGACTCTGTCGCTGCGGTTCAATTTCTGGAGTGCTTCATCTTCTTTGCGACCGCCGCTCTCCAGCAGCAGCACCCGCTTTCCTCTACGTATCAATTGCGTCGCCAGCACAATCCCCGCAGCTCCCGCGCCCACAATACACACGTCCGCGACAAAGGCCGGCAGAGTCCGCTCGCGCTCGAAGTCGACGATCATTTCAGCGATCTGCGCTCCGCTCGAATTTTCGGCAATAGTTTCTCCACCACGTCCATCACCTTGGCCAACTGGCTGTCGTTGTCGTACCCGCAGGTGGCCGCTCGACGACGTCCGGCAGCAGCGATCCGCGTCCGCGCAGGTTCATCGTTCAGGTAGCGGCGAATCTTGTCGGCGCACTCCTCAATGTCCGAGAAAAATACCGCCTCTTCATTCTCCTGGAATCTCTCGCTGTGGCCCGCTGATCGCTCCGCCAGAAGAAATCCTCCGCACGCGGCAATTTCAAAACTCTTGTGCGCGTACTCATCCTGGTTGCCGTGCGTCAAGAAGCTCAGGTTAATCTTCGACCGCCAGATGCCTTCGCGATACGCTGCGTCATACAATTCGTCAGGCTCGGGATACAAGGCGGCCAGCGCTGCCGGCTCCAGCTTGCGCGTCCAGATGCGAGGCCCGGAGATCACCACAGGCAGATCGTATTTGCGCCACAAGTCTGTTAAAAATTTTGCCCGATGATCATACGGCGTTCCAATGAACGAAACTTCCCGCGTGCGATCTTTGTCCGACCATCCTGCGGGGGGAGGAAAATGCATACTCGGCTCAAACGCCGTCTGCACCTTCACCACCCGCCGCGCGCCTCGCTCCAAGTAGGCCTTCACGCTCACATCGCGCTGCTGCACATGCAGGTCGTACTCCGGAATGGTGCGTACATACAGGCGGAATCCAGGATCGCGCCGCGGGCCAAAAGGATTGTCGATCATGTAATCCACAGTCGCAATGCCCATCGCCCGCAACTGCCGCAATGTCTCCATACGAATGAACAGCGGCTTGTCGAACCACACCACGTCGACGTTGTGCTCCTTCGCCCGCCGCAGCACATCCGCATTCATCTGCGTCACCACGCGGCCAATCTGCAGCCGATAGCGAATCCGCGCCATCCACGGATTGCCGTACTTTTCATACTGCATAATGTCGATGGGAAAAATCGTGTGCCCAAGCCGCTCAAGGCTGTGCTGTCGGTACAGTCCGTACCAGCCATAATTCATCGGCGCGATGTACAAGATTCGCAGCCCGTTAGGCGCTTGCTGAGATGTGGGCTGGCTCTCCATGCGGGTCGCTTATGGCTACGCCTGTTGCCTCATAAAGGAAATCACCTGGTCGACGTTGACCACGCCCACCAGCTTGTTATGTTCCTCCACCACCGGCAACGCATACAGGTTGTACCGATCGAACAGCTCCGCCACCTGTCTATCGGGCATATCGGCTGGGCAACTCACAAAGCGAGATTCGCTCAGCACGGCAACTTTTGTATCTGGCAAAGCCAGCAACAACCGCGCCAGCGGCACCACCCCCAGCAGCATTCCGTCATCGTTCAGCAGGTAAACCTCCGTGACAATTTCAGGATCGTCCTCGAAGTTGCGCAGAGCCTCAATCGCCTGCGCCACGGTGGCGTCTGACGGCACCGCAACATAATTCGTCGTCATGCGGCCCGCCGCGGAGTGCTCGCTGAACTCCAGCAGCTCTTTGACTTCTTCCCGCTCCTCCGGCTCCATCTCTTCCAGGATGGCTTCCGACTGCTCCCGGCGCAGTTCTCCCAACAAGTCCGCAGCCGCGCTGGGATCCATCTCCTCCATAATGTCGGCGGCGCGTTCGGAACCCATCGACTCCAGCAGCTGCTTCTGCAGCTTCGGCTCCACTTCTTCCAGCGCCTCGGCCGCCACTTCCTCATCCAGCTGGTTGAAGATCGCTTCGCGCTGCACCGGCGCCAGGTCTTCCAAAATGTCAGCCAGATCCGATGGATGGAACTGTGACAGGCGCTCATGAGAAATCTTAAGTCGCACTCGCCGCGCCGGATCCACTTCAATCAGGTCGACAAAATCCCACGGAATCGCTTTTGATGGAATTTTTTTGGTGATGCGCTCAATCACGCGCTTGCTCACGGCGCCTTTCAGCAGCCTGCGCATGGCTCCCAGCGTGCCGACTTCGACCTCGATGGCGCGCAGTTCTCCACCGCAGTCCTGTGGTAGCCAAAGCAGCGAGACGTCGTTCACTCGAACTACCTTCCGCCCGTGAACATCGATGATTTGCTGGTCCATCAGGTCGCGATCCAGCAACAACAGAGGCTCGCTCATACTGAACGGCCGAGGATGAGCCTCGCCGCGCAGTCGTAGCGTGCCGTTCGGCGCCTGCTCCAGGCCGCCCGGCGAAACCGCCTGCATGGCGTCCTTCTTTCCCCAGATAAATTCCGTCACAAGCGAGGCACGCACCCCCGGAGTGACAGCCAGGTCCCGTAGTCGGCCCAAAGAATTCCCCGCGGCATCCACAATCGGACTGCCCAGCAAGAACGAAAGATGAATCAGCACGGAGTCTTTTGCGTTCGACCCCTCCTTCTGATTTTTCTTTAGCTCGTCGACCGGCATGGCTTGTACTCTCTCCCGTGCGATTGTGATTGGATCGTCGATAGGGTAGCGATGCAGCGGCTGTCGCGACCTGGCTACATGAAAACAGTGCGGCAAGGCACGCCAATTACCCTCAAATAAAGCATTCCTACTCCCGCATGGACAGTCTACTCAACTGGAACGAAAGCGAGAGCAGTTTCTTTGCCCATCCGGCGGGGCATGTCTGAAGTCCCGCTTTCGGGCCGTTCTATGGGATGCAATCCGACCTGCACCCTCTAGCCCCATCACATCCCGAGATGCTGTCAGATCAGAGTCCGTGCGCCTCCGCCAATAAAAGACTTCCTTGACACTAAGCCAACCGCGCAAGCAAACTTCCCCTGTGGAGAATTTCTGCGTGTCTTTGGCGACAATGACCGCATTCGGAACCAGGATCTGATAATTTAGCGGGCCCGGGGCGTGTGGTGGATTCCATGGTTAGTCGATTCAGTTACACTTTGGATTCATCGCTGGAAAGCGTGAACAAAGTGGAAGAAGCGGCGGAACAATTGGCCCAGAAGTCAGGCCTGGATGAGGATCAAACTTTCCAGCTGACCATGGCGGTCCGTGAGGCGGCAGTCAACGCCGTGCTCCACGGCAACGCCTACGATCCTGAAAAAAAAAATTACGGCTTCTTTTGAGAATAATGGCTCGTCATTAATCATTCGCATCAGCGATCAGGGAAATGGTCTCGATCCTGCAACCCTCCCCGATCCCTTGGCGCCGGAAAACCTGCTCAGTGGCTCGGGCCGAGGAATTTTCCTCATCCGATCATTTATGGACGAGGTACACTTCAAACTACTGCACCCCGGCACCGAGCTAACACTTATCAAGCATTTGGATTCAACCCAGAAAAGCGCCTAAGGAGGACTACCACCGTGAGCATGAAGATTAGTACCCGCCAAGTGGATGGAGTAACCATTCTCGATCTAAGCGGTCGCATCACACTCGGCGAAGGCAGTGTGCAACTGCGCAATGCGGTTCGTGAATTGTTGGGCAAGGGATCGAAGGATATCTTGTTGAACCTGGCCGACGTCAATTACATTGACAGCTCCGGCATTGGTGAACTGGTGAGCGCCTTCACCGCAGCCCGCAACCAGGGTGGCGAGCTGAAGCTGCTGAAGCTCACGAAAAAGGTTCACGACCTGCTGCAGATCACCAAGCTCTATACCGTGTTTGACGTGAAAGACGATGAGGCGCAAGCGATCGCCTCGTTCAACAAGGCATAAACTTTCCGCCTGAAAGAAAAAAAGCGGCCGGTCGCCAGTGCGATCAGCCGCTTTTTTCTGCCTGCTGACAAAATTCTTTTGATAAACTCCTTTTCAAGAAATTGAAAGCTCCGCACGCTACGTTTGAGATCGGATTTCCGATCGCTGTATCATTGCCAAGCCCTGGAAAGCGGCCCTCCCTCAGAAAAAGCCGCGCCATCGACAACCTTTCGGCTGCACCTGCACGACCTGCGCTCCCATTTCATGTCCATTCTCCGCCGAGTTTCAATGGAAGGGCCGTGCCATGCGCTCCTATCGCCTTCGTTGGGCCAATTTTCCCCTGTCCCTTGTCCTGGTTCTGCTTGCCGCTGTTTCCGCTTTATCCCTTGCAGGTTGCGACGGTAACACCCTCCACTCACCCACCATCCTCAGTCCAGGTCCCGACGCCGTCACTTCTTTGCCGGTAACCATTCGACTGGCGATGAATGGCGAAACTCTTTCGCAGCTCAAGATCGAGTTGGACGGCATCGTCATCACCTCCGACTTCACGGTGTCGAATGGAGTCGCGACAGCCACCATCCAAGACGGAGTATTCGTCGGCGACAATCGCCTCAGCGTCACCGCCGCGGAGTTGCCCCCTGTGCTCAGCACCTTCTCTTATGCGCCTCCCGCGCCTCCGGGATTGTCAGCCCCACAGCCTCCCGCCACCGTCCACATCCAGACCCAGGTACAAACAACCAATCCCAACGGCCAAAAAACCAATGGCGTGGAAGTCGGTCAGACGATCTATGCCAATCAGGGACCCGCAACCGACTGGCAGCTGCTGCTGCTTTCCAGGATTAATTTGTCGCCGATTGCCAACAAGCACTACACCCTTACGCCCAGTCAGGAAGGCAATTACGACCCACTGGATCAGTTGATCGCGGATATTTCGCCGGTTGGGTCGCTGCTAAAATCATGCGGCCAGCCGGGATGCCTGATGGTTTTAGAGGGCCCAGTCAACAATGCCGGCTTCAGCCCCTACCCCTGCGGTTCCGCTGGCGGACCATCGGATGCGATTGAGTGCTCTCTCCTGGCAAAGGCGCTCACGGCGATCGGAGCGACACCCACCTCCACCTTCATTTCGGATTCTTCCGGCGCCGGCTATTCCTTCATCGGAAATGTTGGCAGCACCACACTCAACGCGGGCGTCAATTTCGAACGCATTACATGCTCGAACTCCAACGGATGTCTCAGCCTTCCCGTGCCCGCTGCCAACGATAGCAATTCTGAGTTTGTGAATGGAATTGCCCCCAACGGGGTAGATGGCATCATTCCCACGCTCGCCGGCACCTCCGACAACGGGACCACAGCGATTCTCGCCACACCCAATTCCCCTGCCATGACCGTCAATAACAACGGCGCTATGAGCGGACTTCTGGTCGCGGATAACAACAACAACTACACCTTCAGCTACGCCGCCCCGCCCATTCGTTTCCAGATGGGGCCCGCGCCGGAGAATCCTAACAAGCACATCGTCATCCTCCAGCTTCCTGCCGCATCGTCGATGAAATTTCCAAATGGCCAGTCCACGATGGAGGCGGAATCGGCTCAGTTGCCCGCCAGCCAGATCGGAGGCTTCCATCTCGTCGTTTGGGATGCAACCACTTTCAAAAACCTGCTCAATGATACCTACGTCACTAATCCGGCCTATTGTCCAAACACCTGCCAAAGTCCGGATGGCACCACCATCTTCTCGCTGGCTCTGTTGCCGAGCCGGTTGCAGCTTTTGCGTTCGCGCGGGAATATCTGGTTTCTGGGCAGCATCGGGGATCTCAGTCACAATTTCCCGGCTACGATTACGTCGCCCTCCTATCAAATGCAGGACGTGTGGGACCGGGTCGCGCAGTCTGTTCAGGATTTAGGTGGGACCTACTCCACCTTCGCCATGCTCGATAATCCAGCCATGTCCCAGAACAACTGGGACCAATACTCGAAAAATAAGATTCCCACCGACGACGACTACAACATGGTCGGCCAGCTGTGGATCAACCCATCCGGCGTCCCCAATCCCTACGCCGCGGAGGCCAGCCGGGCTATTTCGCGCCAGACCTCTCTCTATCCAGTCGCCGGCAACATGCAGGGCGTACTGGAAAAAGGCAATGACGGCTTCTATGTTTCAGTTCAGCATTCGCAATACGCCGGCGTTGTTCCCGTGGCTGCCCTGGACTTTTTCAACGCCTCTTATCTTCCCTCCGTCCCCTGGCCGCTCACCGGCCCCAACGATCTCGTCGGTCCCAAGAATGCCTACCAGTGGATCAGCGAGCAGCTGTTGCAATGCATCAGCGGCTGCGGCGACATCCGCTCCGCGTACACGAACCTGAACCTAACGCCCAGCCTCTGGTACTCTGCTCTGTCGAACCTGCAGCCTCCAGGCGATTGCAGCCAACCCAACAATCCCTGCGGATTCACTGACACCGACTTCGCCGTAGCCAGAACGCAGCTACTGCAGGAACTCGATGACCTGACCGCGCTGCGCGCCCTGCAGAACAATATGGTGACGTCGGCGATTGCCGAGGAACCGGACTTCAACAGCCTTCTGACCGCGGCAGGGAATAATGTGCTGGCGAACATTCCCTACACCACCACGCTTAAGATCGGAGCCAACACCACGAATGACGTGTTGAATGTGGTCGGCGCTGCAAGCGGATTTTTCTCATTTATACCCGTCGTCGGTGGCGGCATCAGCGCCGGAGTTCGCACCGGTATCGGGCTCTATGAACTGCTCAGCGATGACGGAACCACCGTGAACGATCCCAACGGAGTGTCACTGAAGCAGCAGGAACAGGACTTTAGCCAGATCTCAAAGCTGGCCGACGCGCGCGCAAACCAGTATGCAGAATCCATCGCCAGCATCGGCACCGCATTCAACCGCATCGTCTCCGATTGGGGCCGGATGCAAACCGCTGCCATGCCCGTCATCAACAACACGCTGCAGTTTGACGACCAGGCGCTGGGCCAGTATTTGACCGGCTTCAATCTGGAAACCCGGCGAAGTCTATATGCCGCGCTGATGCCGCTCAACTACTACGCGGTTCACTATCGCTACGCCGACCCCGGCCTGAACGGTGACATTGGATTCCAGCCTGGTTGGCTCGACATCACCGCGATACCACTCTCCGTCACCTGCGATGCGGCGGATGGCCTGCCAAAACTGCTCGCCAACAATCCACAATCCTACGGTTTCTGGGCGGGCGCGTTGATTGACGGTCCCGGAGCAACCCTGCAAACTTCAACCGGCGGCAGCGGCAATGCATATCCGTTCGATGCCTGGTGGGATCTATGGTTTGTAGGCCAGAAACAGTCGTACGACAACTTCATGTCACAAAACGGTGGCCTGGAGGGCAACAGCCCCGGTTGCCCAACCGAGAGTCCCGGCACGTTTTTGCCGTCGGCGAGCTTTTTCAACGCAACTGAACTCTTTACCCCGATCGGCACAGATGCCAATGCACTGGGCCTGTACAAGCCGTGGTTTCTGGGTAGAGGTTCGCTGGTCCGGTTGCACGCCGTTGGGACAGATACTGACTTGTGGAAGGACCTGCAGAATCATGGGCGGCCGCACGTCTATGGGTCGAACTGGGCGCCCGATCCGGACAATTATTAAAAGGAGAAAAGCCTGGAGAGCAACTTCAATTGCTCTCCAGTTCGCTTCTGATTGCCGTTTTACTTGCCTGAAAAGTCGACCTTGGGAACCTGCTGCGATGCCGGCGTGCCCTCAAAGTACGCGTTGTTTCGGTGATATCCCGCGATCCCCGCCCAAATGCTGTTGGGAAACAGTCCGATGAATGTGTTGTAATCCTGCAGCGCCTGGTTGTAGCGGCGGCGCTCCACCGCAATGCGGTTCTCCGTTCCCGCCAGCTCATCCTGCAACTGCAGAAAATTCTGATTGGAGCGCAACTGCGGATACGCTTCGGAAATCATCAGCAAATGGCCCAGCGCGTTATCCAATTGCCCGTTTGCGGCGATCTTATCCTGCGGATTTTTCGCCCCCAGCAACGCCGACCGCGCATTCGCAATGTCGCTGAATACAGTGGTCTCATGCGAAGCGAATCCCTGCACTGTCGACACCAGGTTCGGGATCAGGTCAGCCCGGCGCTGCATCACGATTTCCACTTGCGACCAGGTCTGCTTTACCTGCTCGTTCTTGGCCACCATTTGGTTGCGCGCGGAAATATAGCTGCCAAAGATCAGCAGCCCCACTATGACAACAATCCCCAATAATCCCAGAACCACGATGCCTGTTCGTTTCATCTCGATTGTTCTCCCGTACCTGTTCTTTTTTGATTCAGCATTGAAATCTTGCTTGGCTGCCCCAGCCTGAAAATCTGCTGTCAGCTCGACCGGAGGTGGCCCACGGCGACCGCAGTGGGTTTTCCCAGTCCGTTACCAGCTTCCGGAAGCGCCACCGCCACCAGAACCGCCTCCACCGAACCCGCCAAATCCTCCGCCACCACCATCTCCGCCTCCAAAGCCGCCTCCTCCACCCCGGCCTCCGCCCATGCCTCCGAGGAACATGCCCAGCAGAAATCCGGCCCATCCACTCGATCCGGATCGCAACAGGGAAATCAAGACAAAGATCGCGAATATCGCCAGCAGAATATCTTTCACTGCA
>JAZKAG010000208.1:0-2093 GCA_040389265.1 Acidobacteriota bacterium
GTATCTGTGATCTCATCAGCCGACACACCGCCGCTACGATCTCGATCAGCCAGCCATTTACGGCCGGCCGTTGTCAACCGCTTGCGAACATCATCATCAACGCAGTACTCGGACACATTGCACCTCAAACGACACGTGATGGATTCGAACCACCGACCGCAGGCTTGAGCCCGCTACTCTACCGCTGAGCTAACGCGTCAAAACTGGCTTGCTGCATGAATCATTCAACACAGCAAGCCCTTACTGTTCTCGTATTAAACTATCTTGACCACTCCGCATTCATCCGGTGGATATGTGGAAAGATTACGCGAACAGCGTTGGCATCCAGATTGCATTCGGATCGGCAAAACCGAGACCAAAATTATCGCCCTGGAAGTAGCTCAGCCCTGTCGGGTTCCGAGTCGTCTCGCCATAAGCGAACGGCCCGTAAACCGTAATCAACGAGTTCAACGCCGCCAGCAAATCGCTTGTGATGAGATTGCTGGTATCAATCAACTCGGATCCCGCGAACGCCCGCAACCAGGGACCGATTGCCGGTGTAAAGATTCCCGACGTCTGCGGAATCAGATCGCGAGTCGTGCCACCTGAATCCGTCCAGGTGCCGCCGACGAAGTGCCAGTTGCGACCCCATAACCCTTCAATTCCATCGCCGCGTAAGACCTCATCGGCTCGCAAAGTGTTGTACTTGGCCCAGTCGTTGAACTGCGTATTGTTCCGCAGATTCAACTTGCACACAGGATTCAGCCAGATATCTTTAACGCGAGGAACGCCAGCGATATCACACACCCTGTCAAGAGCCTCAAGCTGATCAGGAATCTTCGTCCCGGCAACCGACCACAGCGCGGCAATGGTGCCGTTGAGATTTCCACGATGCGTATCGGCAACGCCAAAATCCGCTGAAATCACAGTGCTTGCATTGTCAGTAATCACGCCCGTTGTCGCGTGAACGGACGGGACAAGGATATTTCCCGAGGCATCCAGATTGACGCGACCAACCGTCAACTGCTGGGCAAGAACGACCTCCTTGAAAAGACTCGCGAGGATCTTGCTTTCCTCCTGAGCCATCTCAACAATTTCCCTGCCCTTCGCCTGCATTGACGGAGAATCCAATTCTCGCAACGCCCGCAATGCATCGGCCTCCAGCGGCATTTCGGTAAAGTACCGAAACATCGAGAAGAATCGCTCGCTGGCACCCTTAGGCTTCAGCACGCGAGCCTTGCCATTGCGAACGTTACCAGCCCCAGGCGTCGCGGTCGCACTGATCGAAATCATCCGGACGCTATCGCTGTCGGTCGGACGTGGCGAAAGAGCGTCGTAAAACGTCTTGGTGAAAAAGTACTCCAAGATTTGCGGCATTGCCGTGTAGTGAGGAATCAACTCCCGAGGATCCAGGAGTTGCTGAAGTGTTGCCAAACCGGCCATAGTGGCCCCTGCTTTCTATGCGGTAATACCGCAGTGTACAGAATCAATAAATATGGCCGGAAAGAGAAATGGTTAGTTGTAGCCCTGCTGATCAGCCCACAAGACCGAGCCAAGGTAATTGGTCGCGGCGCGAATCGCCGTGAGGTCACCCAGAATCAGGGAGTTGTCAACGAAGCCACGAATGAGACCGAGCGAGAACGATTTATCCCGCCAAGTGGCGTCTTCATCCTTGAGCTTGATGAACTCATTCAGGATCGCACGTGGAATTTCAGCACCCGCCAGACCGCTGGCCGCAATGACCACTTCAGCATTGACGATCGTCTGGGCACCAACCCAGGTGATCGCATTTGTGGTGTAATTGATGGCAGTGATCGTAATGGCATCGCCATTGATCGTAATCGTGTCACCAACCTTGAACGTCCGAGCGTCCGTAAGGACACACGTCGTAACCGTACCGCCACCACTAAGCACGGTGGTTCGTTTGCACGGCACCCATTTCTTGGATGACGTGATACGCGCCATGACCAAACCGACACGCAGTTCATCCTCGTAGCTCGTGTTCGATCCGTCGTAGGCATTTGCCGAGTCAATCACGCCCTGGACATATTCCAGGCCGGAATTTGAGATCAGAATGTTACGCGGCGTAACGCTCCGACCTGTGCGAGAACCCG
>JAZKAG010000209.1:0-8475 GCA_040389265.1 Acidobacteriota bacterium
TCCCAGTTGCGGCGCCAGCTCTGCGCGATCGCTGGATACTTCTCGCCCCACGGACTTTGTGCGAAGTCATCGAGGGCGGCCTGGCCGATCTTGGCGTCGGCCGCGCGATAGACGGCCCGAAGCGCCTGCGCGACGTTCTTGCGATCCTTCCAAGCGGCAAAATCCATGGAATGGCGGATCAGGTGAACGATGCAGGTCTGAATGATCGTCTGCGGGAAAACCGCATTGATGGCTTTGTCGCTGGAGTTGGAACCGGCGGAACCTTTACCGGGATTGCGCGCAGGTTGCGGCAGGAGCTTGGGAATGTACGAACCGTGGCGGTGGAAACGGAAGGTTCGGTGCTGCAGGGTGGAACACCGGGAAAACATAAGGTAGAGGGAATTGGCGTCAGCTTCATCCCCAAGACATTTGACGGAACGGTGTGCGATTCGATTGTGCAGGTGACCGATCGCGATGCCTTCGCCATGGTGAAACGGCTGGCAACGGAGGAAGGCGTACTGGGTGGCTCGAGTGCAGGCGCGAATGTTTTTGCCGCGTTGGAACTGGCGCGTACGATGCGGCCTAGACAACGAATCATCACCATCATTCCGGATTCCGCGGAGCGATATCTTTCAAAGCAGATTTTCGATGGCGGCATCTAAATCATTTGCGGCCAGATTTCGGTGATTCTCATTTCGATCGCCAACTCACAAACACTCAAGGGCAAAACAAAATGGCAGAGAAGAAGAAGGGTTTTGCGACTCGCGCAATTCATGATGGACAGATGCCCGACCCGGTCACTGGCGCGGTCAATGTTCCTATCTATGCCACCTCCACCTATGTGCAGCAGGAGATCGGCAAGAACAAGGGATACGAATACTCCCGCGTCTCCAATCCAACACGGTCGGCGTTGGAGGAGAACTTTGCTTCGCTGGAAGGGGGAAGCTCAGCCCATGTATTCGGCAGCGGGATGGCGGCCATTACCGCGCTGTGCACCATGATGAAGAGCGGCGACCACATTGTCTGCAGCGACAATATGTATGGCGGAACCACGCGGTTGTTCAACCAGGTGCTAACTCGCTATGGACTTGAGTTCACCTACGTGAATACCTCGGATGCGGGCAACGTGGCGGGCGCAATTCAGTCGAACACCAAGCTGGTGCATATTGAGACGCCCACCAATCCGATGCTGGCATTGACCGATATTGCTGCCGTGGCTGCTATTTGTCACAGTCACGGTGTCGAATTGAGCGTCGACAACACGTTTATGTCGCCCTATTTTCAGCGGCCCATCGAATTTGGCGCGGACATCGTGATGCACTCGACGACGAAGTTCTTGAATGGTCATTCGGATGGTCTGGGCGGCGTTCTGGTCGGCACCAAGCCTGAGCATGCGGAGACGTTTGCGTTTGTACAAAAATGCACGGGCGGCATTCTCTCGCCGTTTGAGGCATGGCTGTTGTTGCGTGGCGTGAAGACGCTGGCGGTGCGGATGCGGCAGCATGACGCCAACGGACGAATCGTGGCTGGATGGCTGCAGCAACACCCGAAGGTGCGCAGCGTTTACTATCCAGGGCTTGCTGATCATCCACAATATGAACTGGCCAAGCGGCAAATGTCGGGCTTCGGATCCATGCTGAGTTTTGATCTGGAATCGCTCGAGGCCGCGAATGGAATGCTGCGGCGGGTTGAAGTATGCAGCCTGGCAGAGTCGCTGGGGGGAGTGGAGACGCTGATCTCTCATCCGGCATCGATGACCCATGCGGCGATTGGCGAGGAAGGGCGGCGCAAACTCGGCATCACAGATGGGCTGGTGCGCATTTCGGTGGGCATTGAAGATGTCGAGGACATCGTCGCCGACCTGGAGCAGGCTCTTGTCGGAAGTTAGCCTAGACCCGGAAAGACGCGTGAGGGATCAATCCTTCAGTTTCTTTTTGATCTCGATATTCAAGCGCTTGATTTTTTGATTCAGTGTTGAAAGCGGGATGCGAAATTTTTCCGCCGCCTCGGTCTGATTCCAGTTGCAGTGTTCCAGCCGGTCGGCGATGATGCGTTTTTCAAAGCTGTCCACAATCTCAAATAGCGATGCGTCCGGATTGTTCTGCAGCAGGCTGGCCTCAAAGCTGCGTCCGGTCAAATGATCGGGCAGAAGATCCTTGGGGATGGTTTGATCGGTGGAAAGAACAACGCAGCGCTCAATCACATTTTCAAGTTCTCGCACATTTCCCGGCCAGGAATAGTCGATCAGGGAGCGCATGGTTTCTGGAGAAATGGTGCGCAGAGGAAGCTGATTCTCTTCGCAAAAGCGCTTGAGGCAGTGGGCTACGAGCAGCGGAATATCTTCTTTACGGTTACGCAGCGGCGGCAGATCAATGGTGATGACGTTCAGTCGGTAGAACAGATCCTCACGAAAACGCCCCTCTCGCACCGCCAGTCGCAGATCGGCATTGGTGGCGGCAACGATACGCACGTCGACCTGCAACTCCTGCACACCACCGACCAGCATGAACTTTCTGTCCTGCAATACGCGCAGCAATTTTGCCTGGGTATCGAGCGCCATGGTGCCAATTTCATCCAGAAACAACGTGCCGCCGTTGGCAATTTCAAACAGCCCCTTCTTCGATGCAATGGCGGAGGTGAAGGCGCCTTTCACGTGGCCAAACAGGGTGCTTTCCAAAAGGTCGGATGGCACGGCTCCAGTATGGACAGGAACAAACGGCTTATCTCTGCGCGGTGAATGGGAATGGATGGCTTTGGCGATGAGCTCCTTACCGGTGCCGCTTTCGCCCTGGACCAACACTGTGGAGCGGCTTGGAGCCACCTGTCCGACCAGGTCCAGGACGGTCTGCATAGGCTCGCTTTTGCCGATGATGTTTTCGAAACTGTAGCGCTGTTTCAGGGCGCGCTTCAGCTGGATGTTTTCCGTTTCGGCGCGATGCTGGCCGATGGCGCCGCGAATATCCGCCAACAGCTTTTCGTTGTCCCATGGCTTCTGAATAAAATTGTTGGCGCCGAAGTGCATGGCTTCGACGACATTCTGCACGGTGCCGTAGGCCGTAATCATGATGACGGGAAGGTTGGCGTGGCGGGCGCGAATGGCCTGCAAAATTTCAAACCCGCTTTGACCGGGGAGCGCCAGATCGAGCAGCACCAGATCGAACACCGATTCTTCTAGCGCTTTTAAGCCTTTGGCCCCATCGGGCGCGGTGGAGACTTGAAAGCCTTCCAGTTCCAGCAGCAGCTGCAGCGACTCGCGAATAGCGGCTTCATCGTCAATGATGATGATGCGGAGCGGGAGGGTGCTATCGGTCTCCGTCGAAATACTTTCGTGTACAACCTCAGGCATGAACGGGCTTCCTCAATTTCGGAAATTGCAGATAGAACGTTGTGCCGCGACCCACTTTGCTGTCCACCTGAATCTTGCCGGCATGCTCCTGAATAATGCCGTAGCTCACAGAAAGACCGAGGCCGGTTCCACGCCTCTGGCCTTCAACAACAGCAATTTTGGTAGTGAAGAATGGATCGTAAATGCGGCGCAAATTTTCTGCTGCGATGCCCGATCCGGTATCCCCGATGATGACTTCAACCTGTCCATTGTCGATGGTTTCGACGCGCAGTATGCCGCCTTCCGCCATTGCATCTTTGGCGTTGAGAAACAGGTTGAGGAAGACCTGCTGCAGTTTTCCCATGTTTCCCAGGATGTCGGGCAGCTCGGGCTGCAGCGCCAGGTCGACCGTGATGTTGGCAGTGTTGAACTGATGCTGCAGCAGCGCCAGGGTCTCATGCAGCACGTGATTCACGCTGACAGCTTTGAACTCGATGGTGCTGGTGCGGGAAAAATTCAGCAGGCTGTTGACAATTTCCGACGCGCGAAATGTCTGCTGCGTAATTTTATCCAGCAGCGGCGCGCTGCGATCGTCGCCGCGAATCTGCTTGGCCATCATCTGGGTATATGACGAAATCACGGCCAGTGGCGTGTTCACCTCATGAGCGATGCCGGCTGCCAACAGGCCAATCGACGATAGCTTGTCGGCCTGCATCAACTGATTTTCAAGCTGCACACGCTCCGTGATGTCATCGACCAGGATGATACGGCCAACCGTGGTGAAGTCTTTGTCGACCAGCGGGGCGATGGTGATGTTGGCGTTACGAATCTCTCCCGCGCGGGTGGCGAGTTGAAATTTGTAAAGATTATGCACGCCGTTTTCGTGTTTGACCCGGTCATACTCCGCCAGAAAATCCGCGGGAAACAAGCTCGCGAGCGGCTGATTCAGGGCTTCTGAACGGGGCACCGCATACATGGATTCCATCTGCGCGTTCCAGCTGTCGATGCGATCGGCAAGGTCGACGGCGAGGATGCCGATGTTGATGGATTCGACGATATTCTCGTTGAACTCTTTCAGCTGTTCATACTCGGCGATCTTCTGTTCGAGCTTGGCGTACAGACGCGCGTTCTGGATGGCGATGCCAACATAGCTGGCGAGGGTTTCCAGTAGCTCGACATCTTCGCTGGAGAGGAAATCTCCGTTGGTGGTGCGGCCCAGTCCCAGCACGGCGATGGTGTGCTGCTGCACCCGGCAGGGAAGATAGTAGTTCAGATCGAGCAGGGCTACGGCGCGTTGCTGGCTTGCGGTCAGGTGAGGCGCATTCTGTGTGCTCTCTAAAAAGATGTGCGAGCCGTCCTCCCGTCCGTCGAAGCGAAGAAAGCCAGTCTCCAGGTTTTCAGTATGGCTCAGAGTCAGCGCAGGGATGCCATGGCTGGCCGCCAGTCGAAAGGTGGTGGCGCGGGGATCGCGTTCATCATCGAGGAAGACGCCGACCCGGGCGACCTGCAGGATTCGGGGCAGGCGATCGACCAGGGCATTCAGCAGCGCGCGCAAATCGGTTTGGGTGTTCAGGCTGCGGGCAAACTCCACCAGGGTGGCGCGCGAGTCAAGCCGCTTGCGATCGAAGACGCGGTCGACACGATCCTGAATGGCGCGCTTGATGGGATCGAAGACCAGTGCCGCAATGATGATCGCGGTGGCCAGTCCCCATCCCCCTGCAGCGGGCAGGCGCTTGTGCACGACTTCGCCAGCAAATGCGACCGCGCCGAAGTAGATGGCGACCAGTGTGCCGGTGGCCAGGGTGTAGGTCACGCCGCGCTTGAAGATAAGGTCGACGTCCATCAGCCGGTAGCGGACGATGGCATAGCTGAATGTCAATGGAAGAAAGACCAGGCACAACACGCCAATCTGGCTCAGCAGGGTGGGCGCGGAGGCTCGGGCGACCATGTAGGGAATTGCATACAGCAGGGTGAATGGTGCGACCGCCAGCAGTGTGCCGCGAGTCAACCACTTCAACTGCTGACGCGTTAGTGGATTGTCGGCGCGACGATAGTTGATGGAAAATACCAGCGCGGCTGCCACGTAATAGACCGTCATGTAGCCGATTGCAATCTGGTTCAAACGGTGGTCAAGCAAATCGGTCGCCGACCAGAGTTGAATGGCCGTGATGAAGAGGCCAACCAGCGCGATACCGGGAAGATATAGAAGCCAGGCCATACGGCGGCGCCGCATGGTGGGATTGTGCTCCGGAAAGGTGAAGGCGAAATGGAGAAACAGTGCCGGTTGTGCCGCACTGGCAGCAATGTTGCCCCAGAAGATGAACCAATCGAAAAGGTTCAGCTTACCGGTGTAGTTGAAGGCGTAGAGAATGAACGACGCGAGGCAGAAGATGTAGAAGTGAACCGAGCGGGGAGCGGTCCACCGCCGGAACAAAATATAAAGCCCGATAAGCAGGTAGACCAGCGCGATCAGGCGCAGACCGATGTTGATACTTCGATCGGTCGGAATCAAAATCACCGGAACATTTTCAAGCCGCACGCCGGCGCGGGTTATGGAGTAATTGGCCTTACTCCAGATACCGGTCGCGAACATTTGCCGTTGCTGGGCTGGGATGCTTGGAGTGCGATGATTATTGATGGCGGTGAGCAGATCGCCGGGCTCAATGCCGGCGCGGTCGCCAGGCCCGTGGGCCAGCACCTTCTGCGCGATCAGGCCGCCGGGAGCCTGCGCCCACCACACCTGGTCCGTGGGAATTGCGAATTGGCTTTCGTGGCTGTAGTTGATCGATGCCAGAATTACCGCGGCAACGGTCAACGTTGCCAATACCACTGCGGCAATTCGGAATGGAATGTTCCGTGGCATCTCGAGGCTTTCTCTGCGCGTCAGAATGCCGAGGTTGATTGTGCAAATTCTGATGCGGTATTGAACTGTTATGCAACTTGCGTGCCAGACTGATAAGCGCCAGCTCTGCGGAATCTACCGCCTGCGGCTGCCATCAGTTAAGGTAAATAGCTCGTGTACTTTCGCGACCCACTGCACTGTCGGGTGCTTGCTATCCCCCTGCGTTCCGTCTTTTGCTTCGAGTTGCCGCTCCACCGGGCCGACAGCTCCCAGGTTGTGAAGCGCAGGTCAGAGTAAAGAAAAGAACGTTTCGGAGGACCAGATCGGTTGATGTCTGTTGAATCTCTCCACAATTCTAAATCGAAGTCTATGATTTATGGAATTTCTTCCGTAGCTTCGATTCGCGGCAGAAATTGGGGAGGTGCTGCGATCAGGATTCGCAGATCGCGAAGATTATTTCCGGAAGGCCCGATGACGATGGCTGCACCGTGATCGGAGAGGAATGAATATGCGTCGAAAGCTTGCAGCGCGTGCATCACTTGCGGCAGGGAATCGCCTGCAATTGAGTTGCGATCGACGACCGCTCCGGCCGCCGGGCTATTTCCGTCAATGCCGTCTGAGCCAGCCGAAAGAATGGCCACCGCGTCATCTGGCGGGCGCAGAAGCGTGGCCGCGTAGAGAGCAAATTGTTGATTGCGGCCGCCGACGCCGATTTTTCCCGTGGATTGGTTCACCGCGGGTAAAGCTACGGCTACTTCGCCGGCGGAGATGACGCAGACACGAGGATGGTCCTCGCGAAGAGTTCGCAAGCGATCAAGCAAGTGACTGGCTGCCGCTTTGTACTCCCAATCATCGCAGTCGTTGTCGATCACAGGAAGATATCCCAGCGCTGCGGCATTGTTGGCAGCGGCTTCGGCGAGTGTTTGCGCGCTTAGCAGAACCGAGGCTCGCGAATGGAGTTGGTGCGGCTTGGGCGTTTCCACCAAGCTGGCCGATTCAAAAAAACGGCGAACGGTCGCGGGAAATTGGGAGAGTAAGTGGTATCGCTCGAGAATCTGTCTGCAATCTTCGACGGTGGAAGAATCCGGAATGGTCGGGCCGGAGCCCAGAGCGTCTTCATGCCCGATGGGAACGTCGGAGAGTAACAGGGATCGGCAGATCGCATCGCCAGCGGCCTGCGCCAGGCGACCTCCTTTGACAGCGGAGAAATGCTTGCGAACGCAATTGATTTCTGTGATCGAGGCGCCGCTGCCGACCAGGGCTTGATGAAAACTTGCCGTGTCGTTCAGGGAAATCGATGGATCCAGCGGCAGCTCCATCATTGCGGATGCTCCGCCGCTGATGAGGAAGAAGCACAGAGAATTTTGCGCGTGTTCTTGCGGCAGAGCCTGCAGCATTGTTAAAGCTGCGCGTGCGCCATCGACGGAGGCCTGGCTGGGTGACGGATGGCCGCCGGCAAAAACCTGAATTTCGCGGGGAGGGTTTTGGGTGGAGTTTTGTGGGTCCGCCGGCGCGATCAATACACCGGCAAGATCGCAGGCATCGGGCAACGTGAGCTGTTGCAGCAGAGCCAGCAGCATGGTGCGGGCAGCTTTCCCGACGGCCACGATTCGGACTCGCTGAACACTCTCAACATCGATGGTTTCTTCCCCGATGTGCAAGGTGCTGCCGCGCATGAAGACGTGGCGCGCCACCGCCCGTTCCACGCTGCAGTCAGCGAGGGACTGGTCGAAGATCTTTCGGGCTGTGGCTCGCAAATTCTCCATGCCTTCATCCAGTCGAGCATTCTTCTTCAATGGCTGTCCTTGAAGAAATTGTGTTTCACCCATCGAACGATTTCGGCCTGCACCTGGTCCAATTTGCCGACGAAAAAATGATCCGCATCCTGGATCCAGACCAACTGTTTCGGTTCGGGAGCTGTCGCGACCACGGACTCGACCTCGGCGATGGGGCCGTACCGATCGCGATCTCCACTGATGAAAAGTTTAGGCTGCTTGCATTCCGGCAAATAGCGATACGAGTAATGCCGGCCTTCTGCTACAACCGGGAGGCCCAACGCGATCAGGCCCGGAACACGAGGGTCGCCGCAGCAAGCTCGCATACCCACGTTGCTGCCAAAGGAGAAGCCGGCGAACAGGATGGGGCGGTCAAATTCGCGCTGCAGCCAATCGAGCGCTGCCCGCACATCGTCCTGTTCTCCGTGGCCGTTATCGTGCTCTCCCTCGCTGCGCCCAACGCCGCGAAAGTTGAAGCGTAAGACCGGAATCCCCAGGCTGTGCAGCGCCTTCATCGCGCGGTAGACCACCTTGTTATGCAAGGTGCCTCCGCC
>JAZKAG010000209.1:8485-21968 GCA_040389265.1 Acidobacteriota bacterium
CAGGGCGCAGTAGGGTGAGTCTTGCAGCCCGGGGTTCAGCAGCGCCTCCAACATGCCTGCCGGGCCGGGAAGATCGAAGGATCGAATCGATGGAGGAACGTGAGCGGATTCCATGGTCAGCGGTAGAAATATTTTACGTGGTTCGGAGGAGTTGCATTGAGGCTTCGAGCCGACCACATGATATGGGCCGAGCATTTTTTCTGGGTTGCGGCGGCGCCGGGATTGTCACCGGAATTATTCCAACGTCGTTGATGGCTTCGCTAGCGGTATGCTGGAAATGCATGCCTACAGATCCCGTAGCCCTGACACGCCAGTTGGTGGATATCGAATCCATCAGTGAAAACGAAGCCGCGGTTGGCCACTTCCTCTCGCGCTATCTCGGAGAGCAAGGGTTTCAGGTAGAAACCACGGCGGTACCGCACAACGCGGGACGCGAGCGATTCAACGTGTATGCGGGGATATCGAACGATCCGCCCGACGTTGTGCTGTCCACTCACATGGACACGGTGCCGCCGTTTTTTCCCAGCCGGGAGGATGAACAATACATCTACGGACGCGGAAGCAGCGATGCCAAGGGCATCATCGCCGCCCAGGTGGTCGCTGCGGAACGCTTGCGTGCCATGGGCGTGAGGGTGGGGCTACTGTTCCTTGTGGGTGAAGAAAACGGCAGCCATGGCGCCAAGATCGCGAACCTGCAGCCTAAAGGCAGCAGGTTCCTGATCAATGGAGAGCCGACCGACAACCGCCTGGCGCTGGCGTCCAAAGGCGTATTGAATGCGGTGATTCGGGCGCGCGGGAAAATGGCCCACTCCGCGTATCCGGAACTGGGCGATTCGGCGATCCACAAGCTGGTTTCCGTACTTGAGCGGCTGCTGCACATGCCACTGCCTTCCGATCCGGAGGTTGGACCCTCGACCTTGAATATCGGATTGATCGAAGGGGGCCACGCTCCTAACGTGATTGCCGATGAAGCGTCGGCGACGATCCTGGTGCGACTGGTCGGACCCTCCGATAAGGTTCGCGCCTCCCTGAAGGACGCGATTGGAGGGGATGCAGCGCTGGATGTGGCCCTAGAGATTCCATTTCAAAGACTGAAGCGCATCGAAGGATTGCCCACCATGATTGCTGCCTTTACGACTGACGTTCCGGCGCTGTCCAGCTGGGGAGAACCGCTTTTGTTCGGGCCGGGATCGATCCACGTGGCTCACACGCCCAATGAGAAACTCTCCAAGCAGGAACAGCGAGAGGCCATCGATTTGTATGTCCAGGTGGCGCATCGGCTGGTGCAGTAAAGCTTCGCATCTAACAATCAGAACGACTCTGAAGAGAAGGGCAACACAGGATGGCAGACCAGCAGGAGCGCGCGGAAGCAACGACTCAGCCAGCGAGAACGGTGGAGGAACATTTAAATGGGCTGGCAAATGCGTCGTCCTCCTATCTGCGCTCTGCCATGCATCAGCCGGTCGACTGGCAGGAGTGGGGCGAGGCTGCATTTGCGCGAGCCGGGCGCGAGAACAAGCCCGTGCTGTTGGATATTGGAGCGGTGTGGTGTCACTGGTGTCATGTGATGGATCGCGAATCCTACGAAGATCCAGAGATTGCCGAGATCATCAATGGACACTTTATCGCGGTGAAGGTGGATCGCGATGAACGTCTCGATGTAGACACGCGATATCAAGCGGCGGTGCAGGCGATGAGTGGACAGGGCGGCTGGCCGCTCACCGTAATTTTGACTCCTGACGGCAAGCCATTTTTCGGCGGCACATATTTTCCCAAGGACGAGCGATACGGACGTCCGGGGTTCGGCCGGGTGTTGCTGACCATGGCGCACGCGTACACCGATCGTCATGACGAAGTGATGGAGTCCGCCGACAGCGTGTTGGCGGCCATCGAATACAACGAATCCTTTTCCGGTCGCTCGGCGGACTTGCACGCCGGCATCGTCGACAAGCTGGTGCAGTCGGCCTTGCAACAGTTCGACAAACACAATGGGGGGTTTGGAACGCAGCCGAAATTTCCGCATCCGTCCATCCTGGACCTGCTGCTGGATCATGCTACCCGCACGGGGGACCATGCTGCGGCCAACGTGGCTCGCTTGACGCTGGACAAAATGGCGAGCGGCGGAATGTATGACCATCTTGCCGGAGGTTTCCATCGTTACTCCGTGGATGATCGCTGGATTGTTCCCCACTTCGAAAAAATGTCGTACGACAATTCGGAGCTGTTGAAGAATTACGTGCACAGCTTTCAAAGTTTCGTCGAACCGGAACACGCGCGGGTTGCGCTGGAAGTGATTCACTGGATGGACACGGTGCTGAGCGATCGTGAGCGCGGCGGTTTCTATGCTTCGCAGGATGCCGATGAATCGCTGGATGACGATGGCGATTACTTTACCTGGACGCGCGAGGAAGCGGCCACCGTTTTGACTTCCGAAGAGATGGATGTCGCCGGGGTTTACTACGATATCGGCGAGCTGGGCGACATGCACCACAATCCGCAAAAGAACACGCTGCACATCGATCACTCCCTGGCAGAAGTTGCGCGGCGCGCCGGGATTTCGGTGGAGCAGGCCAGCGAACAGTTGCAGGCTGCGAAGAAAAAACTATACGAAGCTAGATTACAGCGGCCGACGCCGTATGTGGACAAGACGGTTTATGTGAATTGGAACGGCCTGGCGATTTCAGCCTACCTGGACGCGGCCCGCGTTTTGGAACTGGAAGCTCCACGGCGATTCGCGCTATTGACGCTGGATAGAATTTTGCGCGAATCCTGGCACGGGGATGGAAATTTGCATCGGGTTGTCGCGTATGCCGATGGAAAGTCGCCGGTCACACCTGTGGCTGGAATGCTTGATGATTACGCAGCCCTGGGACTGGCATGTCTCGATGCATGGGAATCGACTGGGCATCTGCAGTATTACCAGCAAGCCGAGCGCATTGCAGATGCAATGACTGCGCGTTTTTATGACGTGACCAACGGCGGATTCTTCGACACGGCCCAGAATTCGCATGCGCAGGCACCGCTGGGCGTGCTGGCGGCGCGTCGCAAACCATTGCAGGATTCGCCCACGCCAGCCGGAAACGCACTGGCGGCCATGCTGCTGCTTCGCATTTATGAGTTTAGTGGAAACAGCGAGTTACAAGAAAAAGTGGAAGATACACTTGAAGCCTTCGCGGGAGTCGCGGAACAATTTGGATTGTATGCCGGTGCCTACGGACTGGCGCTGCGGCGGTATCTTTTGTCGCCGGTGCAGGTTTGCGTTATTGGCGATGACGAGGAGGCGCGCCGCCTGGCTGTGATTGCCACGGCACGCTACGCCGTCAATAAAACCGTGCTGAGGTTTCCGAGATCTGCGGTCAAGGGAGAGATGTTGCCGCCGTCGCTGGCGGAAACCCTGCCTCACCTCCCTGAGCTGGGCGAGGGACGCAGCTTCGCCGTGGTTTGCAGTGGAACCAGCTGTCAGCCTCCGATCTACGAAGCGGAGGCGTTGATCGAGCTGCTGAATCGGCTGCTGGAGCCGAGCGGGACACATGCAGGAAAATAATTTTCCAGATCAGGACTTCTGAATTGTGAGGCCGAGAATGACGCATGCAAAGAAAACCCACATCGACCCGGACGATTTCCGAGTTTCGCCAGGCAAGAAGGTCAAACTGAAAAATTGGCCAACACGGGTGAAACCGGTTTACACCACGAAAGAGCAGTATAAGGAAATCCTGGAAGACCATGTGACGAAGATGAGCTCGTTGCAGGAACTCCTTTACTCGTGCAATCGCTATGCGCTTCTCTTGATCTTTCAGGGAATGGATTCAGCAGGTAAGGATGGCGCAATTCGTCATGTACTTTCGGGCATCAATCCGGAAGGTTGTCAGGTTTACAGTTTCAAGCAGCCAAGTTCAGAAGAATTGAAGCATGACTTCCTATGGCGGACAAACTGTCGCCTGCCGGAGCGGGGGATGATCGGCATTTTCAATCGTTCCTATTATGAGGAAGTGCTGGTGGTGCGGGTGCATCCGGAATTGCTGAAAAACGAGGGCCTGCCAGATGCTAACAAGGGAAGGGTTCTCTGGAAGGAGCGCTATCGCTCCATCGTCGATTCCGAGGAGCATCTCTATCGCAGTGGAACGCGGATTGTGAAAATATTCCTCCACCTGTCCAAAGAGGAGCAGCGCCAGCGGTTTCTGTCGCGGATTGACGAGGCGGCGAAGAATTGGAAGCTGAGTGTCGCCGATATTCACGAAAGAGAATTTTGGAAAGATTACCAGGATGCGTACGAAGACTGCCTGCGTGCGACCTCGACCCGTCATGCGCCCTGGTACATTGTTCCCGCAGATGATAAGGAAAACGCACGGATCATCGTATCGAGGATCCTGCTGGATACGTTTGCTGAGCTTAAGTTAAGCTATCCAAAAACCACACCAGCGCAACGCGCGGATCTGCTGTCCATCCGTAAATTGCTGGAAAAATAACGGATCAATTTCGGACTACGGCGAGGTTATCGAACTGGCCCTGATTCCAGCCAGTACCGACGCCGAACATTCCGTGTCGGTGGGTGGTGTCTGCCACGCGGGCCAGTATTTTTCCATCGAGAGAAACCGCGACCTCACTTCCATGAAATGCCAGATCGACGTGATGCCACTGCAGCGTCGACATTTCAACCTGGCCGTGGCCAAGCACGGTGGGAGCAGCACTCTCGGTGGTGGAAAGCAGCTGCCATGCGCCGTCCGGGTGCAGGCGAAAGACATATCCGCCGGGATAGATTCCCTCATGAAACGAATTTGCGGAGTCGATGCGGCCGAGCACGGTGACAGGTCCTGTGTCACTCACGAGTACGTCAACGGCCACATCATAATCGCTCCAGGATTCATCTCCCGCCAAGGTCCATGGATCGGACAGATGACTCCAGGGGATGGGCTTTGCGGTGATCACCTGCTGCAGACAGCGACCGGATCGGAAGAGGCAGGAATGCACTTCGAACGCACCATCCTGATCTGATAAATATTTCGGTGCACGATTCAGCGCAGTGGTTTCGAAGTCATCGCGATAGGGAAGCGGAATCGGCTTGTCGGGGGGCGGCGTCGCTGTGCCTTTTGCCTGGCCGGTGGTTGTCGTCAGGGAATACAACGATCCAGGCTCAAACAAATATGTGAAGCGAGAATGGCTGGGGGAGACGTCGGCGACATGCTCAAAGGTGCGAGTCGCATTGGTTTCCCAGATATGAATCGACGTGGTGGAGAGGCCGCCGGTCAACGTGAATGTGACTGGCTGGGCGACCTTCGCATCGACTGTTTCAAGGATGACGCTCCAATTGTTTCCATCGTTCGATTTCAGAGCGACATAACTACCACCCTGCGCAAGATGGCCGGAAGATGCATCCAGATATTTCCATCCGGGCCTGGCAAATTGTGTCGTATGCGCGGTCACCCAAATTGCGCTTTGCACGTCATAGTGGCCTGACCATGGGGTGTTGGCATACATCAGCCCGGAGTTTGGGGCGGGCAGCAAATCGTAATAGGAGGTCACCGGGCTCCAGATTTCTGTCTTGGTAAAGTGACCGTCGAGATAATTCAGATTCAGGCGCTTCGCCCAGATTTTGCCGCCTGCATTCCAATCTCGCGAAAGGATTGGACCGCCGCCGCTGTTGGGTTGATCTTCGCTCGACCACAACGGTTTATCTACCGCCCTAGCCTCCGGTGGCGTTGTGACTTTTCCATCGACCCAGGGATAGTGAACGCCGACGACAGCCACCGCCTTGTTGAGGGATGGATTCGATTGCATCGCCGACAGGACGCTCCACTGGCCGAGGCCTTCGCCGAGATACTCGTCGCAGCAGACTATTTTTGTATTCAGATCATGCTTCTTGAGCGCAGTCGCCAGTTCTTCAACATAGGCTGTGTCGAATTGTTTCTCATTCCAGATGCCGGTGTAGGCAATGTCGAGATGATGGTGGGTCCAGGCACCCTGAAGAAAATCGGCGACATACTCCGCCATGTCTTCAGAATAAAAATGTCCGCTGCCAACCCAACCGGGCGCGCCCCAGGGTAGGGTATCGAGGATGATGGACGGATTACGCTTGCGAGCCTCTTCCATGAGCCACCACTCATATCCGCGATCGTAATCGTGGTCCGAGCGGGAGCGCATGGAAGCTGGTTCCGAGCCATCGGTAGAGTTTACGTCGGCTCCAATCTCGACCTTCAAGTGTTGCAGGGAGGCGCCATAGTTCGGCTTGAACAGGTAATCCAGAATCTGGCTGCGGTAGGGTTCTGGATAATCGACAAGCAAACGCGAAGAGGCGCCGGCGCTGAGGGCTCCAATGCCCTGGAAAATTCTTCCATTGCTATTTCCATCTAGAGTGACGGCCTGGTTGGCGGCGAAGCAGGGAGTGACGAGGAGAACCAGGATCGCGGAGGGTAGAACCCGAGAGGCGCGCGAGAGGTTCATGGCTGGGAAGAACTCCGAGACTCTGGTGATTCGTTATCGTCCTTTGGGTCGGGAACAAAGCGGTAGCCGATGCCGCGCACGGTCTGCAAATGAACTGGATGGACCGAGTCGTCTTCCAGGTATCGACGCAGTCGAACGATAAAGTTGTCGATCGCGCGCGTATCCGTGTCCTGATGCAGATGCCAGACTTTGTCGAGAATTTCACTGCGAGAGATCGCGCGGCCGGGGTTGCGGATCAGGTAGCGAAGAAGTTCAACCTCCATCATCGTGAGGCGAATTTGCTTGTCAGCGGCGCGCAGCTCGAGCAGGCCAAAGTCGATGGTTTTGCCGGCAAAGGTGTACTCGTCAGTCATGGGCGGTTCCTGCTCGGGCTGCTGAGGTTGAAGCCATCGCAAGCGGCGCAGTAAACCATTCAAGCGAGCCAGCAAAATCGACAGCTCAAAGGGCTTGGGGAGGTAATCGTCGGCTCCGGCAGCGAAACCCTCGAGGACATCTTCCGGTCGGCCGCGTGCCGTCAACATCAGAATCGGGGTATAGTTTTGCGCCAGGCGGACGGCTCGAGCCACGGCAAATCCGTCCATTCCTGGCAGCATCACATCGAGCACGATCGCATCAAAGGGCTGGGACTGCTTCAAAAGCAGGTCGATTGCAGTCTCGCCATCGGGGGCGACTACGGCTTCGTATCCCTCGGCTTGAAGATTGAAGAGCAATCCCTGCGCGAGATGCGCCTCATCCTCGACGATCAGGATGCGGTTGCCGCTGCGTTGGTCGCTAGCGTGGGCGATCGTACCGCGCGGGTTCACTCGATCCTCGGTCAAGAATCTCCTTCGTCTCAGGACTGCAACAGGCGCGGCAACTGAATTGTGATGGTCGCGCCACGGCCTTCGCCGTCGCTGGTGGCACTGGCGTCACCGCCATGTTGTCGGGCAATCGTGCGTACCAGGAAGAGCCCGAGTCCGGTGCCCTTGGTGCGCAGGACGGTTAAGCTGGGAACGCGGTAGAACCTTTTGAAAATGCGCTTCAGGTGAACATCGGAAATGCCAATCCCATTATCCGTCACGCGCAGCACCACCCAGGCATCGTGCTCGACGGTGAGCTGGACTCGAATTTTTGGATCCTTCGGGGAATACTTTACGGCGTTATCGAGCACATTCATGATGGCGGCGCGCAAATCCTCTGGATTGCCGACGACGACGGTGGAGACGGCGTGGGTTTCATTCAGAAATTCAATCGCGTCGGGAGGTAAGTGGTTGCGAAGGGCGACCACCTTGCAGGAATCTGCTACCACCTCCTTTATATCCACGCGAATGCTGATGTCATCGGGCCCGCGCTGGCCGACCTCGCCAGCCTTGAGCACTTGCTCCACCGTGGCCAGCAGGCGTTCGCTGTCATTCAGCATGATGCGGTAAAACTCCTGCCGCTTATCTTCACTCAGGTCGCGGCGCTGCAGGGTTTCAAGATAGAGACGGATGGAGGCGATGGGAGTTTTCAGCTCATGGGTGACAGCGTTCAGAAAACTGTCATGACGCTCATTACGACGGATTTCGCGCACCAGGAAAATGGTGTTCAGGACCACACCCGCGATTAAAATTCCAAAGAAAAAAACTCCGAGGACGAGGGGAACAATCTCATGCCAGTTGAGAATGACCCAGCGCACATTCAAGGCGATCGCCAGCACCACCAGGCACGCGCCCAGGGTGATGAAGAAGGCAATGGCTCCGCGGCGGCGAGTGATTTTCTGCATAGGAGTCGAGGGGCGCGCAGGCAAACGAAAAGCCTGACGGCAGTATAGAGCGAATTTCCTTTCAGAAATCGCACCAGCCGTCAGGCCTTCAGGGCAGGAGAGGGACGACGAACTTTAAGAGCCGCGTACACCTGCGGGACGCGGGTCGTTTGGATCAAATTGCGCGATCTTGATCTGGCGGGCCAGGCCAAGCTTTTTCAGGATCCAGATGCCGTAAAAATTCGGATCGAACTCATACCAGGTCAACCCGTGACGGGCGGAAACTGGATGGGCATGATGATTGTTGTGCCAGCCTTCACCCCCGGTGAGCAACGCAACCCACCAACTATTGCGCGAATCATCGCGGGTTTCGAAGCGGCGTGAACCCCACAGGTGAGTGGCAGAATTGACTAGCCAGGTTGCATGCAGCCCGATGGTGACGCGAAGAAATACGCCCCACAGAACCCACGGCCATCCGCCGATTGCGAGCAGGATGAGGCCTTCGATGGTCAGCGGAATCCAGTGATATTTGCTTAACAAAACGTAGAAGCGATCCTTGGCAAGGTCCGGCGCGTAACGAGCCAGCATGGCGGTCTCAGTGTGCAGCGCTTTACCTTTAAGAATCCATCCGGCATGGGCCCACCAGCCGCCTTCCGTTGGAGTGTGCGGATCTCCGACGTGATCACTGTATTGGTGATGAACGCGGTGGGTGGCGACCCAGAACATCGGTCCACCTTCCAAGGCCGTGGTGGCGAAAATGGCCATGGCATACTCAACCCACTTGGGAACTTTGTAGCCGCGATGTGTGAGCAGGCGGTGGTAGCACATGCCGATGCCCACATTAATCGCCAACATATACGTAACGAAGAGGACGGCCAGGGCGCTCCAGCTAAAGTAGAAGAAAGCTGCAATCGCTCCAACATGGAAGATGGCCAGAAAAATCGCTGTCGTCCAGGTAATGCCATTGTCTTGAGTGGCACGGCCCAGCACCGGAAGAGTTGGTTTGTTGCGTGCAGGTGCGGCAGCTTTGAAGACTGGTACGGCAACCGGTGCACCGACAAAGGTGGCTTCAACGGTTTCGATCGTCGCGGAGTGGAGGGGGGAAGTCTCGATGTTGCTCATCTCGACGGCTTCATTGGTTATGGGAGCCACGCAATACCTCAAGAGGGAGATTGAAATGACTTGCTGTTTCAAGGCTAGCAGCGGCGATGAGGGCCTTATGTAAGACTTTTGTAATTGACCGCGACAGAGCTTCTTTTACACTGTGGAAACCGTTAAGAATCACTTTTGCCACTTGTCTGACGTAATAAAAATGTGCTGGATTTTCTTCGAGTTCAAGACATCTGCAAGATGATTTGATAGGTTGGAGGGGCCGTGACATTTACGCTATTGATCCGACGTACCTCTCTCCCAGTATTGCTCGCGTTCGCGTTTGCTCCACTGCCAATGTGGGCGCAAAATGCCCCTGTTGTGACGCGAACCATTCCTCTACCCAGCAGCAAAATGTTGCTTGAGCCTGTTCCTGGCGCTCCGCAAAAGACGAATAGCCTGCCCATGGCGATTGCGATATCTCCGGAGGGGCGCTATGTTGCGCTGGTGAACGACGGATACGGAACAGCGGAATCGAAGAGTGAGCAGTCCATCGCGATTCTCGACACGCAATCGCATCAGCTGCTGGATTTTCCCAACCCCTATACGCCCCTTGGGGCAGTACAAACGCTCTACTCCGGGGTGGCGTTTGGGAGCGACGGGCAACATCTCTACGTCAGCATCGCGTCGCTGACACATCCGCTGCCGAATGGGAAAAACGCGGCGGGAAACGGGATCGTGGTCTATCGTTGCGCGGATGGACGGGTGACAGAAGAAAAAATTCTGCCCATTCCCTTGCAGCAACTGGCAAATGGCAAGCACCAGAACAAAATGGGCGCGCATGCGGCGCCCGCAGGCGAGGCCATTCCTTATCCATCCGGTTTGACGGTCGTTCATCGGCGCGGTGGCGATCGACTTTTCATCGCGGACAATCTTTCCGATGATGCGCTGCTGATGGATGCGACCACCGGAAAGATACTCTATCGCTTCGACCTTTCCACAAGCCGCACGATTCCTGCGTCCTATCCCATTGCGACGACCGCGACGCGGAATGGCAAACGTGGATTTGTTGCGCTCTGGAACGCCTCTGAAATCGCCGAACTTGATCTGCAGCATGGAAAAGTGGTGCAGATGCTGCCCCTGTTGCCGCCTCGCGAGGCGATTGATCCCAGTTCACATCCGGCAGCCCTGTTGCTGAATGAGAAGAAGAAAATTTTGTATGTCGCGCTGGCAAATCGCGATTCCGTGGCTGCGGTGGCGATAGGGCGCCACGCCGGCAAGCACGGTAGTATGCACACGCTGGGATTCTTCGATACGCGACTGCCGGGGCAAACCTACTTTGGCGCTTTTCCTGATGCGCTTGCGCTCTCGCCCGACGGCAACCGGCTGTATGTTGCGGATGCGAGCCTCGATGCCGTTGCGGTCTTCAATCCGCACGCACTGAAGCGGGGTTCGACGGAAGCTATCCATGCACACGGATTTATTCCGACGGAGTGGTATCCAACGGCGTTGGCCGCGACCGCAGATGAGCTATATGTGGCGACAGGAAAAGGGCAGGGAACGGGTCCCAATAATTTCGCACCTAAGTATGTGCCGCCGATCCTGGCGCAGATAAAGTCGGTGGCACCTCCGCACGCCTACATTGCGTCACTCCTGTACGGTTCGCTGGCCGCGATCGATCGTGCCAAGGTCGATCAGCAACTGGAGCCGCTCAGCCAGCAGGTGATGGAAAGCAACCGGATGCAAGCGGCGCAGCAGCAAATACTCTTTCGCGCAGGCGGAAATCCGATTCGTCACGTGATCTACATCATTAAAGAGAACCGATCCTACGATCAGGTTTTCGGCGATTTACAAGTGGGCGATCGCGATCCCAGCCTGACCATGTATGGCTGGTCGATCACGCCGAACGAGCATAAGCTGGCCGAGCAATTTGGCATCCTCGACAACTTTTACGACTCGGGAGAAGTCTCGGGAGACGGCCACGTGTGGTCGACGGCCGCGATCACCAGCGACTATACAGAGAAAACCTGGCAGCAAAGCTATCGTGGAGAAGAGCGCAGCTACGACTATGAAGGCATCGTCGCCGGCGGCTATCCACTGCAGGAAAAAATTTCCGATGTCGATGAGCCGGCCAGCGGATATCTTTGGACAAATCTTGCCCGACATGGAAAGACCTATTATCACTTTGGGGAATTCGTGGCCACCAAATTTTGTGGTGACTCGGCTGCAGCGAAGAAGTCGGCAAATCCATTGCTGGGTACGCCCGAGCCTGGACCGCAGGTGTGCGCGCGCAACTCGATTCATCAAGGAGAACCCATTCCCGCGAATTATGGGGGAGGCATCAGTCAATATCCCTGGAGAATTCCGCTGATTGCTGAGGATATTCCAACCAAGGCGGAGCTGGTGGGTCACTTTGATCCGCAGTTTCAGGATTTCGAACTCAGCGTGCCCGATCAGCTTCGAGTGTCGGAGTTTCTGACGCACTTCAACAGGTGGGTGGCCGATCGCCAGCACGGGAACGACACCATGCCGGCATTTGTCATGCTGCGCCTGCCGGACGATCACACGTCAGGAACCATTCCGGGGATGCCGCGACCGGAAGCATCGGTAGCCGATAACGATCTTGCTGTGGGAAGAGCCGTGGAGGCTGTTTCGCACAGTCCATTCTGGAACGACACGGCATTCTTCATTCTGGAAGACGATGCACAGGATGGCGCCGACCACGTGGACGCCCATCGCAGCATCATGCTGGTAGTCAGCAAATACGCGCCGCGGCCCGCGGCCGGTGGCACCCCGGTGGTCGATCATCACTTCTACACCACGGTCAGCGCAGTTCGAACCATGGAGACTTTGCTGGGCCTGCCGCCCATGAATAACAACGACGCGTTTGCACCGCTTATGGCGCCGGAGTTTTCAGGCGATGGAAGTCAGCCAGCGTTCCATGCGGATACTGTGAATCGCGATAACGGCAGAATCTACGAAGCGAACACGCCGAAAAGCTACGGAGCCAAGCAGTCGGCGAAGATGAACTTCAGCCAGGCCGATATGGCCGATACGGCAAAGCTGAACATCATTCTGTGGCGGGATGAAATGGGCAGCCGCCCGGTCCCGCAGCAGCTGCTGACGCCGCATCCGCATCACCCCGACGCGGATGGCGACTAAACGGTTGAGACGCTATGTTACTCCGCGAAATCCACGTGGACGGCATGGGGAATAACACCGCGTTCATGCCCCATCTCTAACAGTCGGCGGATCGCGTTCTTTCCGTCCTCGCCATAATCCAGGGTGCGATTGTTGACATACATGCCGACAAAACGATTCGCCGAGGGAGTGTCGAGGTCGCGGGCGTACTGCATGGCGTGGGCGAGAGCTTCATCCCTGTGGGCCAACGCGTAGCTGACGCTGTCGCGCAGCGCCTGATTCATCATGCGATGCACGGGCGCTCCCAGGTCGCGGCGAATGGCGTTGCCGCCCAAGGGCAGCGGCAAACCGGTCTCTTCGCGCCACCATGTCCCCATATCCAGAAGGCAAGCCAGCCCGTCGCGGGCATAGGTCAACTGGCCTTCGTGGATGATCAGGCCGGCTTCGAAGGTTCCGTCGAGTACCTGGGGAATGATTTGATCGAAGGGAACGACCTCTGTGCGGACTCCAGGCAGCGCCATCTGCAATACGAGGTTGGCGGTGGTCAGCGTACCCGGAATGGCGATGCGTGTCTTCTTCACTTGATCCAGAGAGAAGCCGGGCTTGGCGACGATCATGGGACCGTAACCTTCGCCGACGCTGCCGCCGCAGGGCATCAGCGCATATTTGTCCTGAACGTAAGGATAGGCGTGGAAGGAAATCGCGGTCACGTCGTAAAAAGCCTCATGCATGGCCTTCTGATTCAGCGTCTCGATGTCGGTGAGGGTGTGGGTGAACTCATAACCGGGAACTGTAACTTTGCCGGTTGCTAATCCATAAAACATGAACGCATCGTCTGAGTCAGGACTGTGCGCGATGCTGATCTGCTGAACTGCCGCGGTTGTCGCCATTGCTTTCAATATTCTCCACAATCAGACTAAAGCAACGGCGGCAGAGAATGCACATGGGCTGGGTGAGGTTTGGAGGGTGATTGAAAGATCGGGAAGACTTTAAGCGTGGCAACCGTGACCCACGATTCGACGAGCGATACGCACCGCTCATCGGGCCGCATTCCTTCCGTTGTGAGGGAAGTGCTGGCGAAGCTTGGAGGTT
>JAZKAG010000209.1:21978-25659 GCA_040389265.1 Acidobacteriota bacterium
CACGCTGCCGCTACTGCAACGTCTCGAACACACTATGCCGCAACACCATATCCGTTGGCACGGATCGATCCTTCAACATGGCGCAATGATAAGGCTGCCGCGCGCGGCTCGACAAGTTCGACGTGCCACGCGCTTCTTTATGCGACCTGATCGGAAGACTGCAGCGCGCGGTGATACCGCCAGGTGCTTCGCTGGGTGCGAATCAAAACGAACACGGAGATACCCAGCAGCAGGCCTTCCAGCATGTAGTTATATCCCTTCGGCAGATGCTTGGAGAACCGTCCGCGATGCTTGGCCTCCGGCTTTGAGGCCAGTTCCTCTGCGTCGATGAGTGCTTCGACCGCCGGCAGTTCCGGGATTTCCGTGACTATCTGCATGGCTTCATACGTCTGAGCAATCATGGGTTCGGACATCGGCTCAGCGTTCGCTCGGATGGGAGACGAGATTCTCTCCAATACCGCGGGGTCGATAAGACGGGTGCTGATTTCCGTAACTTCGGGTTCCAGATCGTATTGTGCGATCTCTGCATAATCTGTTTCGGAGGAAGACTCGATGGGATCGATGGCACCATGCAGGCCAGCGAAAGCAAGTCCACCGCTTGTGAGTGGGGAAGACCGCAGAATTCTGCGTGCGGTCCAGAGAAGAGCCAGGCAAAGAATGAAGATTGCCGCCATTGCAGTGCCGTAAAGAATCTGCATCGCAACCACCTTGGTAACCAAGAAATTGAGTACTGAAGTGCAGCCATCATAGCAAACAAGCTGTGTACTTCAATGTCAATGCCGCAGGAGGAAACCAACATGGCAACAAGCGATGCGGGAGGCGCTGCGGGTGCGCAGGGATGGGTGTTTTCGTTTGGGGGAGAGAGTGAGTTGGAGCAGGGAAATGCTGCTTCATCGAATCTTCGCCCCGGTGTTGGCGATCCGATGCGGCGTCCGCCTCTGCTTAGCCCAGGGAACGCAGTCGCTGGCAGGCTTCTGTTAAGTCTTTCGGTTTCTTGGCGTAACAGAAGCGGAACAGATCCTCGCCGCGTCCGTCGGTAAAGAAAGCGGTTCCGGCGATGGCAGCGACACCGGTTCGAGCCAGGAGATTTCGGGCCCGTTCTTTGGCGGTGGCGCCGGGAAGCTGCGATGACTCCGCCAGGATGTAATACGCGCCGTCGGGGATGGAAGGTGTCATGCCAGCCGCGATCAGGGCTTCCACTAGTTCGTCGCGCTTCTGCTCATATTCTTTGGCGAGACCGAGGTAGTAGTCGCGGGGCAGTTGCATCAGGCCGGCGAGCGCGCCGTGCTGCAATGGCGAAGGCGCACAGACGTAGGCGATGTCGTGGAAATAGCCGATGGCAGGGATCCACTTTGGATCTGCCGCCAGATAGCCAAGACGCCAGCCGGTAACGCTGAAAGTCTTCGAGAAGCCGGAAATGGTGATGGTGCGCTGCGCCATACCGGGCAAAGAGGCGAAGCTGATGTGCTGCGCGCCTCCGCACAGAAAATACTCGTAGATCTCATCGGTGATGACGAAGAGATTGTGCTGCTCCGCGATCTGCGCGATGGCTTCCAACTCATCCCGACGAAATACTTTTCCTGACGGATTGCATGGAGTATTGATGACAATCGCCCGCGTTTTCGGGGTGATCGCATGCCGCAGACGATCCAGGTCCAGAGTCCAATGGGGTGCATCCAGCAGCACGGTGACGGGTGTGAGCCGCTGCGAGATCAGGGTATTTCTGTGATAGCCGTAGAACGGCTCGAACAACAGAACTTCGTCCCCGGGATTGAATAGAGCCATGCAGGCGGCCAGAAATGCACCTGTCGCGCCGGAAGTAACCAGAACGCCGGTCTCGGGGTCGCAGCTGATTCCGTTGTACTCCGATAATTTGCTGGAAATCTCGGCGCGAAGAGAGGATATGCCATCCAACCGCGTGTAGATATTGTGTCCATTTTGAATGGCGGCGAGGGCGGCTTGGACAACCGGCGCGGGTGGGTCGATGTCACATACTCCCTGGGCCAGGTTGATGCCTTGAATACGATCGCACTCGACCGACATGGCACGGATTTCAGACTGCTGGATGTCTGACGAGATATCGCTCAGCGCGAGTCTCGAGGCCGCAGGTGCGTTGCGCGTTATCGATGGGGTTGACATGAACTCTTGCAGTCTATCGATTTTGCCGAGGACTGGCCAACTGGCTTTTCCGAGCCCCGCGTAGTTTGCGGAAAAACCCTACATTTTCCATGATTTGAGAGCAAATTCATCTTATTTTCACCTGCGTACCGTAGAAGGTTAGTTGTGCCTCCGAAAAGCACACGGGCGGCAAGACGCAGTGGCTCGGAACTTTCGATCTTGATATCTAAGAGGAACTCTCAATGATCCGTCGATTTCTGGCTTTGGCTCTGATCACGACTGCGAGCGCCTTTGCGCAGCAGATTTCGCTGACGGGTGCCGGCTCAACTTTCGCAAACCCACTGTATTCCACTTGGTCAGGCCACTACCATCAGCTGCATCCGAATGTTGAAGTGAATTATCAATCCATTGGTTCCGGCGGCGGCATTCGCCAGTTGATTGCGGGCACGGTGGATTTTGGCGCGACCGACGGTCCCATGACCGACGGACAGTTGGCAGAAGCGCAACAAAAACGCGGTACCGCGATGCTGCATTTCCCAACGGCACTGGGAGCGGCCATGCCCTCGTACAACATTCCTGGCGTGAAGGTCGCATTGAAGTTTACGCCCGCGGCGCTGGCTGGAATTTACCTGGGAAAAATTACGAAGTGGAATGATCCAGAGATTCAGGGGCCGAATCCTGGCGTGAAGCTGCCAGGGAACAATATCGTCGTCATTCACCGTTCTGATGGATCGGGTACGACCTATACCTGGGCAGACTATCTTTCCAAAGTGAGCCCGGAGTGGAAGAGCAAAATTGGCGTGGGAACATCGGTGAACTGGCCGGTTGGATTGGGTGGCAAGGGCAATGAAGGTGTCGCCGGCCTGATTCAGCGAATCCCGAATTCGATTGGCTACATCGAATTGATCTATGCGGTGCAGAACCACATTCTGTATGGCGACGTGAAGAACAGCTCCGGCAACTTTATCAAGGCAGACCTGAAGTCGGTGACGGCTGCGGCTGCTGGCGCGATCAAGACGATGCCTGCTGATTTTCGCGTATCGATTACAAATGCACCGGGTGCGGATGCTTACCCCATCTCGACCTATACCTGGCTGCTGATTCCGGAAAAAATGAACGACATGACCAAAGCCAAGGCGCTGAAGGCTTTCTTGAAGTGGGGACTGACCGACGGACAGCAATATTGTGGGCCATTGACCTACGCTCCTCTGCCGGCGGAAGTGGTACAGAAAGAAATGCTCCAAATGAAGAAGCTGCAGTACTAGTTGGAACTTTTGGGAGCCGTCGATGGGCAACGCTGTACTCATAACCCCTGAAGTCCCATTTGAATCCAGGGGTCTGGACAAAAAGCAGACGTGGTGGGAAAGGCTTCGCAAGGGGGATGAGGTCGCACATCTCATCACCCTTGCCGGCGGTTGGTCAATCCTGATTATCACCGCACTGCTGGTGCAACATCTCTGGGTTTTCTCTCGCCTTTCCCGGCATGCGTTTGGCTGGCACTTTCTAGTGGACAGCACCTGGGATCCGGTCAATGGACATTTCGGTGCATGGCCATTTGTCTAC
>JAZKAG010000209.1:25669-29074 GCA_040389265.1 Acidobacteriota bacterium
ACGGCACGGTTGTAACTTCGTTGCTGGCTCTGGCGATTTCGATTCCGATCGGCATCGGCTCGGCGATCTTTCTGGCGGAACTCGCTCCGCGAAAACTCTCCAACGGGCTCACCTTTCTGATCGAGCTGCTGGCGGCTGTTCCCAGCGTGATCTATGGATTAATTGGCATCTTCCTGCTGATCCCGTTCCTGTTCAACGTGGTGCCCTACTTTCAGAAATTCTTCGGCTGGATCCCAATTTTTAACGGCACGTTTTACGGCGTCAGTTATTTCTCCGCTTCGATTGTGCTTTCAATCATGGTGGTGCCGTTCATCATTTCCATCTCACGGGAAGTGCTGATCGCTGTTCCCGTGGCCCAGCGCGAGGCCATGATGGCCCTGGGCGCGACCAAGTGGGATGTCACTTGGCGAGCCGTGGTTCCTTATGCGCGGCAGGGGATTATGGGTTCTATTTTCCTCTCATTAGCGCGCGCCCTGGGCGAGACCATGGCGGTCACCATGGTGATTGGAAATGTGGCTCAGATTTCCACTTCGCTGATGGCTCCCGGCTACACCATTGCCGCGGTGATTGCCAACGAATTTACCGAGGCGACCGGAGACCTGTACTTGCACGCGCTAATCGAGCTTGGGCTCGTCCTGTTCGTGGTCACCATGATTTTTAACGCGTTGGCCCGTCTGTTGATGCTGACCATGAAGGGTCATGAGGTGGTCGGATGAGCGCCTCCTATCCTCCCATGTCCCGCAAGATCACCAACGTCATTATGCTGACGTTGACAGGCTTGTGCACGCTGCTGGTGCTTTCCATCTTGCTGACGATTCTGGGATACCTGCTGTGGAAGGGCGCCAGCTCCCTGAACATTGATTTCTTCACGAAAATTCCCGCGCCGGTGGGCCAACCGGGCGGTGGCGTCGTGAATGCCATCATCGGGACGCTGAAGCTTCTCGCGCTGGCCACGGTGATTGGGGTACCGATTGGCCTGTTGGGCGGAATCTACCTGTCGGAGTTTGCCGGGGGATGGTCGGCCTTCACCATCCGCTACACCACGGACCTGTTGAACGGCGTTCCCTCGGTGGTGATGGGGATTTTTGTGTACACCCTGGTGGTGGTGCCAATGCACCATTTTTCTACCCTGGCGGGTGGGATCGCTCTGGGAATCATGATGATTCCAATCGCTTTACGGAGCACAGAGGACTTTCTTCGGGCGGTACCGCGCAGCCTGCGCGAGGGGGGCCTGGCGCTGGGAGCCAGCAAATCGGAAACCATTCTTACGATCGTGATCCCGGCGGCGATTTACGGTATTTTGACCGGAGTTATGCTAGATATTGCGCGAGTGGCCGGAGAAACGGCGCCGCTGTTGTTTACCGCTTTTGGGAATCTTTTTAACAGTCCTGGATGGTTGCAGCCATCCGCATCCCTGCCTGTGATCATCTACACCTACGCCATCTCTCCATATGAGGAATGGCACAAGCAGGCATGGGCGGCGGGCTTCGTGCTACTCTCAGGATTGCTGGTGCTTAACATAATTTCCCGCGTAATTTTGGCGCGCGGCAAAAAAATTTCACACGGGTAATCAACAATGGCAGCATCGATAAAACCGATAGATCTGAGCCAACTCTCCCGGGCCCATGATGTTCGATTTGCAGAAGATGAGCCGGCAGATGAGAAATTACCCTGGCCGCAGTTCACGGTGGCCGACCTGGATTTCTATTATGGCAATCACAAAGCTTTGAAGGGAATTAACCTGATTGTTCCCAACAAGCGGGTCATGGCGTTCATTGGACCTTCCGGATGCGGCAAAACCACCCTGCTGCGCACTTTGAACCGGATGTACGAGACAGTTCCCGGAACCCGTGTGGAAGGCAGCATTCGCCTGGGGGACAAGGACCTTTTCAGTATTCCCGCGACCCGGCTTCGCCGCGCGGTCGGCATGGTTTTCCAGAAGCCCTCTCCGTTTCCAAAGACGATTTTTGACAATGTCGCGTATGGACTTCGGCTCGACCCGACCATCCGCCGCAACGAAATCGCCGACCTGGTGGAGAAGAGCCTGCGCCGCGCCGCCCTGTGGGACGAGGTGAAAGACAAGCTGCACCAGTCCGCCAATGGCATCTCCGGTGGTCAGCAACAGCGACTCTGCATTGCGCGCGCACTAGCCGTAGAACCGGAAGTGCTGTTGCTGGATGAGCCTTGCTCGGCGCTCGATCCAATCTCAACGTCCAAGATCGAAGATCTGCTATTTGAGATCAAGAAGCTCTGCACCATCGTGATTGTTACCCACAATATGCTGCAGGCGGCTCGCGTGGCCGACTATGTTGGATTCTTCCTGAATGGCGAGTTGATTGAGTTGAACCGCGCCAAGCAGATCTTCCAGAATCCTGAAAACCAGCAGACGCAGGACTACGTAACCGGCCGCTTTGGTTGATGGCAGCGCGCGACTGATACGCTAGAACAAATGTCTGCGCGGTCGACACAATCAACCCATCAACAGCGTTTTGGCTCCCAGGGCTTCGCGTACCAGGCGCCCGGTCGCGTCAACCTGATCGGTGAACACACCGACACCAGCGAGGGCTTCGTGATGCCGGCGGCGCTGGACCTGCGGACCGTATCGGTTCTGAGCCCACGAAGCGATTCGACTGCGAATATCTACTCCCTGAATTTTGACGAACAGGTCACACTCGACCTGGCACATTTGCCATCGCGACGGCGCCGCCACTGGAGCGATTATCCGACCAGCGTTCTTTGGAGTCTGGAACAGCGGGGAATTCGTCCCAACGGCTTTGACCTGACGCTGTCTGGGAACGTGCCGCTGGGGTCTGGACTGAGTTCGTCCGCGTCGGTGGAGGTGGCCGTCGCTGTTGCGGTGCTTGCCTACGCAGAGACCACGCTGACCAAGCCCGAGATCGCGAAAATCTGCAAATTTTCTGAGAACAATTTTGTCGGCGCCCAGAGCGGCATCATGGATCCGTTCACCTCCTGTTGCGGCGTCGAGAATCACGCGCTGCTGATTGATTGTCGGTCGCTCGACTATGAGGCGCTGCCGCTCCCCAGGGAGGTACTGCTGGTCATCTGCAACTCCATGGTCAAGCATTCGTTGGCTGGGGGAGGAGAATACAACCAGCGTCGAGCCGAGGTTCAGGCGGGTCTAGAAATTCTGCAGCAGCACTATCCTGACATCCATACGTTGCGTGACGTGACCGAGCAGCAATTGCGGCGTTGCGAGAGTGAGATGGCAGAAGATATTTTTCGTCGCTGCCTGCATGTTGTCACCGAGGATGAGCGAGTGGCGGCGGCGGCGGCGGCGCTGCGTCGGGGGGATTTTGAGAAATTTGGTCGCACCATGCATGACGCTCACATGAGCATGCGAGACAACTACGCGGCCAGTTGCCTGGAAACGGATTTGCTGGTGGA
>JAZKAG010000209.1:29100-38660 GCA_040389265.1 Acidobacteriota bacterium
GGCGGCTTTGGCGGCTGCACGATCAACCTGGTGGGTGCGGAGCACGCCGATAACTTTGTTCGCAATGTTCGCGCCGGATATGAAGAAGCGACTGGGATACAGGCCGAAATCTATCGAAGCCGCGCCTCCGACGGCGCAGGTCCGGTCGCTTAGATCGTCAACTGTTGCGGCGGGGAAATCGCACTCGACTTAGAAACGGAACAGCCGGATCAGGATACGATCCAGCTGTTCTGTTGATAGCTCCTCGGCTTTAGTTGGAGTCGGGTTGGAACGGCGTAAATAACCAGGGAATCGTCCAGATTGCCGGTCCCGATGCAGTTGCGCATCCGTGGCTGCCGGGACCGGTGATGCAACCCCACCAGTTTTCGGTGGCATTGATCGGCGCGGTGCCCAGGTTGTCGACGCCAATGGCGCCTCGGCGGAAGTTGTTGAAATGGACGCTGAGTTGGCCGCTGGACGCCTTGAAGGCCACGTCGATCGCTTCATTGTCAAAGGTGTTCTGAGAGACAACGGTTCCGGTGATCGGGGCAACGCTGTAGATGTTGATTCCGACGGTCCCCGGAGTGGCTGAATCCCCACTATCCGCACCGTTGCCGGAGAAGTGGTTGCCGATGATGACATTGTCATTGAGATTGACGCCGGGCGCTGGGGACGGAGCAAATCCGTGATTGTGCATCGCGACGCCCGCGTTGCCGTTCCCAATTAGCGTGTTATCGATTACGACGTTGCCGGAATCCGAGGTTCCCGGGCTAGGAGCGAAAATTCCTACGCCCGCGCCCGAACCACTGACGCCGTTACGCGCCGACAGGTTGTGGGAAATGGTGTTGTTGGATACGCCAAATGACGGGGTTGGCCCAGGTCCGATGGAGATGGCCGGCGGATGCGAAGCCATGGTGATGCCGCAGTCCCAGACGTTATCCTGGACGACGTTTCCAGTGACAAGATTGCCGCGATTGATACCAGTTTCGTCTGTAATGAGAATCCCGCCGGCATTGTGCTCGACGGTATTTCGAACCACGGAGGAATGCATGTCCGACATGAGATGGATGCCTTCGCCGCAGTCCTCTCCCTCGCTGGTCTCAAAGGCGGGCAGGCCGGGGCAGGCGCCGCTGGAAAGCGCTTTGTCGTTGTCGACGACACGGTTCCGGGTCAGGGTGACGTCGTAGGCGTTGGCTACCAGGATGCCTTCAAAGTTCGCGTTCCTGACCGTGAAGCCGGACACCGTCACGTTGGAAACCCCGACATTTGGCATGGCGGCCATGCCGTTGATGAAAATGCCGTTCGCAAGACCACTCGCATCGATGGTGGCGGACTTGCCGTCCAGCGCCAGCAGCGAGAGCGACTTGGTGACGATTACGTCCTCCTTATACGTGCCCGGGCCCACCAGGATGGTGTCTCCCGGAGAAGCAGCCGCTACGGCAGCGCCGATGGTGGTTTTGCACCATGGGACCTTCTGTTGGCTGACGCATAAGATGCTGGCGGAGGCCGAAGCGAGCGCGCCGCAGACAAGGAACACGGCGAGTACGGCCAGCATCGTTGAGGACTGATGTCCAGGTTGGTGACCGGAACGATTTCGAAGATGGTGGGACATGGTTAACTCCTGACAGTTTGTTCTATCAACCGAGAAGCGGGTCGCGTGGTATGGTCTTTTAGCTGCCACGTCGCGAGCTTCCCCCATGACAAGATCCGCCGGTCCTGGTTCGGCGGCCGACCGTTGTCGCTTGAGATTGTGTTTGAATTGGAGCCCTGGATTCCCAGTGGCACCTGGGGCGACCAGAATTCCACTTTCGCCGAATTCTGTCAAACGCCGGTAAGAGGTGCCCGAAAACACGACGGAGTTGGTGCCGCGGCCTTGTCTTTTATGTTGAACAACGGCCTAGAGCGCGTAAATGGAAGAGCCTCGCGATTGCTACAACCACGAGGCACTTAGTGTCAATGTGGCGAGTCCCTATTTCTGCGCCTGCCAGAATTCTGACCCGCGATTGGAATAGTCCACCCGCACTGTATTGATGGAATATTTCCCAACCGGCACGCTGAGGTGATCGCCGGAAACGGTCAGCGCTGTGCCTTGCGGCTTCTCCATCAGATTGGTGACGGTGGCCGCCGACGCGCCCGCGGGAACGCTGATGTCGGCTGTTGTCTGCTTGCCGGCCCACTCGTAAAAGCGAAGGACCAGGCTATTGCCGTCTTCGCTCTTCTTCATCGCGGTCAGCACCAGGTTTTCCGGCTTGACGGTGACGAAGGAGTGGGTGCCAGGGAGCTCGCCCGTGTGCGCGGCCACTTGCATGGCATGCAATGGAATGTTGAAGGCGAACCCGTGCAGGACAGTATTCGCCTCACGCCATCCGCCGCCATGCGGATAGAGGGAATAGCGGAAATGCTGTGTTCCGCGATCGGCATTCGGATCGGGCCAGACCGGCGAACGGAGCAGGGAGAGTCGCAGATCGTTGCCGACGACATCGTAGCCATATTTGGAGTCGTTGATCAGGCTGAAGCCGTGTTGCCCATCACCAAGATCGGCCCAACGCTGCGCGGAGACTTCAAACTTGGCATCTTCGACAGAATTATTGCGGGTTGTCGGACGTTCAATGGTTCCGTAAGGGATTTCAAACGTCGCCTTGGGGCCACTGGCTGCCAGCTTGAAACTAGCCTTCAACAGGATGTGAGTTTCATGCCAGTCGACATCGTTCACCACGTCCACCCGATCCATGCCGGAGTAGAGAATAATGTTCTGCACGAACGTGGACTTATCCCAATGGCGCTTCACCTGCACCACGCTGCGCAGCGGTCCTTTTTCAACGAGCTGCACACTGTCGGCATCCCTCAGGTCAGTTCCGTGCTGGGCAAAATTGGGATTGATGTTCCAGGCATCGTAATCCTTAGGCGTGTCGACAAAACCCTGCAACAGGTTGCCGCAGGTTCCAGAGGCGAGAGTCTCAAAGTGAGTCTGCTTGTCATAGAGGCTGTTGATGCAGCCATTCTTCGGATCGACGACGACGCGGAGAAGGGAATTCTCCAGCGTCGTGCCATCCGTTTTCAAATCGCTGGCCATCTTGCGCGTTCCGGGAACGGCGTGCAGCACGGTATAACCCACCGAGGGAACATCTTTCGGCTGCAGCAGCAGATGATACGTATTTGTGCCCTTGTCGGTGGATAAAACCTGCATCAGCACGGGGCGTCCCTGTGCGTCGAGTACGGAGATGCCGTTCGCTTGCGCCTGCGGCATTTGTACGCTTGCTTCCACAACGTCGGTTCGATTCCAACTTAGCGGGTTCCAGATCAGGATGGGAACGCCGGCATGCGCATCGGTGTCGATGTGGCTGTCGATGTCTGTCAGCGCGTTGTGGGTCGCATCCTTCGCCGTCCAATGCACCACGTCGAACTGCTTCTGCGAATCTTTGTAGATCACGCCAATGCCGGAGCCTGCTGCCAGATCGTGGAAGCCGTTAAACAATTGCAGTTTCCAGGCGGCGTTCAGCTTGGAACTGGGATAATCGAGTCCGCCCAGCCAGGCCAGCGAGGAATATTTTTCAGCATTCAGCAGCCACTGTGAACCGTGGCGCAGGTTCCACTTAAGTTTGGCCTGGGTGGTGTACGTGCCGCGGTGGTATTCAAGATAGAGTTCGTCATTCCACACAGGCACGCTGATCTCACCTGAGGGAGCAGCGGACAATTTCGTGTTGCCCGCGGCCAATGTTTCGTAATTCCAGGGCGGAACATCGGCAGAATCGACGCGCTTCGCCATCTTCTCGAAGAATGTCAGCGACGGACCGAACTCCGCATGCGGGTAAACCTTGTTGGGTTCCATCCAGCGCACGCCGCTATCCAGCATGTCACGCGTGGGCCCGCCACCGTGATCGCCGATGCCGTACAGGTGCATCAATTCCTTTTGTCCTGGATTCAGGTCGACCGCACTCGCCAGATCGGTGGCCATGCGCACCGGTTCAATCTGGTTGACGTAGTCGTGCGGGAAGTAGGTGAGGACGCGGCTGCCATCCGGAGATTGCCACCAGAACAGTTTCAGCGGAAGCTGGTTGGTGTCATTCCACGCCATCTTCTGGGTCACAAAATAATCGATGCCGGATTTTTTATAAATTTGCGGCAACTGCCAGTTGTAGCCGAAGGAATCGGGATTCCAACCTACTTTGACATCCACACCGAGATTTTTCTGGAAGTACCGCTTGGCCACCAGAATTTGCCGGACTGTGGATTCACCGTCGGGAAGATTCAGGTCAGGCTCGACCCACATGCCACCGACGACTTCCCAGCGGCCTTCTTTCACACGCTGCTGAATCTGCTGGAAGATGTCTGGATATTTGTTCTGCATCCACGAATAGTATTGAGCAGCTGATTGGGTGTAGGTGTAATCGGGATATTCGTTCATCAATTGCAATGCGGTTGAGAACGTACGCTTCACCACGTCCACGGTTTCAGTCCAGGGCCACAGCCACGCTGCATCGATGTGGGCATTGCCGGTCATATGGATGGTGTATTCCTGCAGTGCAGGTCGCAGCGGATCGAGTTGAGACTGAGCCTTCTGCAGGGACGCGTCGAAGGCGGATTGATCGCCTTTGTCGAGGCCCGCCAGATCGACTGAGGTGGCTGCTTCGTCCAGCGTTTTTTCCTGCGAGGACAGGGTTGCCGAGTCGGCCGTAATGGCGGGCAGCAGATGAGCGGCCGAGATCAACTCATCGCGAAGGATCGATGGATTGGGCCGGCTACTGGAGAAGACGACATTCAGGTCCGCCGCGCGGATGTCTTTATTGTCCTGGGTCTGCAGCAGCTTGACGGCAATCAGGACCTTGTCGCCGGGCTTGGCCTGGTTGAAAAGCAATTGCTTTTCCAGGTCATCTCCCAGGGCGATGCGGCTGCCGTTGTAATAGAGAATCGTAGGAACGGGGCCATTGGCGCCGACTTGGATGTGGAACCAGATTTGCGATCCTGCCAGGTCATAGCCGTGCAGGGTTTTCGGTACCTCCACGGAACGCCGCAACCACACCGCGCCATGAGGAGCGGCGAAAGGTAGATGGATCGTTTGCCAACCGGCGGTGTCCAGGTCAGGCCGCTCGCCGTGCGCGATGTCGCCAGGATGGTATTGCCAGGTATCCGCGGGAATGGAGTCGAAAGTTCCGAGGCGGTCAATCACTTGTTGTGCTTGTGGCGAGAAGGTATAAGGCTTCACCTTTCCAGCCTGGGCACTCATGGTTTGTGTCTGAGAAAGGATGGACAGAAGAACAATACCGCACGCCAGGAAACAAAGAGGAAATGAATTACGAGTAGGCTTCAAGACTCACTCCATCGGACGGGATTTTTTCACCGCGACAAAAAACAAAGGTTGGCTTCAATGGTTGCGCAGAGCTGGAATCATCGCACCGGATTCGATGCGGACGTCTTCTCCACAAGACAGTAAGTTGCGGTCAACAGGACGAGAAAAATCCAGAACACGTTGGCGCCCAATAAGTGCAGGATCTGCAGCCAGGTTGGCTGTTGCCCCAACACATCGAAGGCCCCCAGCAGGTATTGAAACAGCAATGTCACTAGGACTCCCATGCCAAGGATATGCATTTTGGATGGAGCTTCACGGCGCAAAGCCCGCACCAGCAGCCACAGAATGAAGGCCCCCGCGACAAAGGCGCTGGCCGGATGAAACCAGCGGAGGCGAAGCAGCAAGGGAGCCGTTGAAGAGAAATCCTGACGAATCGCATCGAGCAGCGAAGTCGAAGGGTACATCGTATCTCCCAACGCTACCAGCGAACCCGAGACGCCAACGACGAGGGTGGCCAGAATGCCCAGCGTGGGAAACAGCAAATGCCCTTGACGAAATCCGGTGTTGTATCCGAAGCGCGGATTAGGAAGAAAGTCGGCTGTCAGCGCCAGCGACGCTACCAGGAGCAGCGTGTTGGTCAAGTGACAGGAGAACAGGATGACGCCGGTCGCGACGGAGGCGCTGTGCGCGGCTACGGTGACCAGCAACGCGCCGAGAAACGCTTCGTTGAGTACCAGCAATAATGCAATCGCGGAAGTCCAGCGAGCCAGATGTCCTTTGCCGGTTGCACGCCAGGTCCAGACGAGCAGCGCGAGGATCAGGATCAAGGCGCCGCCACTCATCAGGCGGTGTGTAAATTCAACCATCGTGTGAAATTGCGGTGACTGGGGAATCGCAGCACCATCGCACAGCGGCCATTGGTCTCCACAACCCGCGCCGGATCCGGTGGCCCGTACGACGGCGCCCCACAGAATCACGATCACGTTGTATACCAGGACAAACCAGGCAAATCTGCGCAGCGCGACTGAAACACTTCTCAACGGATTGGTACGTGACTTGTCGTCAGAAATGCCTGCGGAAGCAGCATGGTCGATGGCAATCATCTTCGACATGGGGGTTCTCCGTGGAGCGCAAGAAACTGCAGTTGATGCAACCCTGTATTGTAGGCCGAAGCGCCGCGTTACCGCAGCCGTTAACGAAGCAAGGGACGGTCCGTCAACAATTCCTTATCAGAAAGCTCCTGCACCAGATAAGTTCCATTCTTTAGCAAGGCTTCTGCGTGTTGGCGATAATCGGGCGGTACAAAGAGAAATTTCCGCGGGCCGTGGCCCCACATCGCGAGCAACTGGGCGTCATCCAGGCATACATGCGGAGCGTCAGGATAATCCGAGCCCCAGAGCAAGGTTGTGTCGCAGCCGTTCACCACGTATGCAGAACGGCCAGTGTAGAAGATGATGGACGATCCGTAGGATTGGTCTCCATAGAGGATCAGAACGTCTTGCGGGCTGGCGATCGCATTGATGGTATCAGCCATCGACCGGGACGATAGGATCGGTTGAAAGCGCACGAAGGCAATGTGCGCGGCGACGAGGAACATAGCCGCTGTCATGGCAGCGGTGAAGGTCGCGCTCAAATGTTGGCGGCGCACGCGCATGCGCCACGCTAATGTCGGACCCACCAGCAGCGTAATGGCGGCCAGAAACGCCGGCAGTCGCAGGGCGGCAAATGAGGGCCCGGTCAAGTCCATAAAGTGCGACATGGAGAGCGAGTAGCCGCCGACATCGCGGTGCGCCAGCAGGGTTCCAATGTCGTGGACGTAGGGCAAATGCCGCGAGGCCCACAGTCCATAGGCCAGCATCGCGGCTGCACCGGCACCTACCAGGGCGAACAAGGCCTGGGCGCCTTCCAGCCAGCGCATATCGACGGCGCGCTCACTCGCGGATGCGATCATGGCGTCGGTTTCTAGGCTGGCCAGCCCTGCTGCCGTCAACAAAAGCAGAGGGAAATATGCCGGATAGGTGTAGTACTCCTGATTGGTGGAGAGGGAAAAAAACAGCAGGATAAAACCGCCATACAGTGCCAGCAGCAACGAAGTATTGCCGCGGAAATCCAAATGCTGTACGCGCTGCCAGGTGAAGCCTCGGCCAGAGCGGCGGTGTTTATGCCATGCCTCGTACAACGTTGCCGGCCAATAGAGACTCCAGGGGAAGAGCCACACCAGGTGCAGGCCCCAGAAAAGATAGCCGGGGAGTTTGTTGTAGTCGTGCGGGTAGCGCTTGCCGAGGAAGCGTAGAACATGCTCATTGATGAAGTAGAAATAAAAAAAGCCATGCACGTTGCCCGGCGAAGGAATGTTGCCGACTGGATGACCCTGATCCGGATTGTGCAGTCCAGCGAGTATGTGCCAAGGCGCGGCCAATGCAAGGAAGAGAAGTGTACCCGCAAGCAGATGAAATTCTCGCCAGCGGCGCCACTGCCCGGTCAACAGAAGATATGGGATGATTCCGCCTAGAAAAAATACTGGCGCGATCAGGCCTTTCGCGAGCATGGCGAGGGCCAGCAAAACATAGGTGCAATAAATGCGCGAGGGTTGGTGATCCTCCAGACCGGTGAGAAACAGGTAGAGGCCTAACGCAACCAGCAGCGTCAGAATCGACTCAGGGATAAAGTAACGGGTGAATAAAAATGTTCCGATGGAAGTGAGGAATGCAAGGGCGGCATAGAAGGCGGCTCGTTCAGAGTAGGCGCGACGGCCCCAGAGCAGCGCGAGAATGGCGCAGCCCAGCACGGAGAGAGCTTCCGGCAAATGAGTGGCGAATGCGTTGAAGCCGAAAAGTTTGAAGTCAATCGCGACCAGCCAGTAGGGCAGCGGAGGTTTCTCCAGGTAGCGGATTCCATCCACCATCAAGGTGACAACGTGGCCGGTCAACGCCATGTGCTTTGCCGCCTGCGCGTGCGTGGCATCGGCATCGTCCAGCAGCGAAGGCGTAAACAGCGCCGCAAAGTACACAGCAAGGAAGACAGTGAGAATTAAAAACCATTCTGCGCGACGGGAAAGCGGAAACCTGGGCGTTGTGGCGGTGGCCTCGCCGGCGATGGAGGGAGGCTGCTTGGAAGAATTGGAAGATTGCGTCCGCATATTGAGAAGCAAACTTAGAATAGCAGTCTAGTGTCCGCCACTTTTGTCTCGATTCATGGCATTCTGCCAATGTGGCTATTGTTCGAGCACAGGACATGACGACGTATGCGGCCGTCGATATCGGATCCAACTCGGTACGCCTGAAGATTGCCGCCGTTCACAACCACCGCCTGAAAACCTTGTATGAAGATCGTGAGATCACGCGGCTGGGCGAAAGCGTATTTGAGAGCGCCGTAGTCTCGCCAGAATCGATGGCGACAACCATTCGCGCGCTGCGTCGATTTCATCGCTCGGTGCAGGCCCATGCTGTCGACAAGGTTCGGGTTGTGGCGACTAGTGCCATCCGCGACGCGCGCAATCAGCAGGCCTTTCTGGCCTGGGTGCATTCCGCTACCGGATGGAAGGTGGAGATTATTTCCGGCCTGGAAGAAGGCCGCTTGATCCACCTTGGTGTCGTCTCCAATGAACCTGCGGCCCGCGGACGTTGCCTGCTGGTCGACCTTGGCGGTGGCAGCTGCGAAGTCACATTTTCCGAGCATAGCGCCATTCGCCAGATTGTTAGCCTGCCGTTGGGGGCGGTTCGCCTGAGCCGAGAATTTCTGCGCCACGATCCTCCTACTGCGGAAGAGATTGCGCGCATGCAGGGATGGATCCGGCGAGAATTGCACCGGGCGGAGCAGCAGATTGGATGCGAGCGGGTCAGCGTATTTGCGACTTCAGGAACAGCTGCGGCTCTGGCGGCGGCCGCGCGCGCTGCGACCAAGTCGAACTTCAAGCCTGACGCAAAACCAGGAGTACGGGCATGGGATCGCACTCCTACCGCAGTGGTCCACAAGCTCGCCGAAAAGTTGAAGCGTATGTCCGTCTCGCAGCGCAGCGCGATTCGAGGCATTGGGCCGCGTCGCTCGGAGATTATCGTCGCGGGCGCGTATGTCTACGCGGACCTGCTGGAACGCTTTCGCCTGCCGGGATTTCGTTATTCGCCCATGGGTCTGCGAGACGGCATTCTGGCGTTGATGCTGGCGGAAGGCGATACGCGAACCTCTGCCCACCAGCACTTTGAAGAGGAACGCTGGGCCAGCGTGCTGGAGCTATGCCGTCATTATGGGATTGATCCGAAGCGACAGCAACCCGTGATGCGCGATGATCGCGCAT
>JAZKAG010000210.1:0-3605 GCA_040389265.1 Acidobacteriota bacterium
AGGAGTTATCTGTCGGACTGAATGAGCTTGCGCAATCCCTTGGCGGTCAGTTGCGCATAGCGACGCTGCGAATCCTTGTAATTGGAATTGCCGCCATCGATGAAAATGTCGCCCTTCTGCATGGATGCTTCCAACTTGGCGATGGTCTGATCGACTGGATCTCCGCAGGGCACCATGATCCACACGGCGCGCGGAGATTTCAGATTCTTCACCAGGTCATCCAGCGAAGACACACCGACGGATCCAGCGGCAGTCAGCTTCTGGACGGCATCGGCATTGAAGTCGAATCCCACGACCTTGTGTCCACCCTGACGGAGCCGCTCTGCCATGTTGAAGCCCATTTTTCCCAAACCGATCAATCCTATTTCCATTAATTCTCCCTTGATCGAAAATCTGTTCCGGTTATGCGGCTTGGTCGGCGGTGATTCCCAGGCGCCGCAACTCCGCGATCACCTGCACCGGAGAAGTCATACGAATGCCCAGAATCCCTAATTGCCTGGCAGCTTCCAGGTTCTCTTCGCGGTCATCAACAAAGACACATTCATCGGGTTGACGCTGAGAAATATCGAGGGCGCATCGAAAAAATGCGGGTTCGGGCTTTCGCAGCGCGATGTAAGCAGAAACCAGGTAGGCATCGAACAATCCCGACAAACCAAATGTCGGGATGCGGTATTCCATCAACTCCCGCGACTCATTGCTGAGCATGTACGTACTGTTGTCGCGAGAACCCTGCGCCCGAAGCGCACCCAGAAATTCAATCATTCCGGGATATAAGACCTGGCTCACGTCACGCATTTTCATGAAAAATTCACTTTCAGAAAATGGGCGGGGAGCATAGAAGACGGTCTCACGCAGATACTCGTGGGCATCAATTTTGCCGCGCTCCCACAGGTCATTGGCATGGGGATGGCGCTGCTCAAACTCGTCAAAGTTCAGATCAAAGTGCCGGGCTACACGCTCACGTGCATGTTCATCCCATCCATTGGTCAGCAGAACGCCGCCGCAGTCCCAAAACGTCGCGCGAATTTTTGCCATGCCCGCTTCCCCGCACTCCTTCCAGCGTTTCTCGGTTATCCGTCCCAATTGTTGGTCATAAAACGCGCTTCAATGGCATTCACTTTATTCAGGCGACGTACAAATCGCGCCTCGTTCGATTGAAAATGGGCGCTCAGAAACGCAGCCACAACTTCGTAGGCCAGCGCGGGGCCAATGATCCGCGCACCCAGAACGATCACGTTCATGTTGTCGTGTTCCACTCCCTGGTGTGCGGAATAGGTGTCGTGGCACATGGCCGCGCGAATGCCGGGCATCTTGTTGGCGGCGACAGAAACGCCAACTCCGGAGCCGCAAATCAGCACGCCGCGGTCGGCATTCCTGGAATGCAAGGCGCGACCGACATATTCGGCAAAATCCGGGTAGTCCGATGGCTCTTTATTGAAGGCGCCGACATCCAGCACTTCATGCCCCAGGCCGGCGATATATTTGCGAACTTCTTCTTTCAGATCAAATCCAGCGTGGTCCGACCCGATCGCAATTTTCATCTCTCTCACTTCCCCGCCACGGCGGAAGCTTTCCCCGCTCGCGTCACAATTGCTGTAGCTCTGCGAACTACGTTGTCCACGTTGAATCCCAGCTTCTCCATCGCGATTTCTCCCGGCGCTGACGAACCAAATCGATCCAGCCCCAGCACATCTCCATTGTCGCCGGCAATCTTCCACCAGCAGATTGGACTGGCGGCCTCAACAACCAACCTGGGCACACCCGTCAGCAGGATTTGCTTTTGGTATTCCTCCGGCTGTGCGTTGAACAATCGCCAGCTTGGCATGGACACCACTCGCACCTTTAGTGCTTGCGACTCCAGCGCAGTGGCGGCCTTCAAAATGAGGCTGACTTCGCTGCCGGTCGCGATCAGTACCACGTCTGGTGAGCTTCCGCCATCGCGCAACACGTACGCCCCGTGACGGACTCCATTCAGAATGTCGTATTTCGCTGGATCGATGATTGGTAGATCCTGCCGCGAGAGAGCCAGGAAGGAAGGCTTGCGACGCTCTAGAATCACCTGCCATGCGGCCGCGGTTTCATTTGCATCCGCAGGTCGAAAATCTGTAAATTCCGGAATCGCCCGCAGCGACGCAATCTGCTCTACCGGCTGGTGGGTCGGGCCATCCTGGCCCAGTCCAATGGAATCGTGGGTGAACACGAAGATGGAGGGAACCTGCATCAAGGCCGCCAGTCGCAATGCCGGACGCGCGTAGTCGCTGAACACAAAGAACGTCGATCCGTAGGGGATCAGCCCTCCGTGCGCCGCCATCCCATTCACGAATGCGCACATGCCAAACTCGCGCACACCGAAGAAAATATTGCGGCCGTTGGGGTCCACATGGAAGCTGGGGCTGTCTTTGATTGTCGTCTTGGTGGAGGTGGAAAGATCCGCCGCTCCGCCGATCAATTCGGGCACCTTGCCTGCGATTCCGTTCATCACCGTACTGCCGGCAACTCGCGTCGCAACCGGCTTCGAGTCGGCAGCAAATGTGGGAATGCCGGCTTCCCAGCCCGCCGGCAATTTTCCAGCAAACACGCGCTCATATTCCGCCGCAAGCTCAGGAAATTGTTGTTTGTATTTGGCGAATAGCGCATTCCAGTCGGACTCGAACTTTGCCCCGCGATCCTTTGCCTGCGCCCAGTTTTGCGCGGCCTCTTCCGGAACATAAAAACTCTTATCTGCGGGCCAACCCAGTTTTTCCTTGGTCAGTTTCGTATCTTCGGCGCCCAACGGTTCTCCATGCGCCTTCGACGTACCGGCCTTAGGACTGCCATAGCCAATAATCGTGCGCACCGCGATGATGGAAGGCTTGTCGGTCACCGCCTTCGCCGCTTCAATCGCCGCGGAAATTGCTTCCAGATCATTGCCATCCGCCACGCGCTGCACATGCCAGTGATAGGCTTCGAATCTCTTCTCCACATTTTCCGTAAACGACAGATCGGTCGGCCCGTCCAGCGAAATTAAATTGTCGTCATACAGAACGATCAGCTTGCCTAATGCCAGTGTGCCGGCAAATGAGCCGGCCTCGTGCGAGACGCCTTCCATCAAATCGCCGTCGCCGCACATGACGTAGGTATAGTGATCGACAATCTCGAGGCCGGGTTTGTTGTAGCGCGCGGCCAGATGACGCTCGGCTGCGGCCATACCAATTGACATGGCAAGCCCCTGGCCCAGCGGGCCGGTCGTCACTTCCACGCCGTCGGTCGCGCCAAGCTCGGGATGACCCGGCGTGTGCGAATCGAACTGGCGAAATTGCTTCAGGTCTTCCAGCGTGACCTTATAGCCGGCCAGGTGCAGTGCCGAGTAAAGCATCGCCGAGGCATGCCCGTTTGACAGCACAAAGCGATCGCGGTTCGACCATTTCGAATTGCCTGGATTGTGCCGCATGAACTTGTGAAACAGCAGATAGGTCATCGGTGAATCGCCCAGCGGCGCGCCCGGGCTGCAATCGAGCACGAAACTGTCGCCCACTTTGAGTTCGATCGGGCCGTTGGCGAAACGCTCGACGCGAATCTTCGGACCTTGCAGGTCGGCGAGCACGCCTACCTCGCGACCCAGCTTC
>JAZKAG010000210.1:3615-12366 GCA_040389265.1 Acidobacteriota bacterium
GCTGATCCAGTTCCGTCATTCGTGCTCTCCAACTTCAGGCCCGGTGGGCAAGTTTCTTCTCACGTCAATAATTGTATAGATGCGCGGCGCGGGGATTGGCCGCAGACCGATTCAGCAGCTTTTCAACATCAGTAGATCGGCACCTGGTAGTTGCGGCCCTCCCAGCGATCCTCGGCCGGCCAGTACAGCGTAAAAACCAGGTCCGCGGGCGCCTGAGGGCCGATCGGGATATCCGCGTAGCAAACGCAATCGCCCATGTATTTTGATTCCGAGGTTTGTTGCGTCGCCCAGTCGTCCTGCGTCCACAACACTCGAAATGGGCTGCACTCGATAATTCGCATCGTTTTTCCGGCGCCAATATTGGTCAGCAGGTGGCTGCGCTTGCAAATCTGAATCGGCAGGTCGCGCCGCGCCACGCTGTAACGTTTGTAGACAGGTCCCACACGATCGAACACTTCTCCATCTTGCCGCGAACGCAGCAGCTTGATGTACTCCGAGTGAGCCCACGCCAGCGGCATGGCTGAACCCGAGGGTCGCCCCAGGAACATGCCCGCCTGCGGCAGATTGGGCGCGTCCCAAATCTGCTCGGGCAACATTCCGCCTTCGGAGCTGAACTGTTCCAGGGCGCGAACCAGGGGTTGGATGTCATTGCCGGCGGCCAGCTCATAATGGGCTCTCTCGCCGGTCAGCAATGGCCACGCTCGACCCTGACCCCACCCATCATAGGGTCCGCCGTCATGCTTCTGGCCATAACCGTCGTGGTTGTAGCGGCGCCAGCACGGACCATGGGGCGTGTTGACGCGCAGCACCGCATCGACCACCTTCAACGAATCCACGATCAAGGGATCGTGCGGCGATCGAATCCCATAGCGCACCAGTTCCAGAAAGCCCGCGTCGATAATCTCGCGCGCATCGAAGTTCGATTTTTCACCTGGCCCGCGATTGGAAAGTTGCAGCCTGCCGTCGCCAGCCGCTGGATTGTAATAGCGATCCCCGGGCGCTGGTGGTCGAATGCGCATGTAGTGGCGTCGTACATCGGGCAACAAAACGCCATCGTCGGTGACTGTCCATCTCTCCAGATTCGATTCGATCCAGTCGGCAAAGACGGCGTAGAAATCTCCTCGCTCCTGTGCGTCGTGAGCGCAGGCCAGTTCACTGGCGCAAATCAGGGCTGTAATTACCGCTGCCAGTGTTGAGGGCGAATACCCGGCGTTTTCCTCCCATCGATCCTGCTGCGTGACCGGGGCAAACTTCATCAAGCAGCCTACCGCTCGCTCTACGAATGGAATGATATTGACGATGTCCAGCGCATTCTGTTTCCAAAGCCTCCACGTCAGAATGATGGGAAAGGCAACCTCGTCCAATTGCATTCCTGACCAATAAGCAATTCCATTCACCCAGAAATTTTGCGCGAAGCTGCCGTCGGGCCGCTGGGCGCAGATCAGGTACACCAGGGCGCGCCGGGCGGTCTCATTTCGACCCACGGCCATCAACGCAGTTGCGGTCTGCACCATATCGCGGGTCCACACCAGGTGGTAGCCGCCGAGGTCGTCATCGCCTTTCGTTTGTCCCCACGGAATCGAGGCCGAAGCGATAAACGCGCCTTGAAATGTTTTGTCTTCATGGGCCAGCAAAACGCTCTGGCTGATGTGCAGCTGGCGTCCCTCGTCTTCCGCTGCAGAGAGCAGTTGCCGCGGGCAACGCACCCGATGCCACTGCTCAATAAATCGTTCGCGGTGCGCCTCAAAGGCAGTCGACAGGGATTGTATTGTGCAGGTCAAGGCGGCGTGACGGCCTTCACCGAAACCGATGGCTACGGTGAATTCCGGAAAACAGGCGACATCAATTTCCCCCGTCAGCGCAATGTTGCCGTCGAACGCCTGATCGAACTCCCAATCCATTTTGAAGTTGTCGTTCAGGTCGGTCCAGCCATCGCTCGCGCCGACGTACCCGCAGGAGGTTCGGCTGAATCCGCAGTCTGTGGCCATCGCCAGCGAAGTGGTGTCTTTCCACGCCAGCAAAACCCGTTTGCCGCCGACGTCAATGGCACGCGCAGAGTTGCCCGCACCTCCTACCTCCAGGTGGGGCGCCAGCAGCGCATACACTTTCAAACGGCGCAGAAACTCAGGGTCGCCCTCCATGCGCACATGGATCAGCACGGTTGGTTGATGAGGATCGGAAATGACTTCTTTGATCAGCGCATATCGTCCCAGCGGATCACGACATATCAGGCGGACACCCAGAGTCTCATGGTCGATGTATTCGAAGCTGCGCACCAGGTCGCGCTTCTCCTCATGGAAAAATGATTCTCCATCGCTGATTAGAAAGCCCAGGTCGCGAACCTGCGGACGATCGATCGTTGGATAATAAATTTCGTTCAAAATACCGTGCGAGATCGTGTACCAGACGCGGCTGGACGCCGAATAAGCCGTGCCCACCGCCTGCTTCTCGCTCGAGGCCCAACGCGGCGCCATGCCGGGGGCACCGAAGGCTGGCCCTCCCAACGTGACCCAGGAATATTCAGGAGCGTTCAAATCCATTGCACCTCCATGCGGAATTGCACCTTCATGCGAAATTGCACCTCCATCCGTATAGACTCACCTGGGCCGCATCTCGCCGCCGATATCGCTCGAGAAAAGAAACGACGTCAAAACTGCGACCTGTCCCCACCCGTCTGCATCTAACTGAATGAAATGACTGCGGGTAGCGACCGTCGAGCGTAAAATAACCGTGCGTTTGCATTGTATCGACTGATCCCGCAAGCTTGTTCCGTTCGGCTGTCGCTTCCGCTTGCCGGACACATCCGTAGCCTGCTGCGGGAACAAACCCTCACCAGCATCGCGCTGCGAACATCGCACCAGAGCAGGCTAAAACCTGCAATAGACACAGGAGGATTCCATTGGCACACGAAGTTCCACCGCTTCCCTATGACTACGCCGCCCTTGAACCGCACATCGACGAAACCACCATGCATTTGCACCACGACAAGCACCACCAGGCTTACGTCAACAACCTGAATGCCGCGGTAGAAAAACATCCTGAGTTAGCGAATCGCGCCGCTGAAGATTTACTGCGCAAGCTGGACAGCGTTCCCGAAGATGTTCGCACTGCCGTCCGCAACAACGGCGGCGGTCACGTGAACCACACCATGTTCTGGCAGATCATGAAGCCGAAAGGTGGCGGAGAGCCTACCGGCAAAATCGCGGACCAGATCAAGAAAGATTTCGGCAGCTTCGAGGATTTCAAGAAGCAGTTCAACGAAACTACAGCCAAGCAGTTTGGCTCCGGCTGGGGCTGGCTGATCTTTGACGGCGGTAAGTTGAAAGTCATCACCACCGCCAATCAGGACAGTCCACTGAGCCAGGGCCATTTCCCGATCCTTGGAAACGATGTTTGGGAGCACGCGTACTACTTGAAATATCAAAACAAGCGCCCTGACTACCTGGCCGCCTGGTGGAATACCGTAAATTGGGAAGAAATTAATAAGCGCTTCGAACTAGCGAGCAAGTAGCGATACGCCCGCACTGATTTCGATGCAAAACAGGATGGCAGAATCGGTTGCTACGGCAACCAATTCTGCCATCCTGTTGCCTTAGCAACTATCTCTTCGCCCCACCCTTCGAACCTGGAAATCGGTCGGCCAGGATCGCCAACGCCTCATCCCGGCTATGGATCGTTCCTTCCAGCTGTGCATCCTCGACCAGATTCAACATGGTTCGAAATTCCGGACCCGGCCGGTAGCCAAGCGCGATCAAATCATCCCCAGTGATTAGCGGTGTGGGACGGATGTGCTCGGGCGCCTCTGTCTGATACCGTTCCAGCGCAAATTGAAAGAGCGAAAGGTCTCTATGGCTGGCCATGCAGTCCATGCGATGCAGCGCCAGATGCTCGTCAAATCGGTCGAGACGAAAAAAGCGCTTCAGGGTTGAGTCGCGCATTTTCTCGACATCCGCAAAACGCATGTGATTCGCCACCAGCGCCGCGATCTGTTCGGAATCGCTGTTCGACATGCGCAGTCGTTGGCAGATGGCCTCCGCCATACGCACTCCCACTTCGACATGTCCGTCGAAGCGGATGCGATCGGGTGCGACCCTGAAAGTGGGGGGCTTGCCGACATCGTGCAGCAGCGCGCCCCAGGCCAGTGTGGTTGAAACTCCCGCCGGCAATTGCTCCAGAAGCATCAGGGTGTGGATCCAGACATCGCCTTCGGGGTGGTATTGCGGAGGCTGCTCGACTCCGCGCATACGCGCGACCTCCGGCAGAACTTCCACAAGCAATCCAGTCTGCGCCAGCAATTCAAAAGCGCGCCGAGCTGCGCCTTCCGTCAACATGCGTGTCAATTCCTCGCGCACACGCTCGCGGCTAACCTGGTCGATTTGTGGCGCCGCTGCACGAATCGCGCGCAAAGTTTCGTGGTCAATTTCAAAACCAAAGCGCGCCGCAAAACGCACTGCTCGCAGCATGCGCAGCTTGTCTTCGGCAAATCGCTGGCCGGGGTCACCAATAGCGCGAAGGATGCCCCGTTGCAGGTCTTGCCTGCCACCAACAAAGTCGAGAACCGCATCCTCGACGTTTCTTGAAGCATCGAGCCGCGCCGGATCGAGCAGCATGCCGTTGATGGTGAAGTCGCGCCGCAGTACATCCTGCTCGGCGGATTCCGTATAGGAGACGGATTCAGGGCGGCGGCCATCCTTGTAGGCGCCATCGTTGCGGAAGGTCGCAACCTCGGTCAGAATCTCCGTGTCCTCATAATCGTCGACAACCAGCACAACACCAAATTGCGCGCCTACGGCAAAGGTACGGGGAAACATGGCAAGCACCTGTTCGGGCGTCGCGCTGGTGGCCACGTCAAAGTCCAATGGCTCGCGGCCCAGCAGCAGATCGCGTACGCAGCCGCCGGCGAAATACGCCGCATGGCCGGCCTGTCGCAATCGCTCAACGATCTGCGTTGCGGCCTGCTGACGCGGGGATGCGGGAATGGAAGAGTGGCTGAGGGTCACGGCAATTGACCTGAATGCGGCGGCAAATGAAGTGCTGCCTTTACCATGGTGACATGCCTCCTACGCTTCGCTCCAGTTCTGACTCGCCGCAGACGCCGGAGCCGTCTCGCAAAACTGGCTTGATCCTGGGGATTGAGAGCTCCTGCGACGAGACTGGGGCGGCCGTGGTGCGAGATGGGGCGGAAGTCTTATCGAACGTGATCGCATCGCAAATCCGCACACACGCACCGTACGGCGGCGTGGTGCCGGAGTTGGCCTCGCGCGAACATCTGCAAAATATTGTGCCGGTGGTTCGGACCGCGTTGCAGCAGGCGGGATGCAGCCTGGAAGACCTGGATGCAATCGCGGTCACTGAAGGACCGGGGCTGGCTGGAGCGCTGCTGGTTGGCGTGATGTATGCCAAGGGACTGGCATTCGCGTTGCAAAAGCCGCTGATCGCCGTGAACCATCTCGAAGGGCATATCCACGCCGTGCTGCTGGAGGCGAAAAAGCAGCAACAAATACTGGAGCAGCCGACATTGGCGCTGGTGGTTTCCGGCGGCCATACGCACCTGTATTTAGCGGAAGAAGCGCATGGATCTTGGCGCTATAAAAACGTCGGCAGAACCGTGGATGATGCGGCCGGCGAAGCCTTCGACAAAGTGTCGAAGCTGCTTGGGCTGGGCTATCCTGGCGGCCCATGGATTGACTGGCTGGCGCAACATGGCGATCCCCATGCGGTTCCCTTCGGCCCCATCACGGTCAAACAAAAACCGTATCGCGCAGCCCAGCTTCAAAGTCCGCGATTTCTATTTTCCTTCAGCGGATTAAAAACCGCGGTTCTGCGCTACGTACAGTTGCATGATTTGAAGTCTTCCATCGAGGCTCGCCGAGAAGCTCTGGCAAAACTACCCGATGCCAAACCTGCCGCAGCTCTTGAATTTTGCGATACGGGGACGCTCAACCTGATTGCATCGTTTCAGCGCGCGGTGGTGGATGACCTGGTTCGCAAAACTTTCAAGGCGGCGGAGAGCTTTCACGCGGCGAGCATCTTAGTTTCCGGAGGTGTGGCCGCGAATCGCGAATTGCGCCAGCATTTCTTGTCCGAAGCTAAAAAAAGACGCCTGCCGGTCACATTTCCAGCGCTGGAACTTTCGACCGACAATGCGGCCATGATTGCGGCAGCCGCCTGGCCGAAATTTGTGGCCGGCGATGTCGCAGCGGAAACCCTGACCGCAGAACCATCACTACCGCTGGGCTAGATCCCTTTCATTTTGTCGGATTGCCCGTACAATCAGAAATTGCATGTCACTTCGCCTCTATAACACGCTCAGCGGACAAGTCGAGCAACTGAAGCCGCAGACTGGGCAGCCGCTCGGCATGTACGCCTGCGGGCCCACGGTGTACGACTACGGCCACATCGGCAACTTCCGCACGTTTATTCACGTGGACATTCTGCGACGCTTTCTCAAGCTGCAGGGAATGCCGCTGCGCCACGTCATGAACATCACCGACGTCGATGACAAGATCATGGCCAAGGCCGCTGCCGCAGGCCTATCCATTGGAGACTACACGGCAAAGTACGAAGCCGCATTCCTTGAAGACTTGAAGGCGTTGAGCATCGAGCAGCCGGAACACCTGGCGCGCGCCACGGAGAATATTCCGCTGATGGTGAAACTGATTGACAGGCTGGTGGAACGGGGCAGTGCCTATCGCGGCGAGAATGGTTCGTATTATTTTCGGATCGCCAGCTTTCCCGGCTACGGCAAATTGTCGAAAAAAGATTTGGCGGGAATGGAGGATGGCGCCCGGGTCGATGTCGACGAATACGACAAAGACAGTGCTCGCGACTTCGCTTTGTGGAAGGCGGCTAAACCAGGCGAGTTTCACTGGGACACCGAACTGGGACCGGGCCGGCCTGGGTGGCACATTGAATGCTCCGCCATGGCAACGGCATACTTGGGCGAGACCTTCGATCTGCACAGCGGCGGCGAAGACCTGATGTTCCCCCACCATGAAAATGAGATTGCGCAGTCGGAGTCGGCCAGCGGAAAAACATTTGCGCGCCACTGGATGCACATACGTTTCCTGCTGGTGGAAGGCAAGAAGATGTCGAAGTCGCTGGGCAATTTTTACACCTTGCGCGACCTATTGCTGCGCGGGTACAAAGCCTCCGCAATTCGATTTCTGCTGACGGCAGTTCCCTATCGCAACCAGTTAAATTTCACGTTTGAGGGACTGACAGAGTCAACCAATGCAGTCGAGCGGCTGCGAACTTTTGCTCAGCGAATGCGTACCGGCGATTTCCCTGCGGGAATGAATGAAGCGATTCTGGAAGCCACGCAGCGTGCGGAAAAGAATTTCATCGCCTCGCTGGAAGATGACCTGAACACGGCAGAAGCACGCGCGGCAATTTTCGAACTGGTGCGCCTGGCGAATTCCAGCGCGGACCGTGGCGAACTGAAGCAGGACAACGTCGATCCCATCCTCGATGTGCTGGCAAAGTTCGACCAGGTGTTCGCGGTGCTCGAGGACCATGATGAGGCAGTCACCCGATTTGCGCTCGACTGGGCCGCGAAAGAAAATCGCTTGAATGAAGCTACAGCGGAGTTAGTTGCGGGATATTCCTTGACCGACGAGGCTATCGACAAGCTAGTCGAAGAACGTACCCAGGCGCGCAAGTCCCGCGATTTTGCACGCGCGGATGCGATTCGCAAGGAGCTTGCTGAAAAAGGAATTCTGCTGGAAGATGGGGCCGACGGCGTCCGCTGGCACCGAAAATAGTTTTCTTCTCCTACTCTCAAAAATCGATCTAGCTCTCAGTCGCCATGGTTTCAATTTTCGGCGTCTCGTGGTTGGGCTGCATCTTGGATGAAGTCACCAGAAAGACTGCCAGCAGAATCATGACCATGCCGATCCACTCATTGCCATGCATGCGTTCCCCCAGCAAGACCGCCCCTAACAGCACGGCCACCATGGGATTGATATAAGCGTAGGTAGCGACTTTGGAGACGGGAACATTCTGCAATAGCCAGGTGTAGGCCGAGTACCCGGCCAACGATCCAAAGAGTATGAGGAATGCGATGGCGGAAACACTCTCTTGGTTCCAGATGGCGCGACCCCATTGATGGCGCAAGGTTGCGAGCACCAAATCGCAGACGCAGGCGGCCATCATCTCCCATCCTGCGCAGACAAAAGGATCGAGCGAAAATCGCGTCCCGCGCGACCAGACAGAACCAATAGAAAACGAGAGCGCACCCAGAAGCAGAATGATAATTGCGGCCAGCTGGTGCCAATCGCCGCGAAAGCCGGTGCGAGCGCTTGGAAACGCGAGGACGAAGAGACCGACAAATCCCAGCACCAGGCCGACTTCGCCGCGCGTTCGCAGCCTTTCGCCATGCGGCATCAGCCACTCGATCACGGCAATGTATACGGGAATAATCGCAACCAGTAAGGCTGCCAGGCCGCTGGGAAGATAGAACTCCGCCCACACCAGGCCGACGTTGCCGAAGAAAAGCATCAGCACACCGAGAATGAAGAGGCGGCGCATTTCTCGCGCACTCGCGACCAGGCGCTTTCCGCGTAAAGCCCTGAAGCTCAGCATCAACGCGCCGCCAATCAGCATTCGCACGCCCGCTAATGCAGGCGCTGGAACGAAGTGCACGCCAAGCCTAGCGGCGGTATACGTTGCTCCCCAGCAGATATACACGCAGGCAAACGCAAACATCACCGTAGAGGAAGAAGCGTGGCGGGCCTGGGGAGTCTGCATGGT
>JAZKAG010000210.1:12376-16771 GCA_040389265.1 Acidobacteriota bacterium
ATTTTTGCCAATCACGCTATACTGTCTGCAACAGGTTTTCTATGCGCAGACCCTCTGCCACGATCTTCGAGTCCGGCTGCCATGTTCCAGCGACGCATATGGGACAAGAGCACCCGCGACCGCACCTGCACAGCCTGCCTACCTGGCTGCGACCTAGTCTGTTTGGCAGCGACTAAGCTGTCCGCACCTCGTTTGGCGAACACACGAGCGTAAGCCCTGTTGCAAACGGGCTCCGAAACATCCTTGAACCACTCATCCTGAAACTTGCCCGGTTGACGCGATTCGTCAGCCTGCACCCACACTTCCACATGCGAGGAGAGCTACGATGCAGAACAACGGAATCGGTTCCTATAAAAACTCTGACAAGTACGCCAAATTCGGACCAAAACTAGTCGGCCCATTGCCGGGGCCCAAGGCGAAAGCGGTTGTTGACGCCGATACGAAATGGCTCTCCCCCAGCTATACGCGGTCTTACCCGCTGGTTGCCAAGCGCGGACGAGGCATTCGCGTGGAAGACGTCGACGGCAATCAGTTTCTCGACTTCGCCGCGGGAATTGGCGTCTGTTCCACCGGGCATTGTCATCCGGAAGTGGTGAAGGCGATCCAAGACCAGGCGGCGGAACTGATCCACATGTCGGGCACAGATTTTTACTATGAGGCGATGATTCAGCTGGCCGAGCGTGTGTCGAAGATTGCTCCCATGCCCGGGCCGCACAAATTTTATTACGGCAACTCGGGCGCGGAGGCGATCGAGTGCGCCTTGAAGTTGGCGCGCTATCACACCGGCCGGCAGAACATCATTGCCTTCTATGGAGCTTTCCACGGCAGGACGATGGGAGCACTTTCGCTGACTGCCTCGAAAGCGCAGCAGCGACGCCGGTTTGGCCCGCTGGTTCCCGGCATCACGCATGTTCGCTATCCGTACGCCTATCGCGGCTGCAGCGGCGGTCCGCAGGAGGAAGATGCCTTCGCGCTCGGTTGTGCTCGCTACATTGAAGAAAAACTTTTCAAGACCACGATGCCTCCGGAAGAAGTGGCCGCGATTTTTGTGGAGCCAATTCAGGGAGAGGGTGGTTATGTCGTGGCGCCGACAATCTTCATGCAGGAGCTTCGAAAGATCTGCGATCGTCACGGCATTTTGCTGGTGGCGGACGAAGTGCAGTCCGGCGTAGGTCGCACCGGCAAATGGTGGGCCATCGAACACTCTGGCGTACAGCCCGATATCGTTTGCATCGCCAAAGGAATCGCCAGTGGCATGCCATTGAGCATGTGCATGACCCGCGCCGACATTATGGATTGGAAGCCCGGCTCGCATGCTTCGACCTTCGGAGGCAATCCGGTTGCGATTGCTGCCGCGATGGCCACTCTCGATGTCCTGGAACGGGAAGGAATGGCCAATGCTGGCAAGGTAGGGGCCTCGATACTGCAGCGGTTGAAGGAATGGCCGAAAAAGCATCCGATCGTCGGGGATGTACGCGGACGCGGATTGATGATCGGCATCGAAATTGTCAAGGACCAGGGCACACGCGAGCCTGCGGCCGAGTGGCGTAACCGGATTGAAACCCTGGCCTTCGATCGCGGACTGCTGATCCTAGGGTGCGGCGAAACCTCCCTACGGCTGGCTCCGCCGTTAATCGTTTCACCGGAAGAGGCCGAAATTGCCCTCGATATCCTTGAAGACAGCATTGGTGCGGTCGAACAGCAGCACATGCCGGCCCTGGCTTCGGCGAAAGCCTAGGTGGCTGATTTGACAATAGGGGCAGCAAGAATTCGCTGCCCTTGAAGCAACTCGCTTGCTAGAGTGGTTTCACACCCCCTATGCAAACGCTTCCCCAACTAAGGCACGCCCGTCTGTCTTTCTTCGAGAAAACGCTCGGCTGGCTCGACCAGGCGGCCTCTCGCTCCACGCGATCGCCGAAGCATCCGGCCCATTTGATGACCGGTTTGCGGGGGGAAGACGCCACCTATTTTCATCTTCGCGAATTGGGTTATACGATTGTGGCGCGCCGCTGGAGCAGCCCGAAGTTTCGCGGAGATGTCGATTTGATCGGATGGGATGGGGAGTGGCTGTGCTTTATTGAAGTGAAAACGCGCAGCACACGGACGTTTCATCCTGCCGAAGTCGCGGTGGACCACGAAAAGCGAACCCATCTGGCGCGATTGGCCAAAGAATACGTGCACCAGTTAGAGCATTCTGAAATGATTCCTGTACGGTTCGATGTCGTCTCGGTCTATCTGCCGGTGGGCAAACCGGAGTTTGAGTTGTTCCGCGGCGCTTTCAGTTGGAACGACGTAGCCCTGTCAGACTTTCGCACCAGCAAATGAGGCGTGCGTAAGCGGAACAAATTCTCCCGCCTCAGCGTTGTAGGTTGCCACCGTTGCGGTCGCGATATCGAACACCCATCCATGCAGCCGCACTTGCTTCGCTTGAACGGCATTGGCCACCACGGGATGCGTCAGCAAATTCACCAGCTGTGCCAATACATTTTCACGCACCAGGATATTGAGCTTGGCGGAATTGTCTTTGTGGACATGCTGCTCTTCGATCACCTGGGTTGCGGCATTGGCAAAGTTGAGCCAACGTGAAACTTCAGGGAGCGCTTTCAACTGTTCGCTGCCGCTTAGAATGGCGCTCATCGCACCGCATCCAGAATGGCCACATATCACGATATCCGGCACGCCCAACACGGCTACGGCGTATTCGATGCTGGCGGATACCCCTCCCGGAGCGACACCGTACGGCGGCACGATGTTGCCGGCGTTGCGGACCACAAACAATTCTCCGGGCCCCTGCTGCATGAACAACTCGGGGACGACGCGCGAATCCGAACAGCCAATAAACAATGCCTGGGGACGCTGTCCATTCAGTAGCTGCTCAAACAGCGCCTTCTGATTGGGAAATACTTCCTTCTGAAACTTGAGTATGCCATCAATGATTCGCTTCACAGTAGATCGTTCCTGCCTCCTGCATCGTGTCTCTTCTCAGTGTAGAAGATATCTCTATGCCAGCGAAATCTTGAGAGAAGCGGCGAAGTCGCTCACCGGTTGATATCGATGCGGCAGTTCCACGCGCAATCCATCTGCCGCCTGCTTCCATTTCAATTTTTCGTCGGTGCCCAGCAGTTGGACGTGTTCGATCTTGCCCGGCTGCGTCGCGTTCGACGTTCCCATCGATCGAATGACAAACTCACCGACCGGCCAGCCGAGAGCGATGGCATAGATCACCGTGTTGGCTTTATTTCGCGTGAATCGAATGTCTTTCGAATTCAGCTTGCTGATGCTCTCGCCCTGGAACGATCCACTCTTCACCACGTTTAGGCCCTCACCATAAATTTTCCAGGGCCGGGTGGCATAGAGGGCTTCCCCGTTGATCTGCATCCAGGCGGTAATCTTATCGAGCACCGCGATCTCCTTGCTGTCGATGGTGCCATCGGGCTTTCCTGGAATGTTGAGGACCATGGTGCCATTCTTGCTGACCGTGTCGACGAGCCAATGGATCACGTCACGCGGAGGCAGGTAGCCACCGAACTCTCCCGGCTTCTCGTACAGGCCGCGATTGTAGTGCCATTGGCCAATACAGGTTTCCGATTGCCAAGCATGCGGCATGATTTCGCTGGTGAGGCCGCGCTCGTAGTCTGCCACTACAGATTTGGCCAGGCGATCGGGCACGTTCTTAATGGTGATGACGCCCTCCATGTTTCCGCCATGGGTTTTCAGGTTGTGGTTGTAGAAGTAGGCGCCAATGTTCATGCCGCCCCATCCCAGCGGAAACAGCGGGTTGTCGAAGTACAGCAGGTCTGGATTGTGTTGATCGACCAGGTCGCGAGTGCGATCGTAGAAGTTTTTTACGTAGGAGACGTCCGGAAGCGCATTATGCGGATGCTTCGCACCATAGAGGCATTGCGGATCGAATCCCTGCCACCATTGGTCTTTCCCCTGTGCCTGCACCAGGTCTCCGTCGTAGGGAACGCCTGCGAGGGGTCCGGCCGTATCGGCTCCATGCGAGGTTTGGAACCACCACCAATTGCGCGCCTGGTGCACAGTAACTCCGAGACGAAGTCCCTGCTTGCGCACTGCGGTTGCCCAGGTTCCAACCACGTCGCGATGCGGGCCGATATTGCTTGCATTCCACGCCTGATGCTTCGAGTCCCATGCATCGAAGCTGTCGTGGTGGTTAGCCAGCGCGAAAAAGAATTTGGCGCCTGCTTTTTTGTAGCGCTCAATTAATGCGTCCGGTTCCCAATTCAGGAGTGTCCACTGCGGGCACAGGTCTTTATATCCGAACCTGGATTGAGGACCGTAATGCTGGCGGTGATACTTGTAGTCGCTGGCGTCTGCGAGATACATGTTGCGGGCATACCAGTCGCCGGCTTCCGGCACGCATTGCGCGGACCA
>JAZKAG010000211.1:0-3328 GCA_040389265.1 Acidobacteriota bacterium
GCTACTACTCGGGGATCTATTTTCAGGATGACTGGAAGCTTACTCCGACACTCACCGTCAACCTCGGCCTCCGCTGGGACCACTTCACACCCTACGCGGAGATCAATGGACGGCAGGCGAATCTGATCCAAAGCGATGGCGGTAACGGGAGTACGGGAACTCTCTACATTCCAAAGAAGGGATGCAGCGTGCCTCGGGCTGCCTCCTTTGACGCGCTGCTGTCGGCCAACAAAATCACCCTGGACTGCACATCGAGTTTGGCTACCGGCAATGCGCAGAGCAAGAACTTCGCTCCCAGGATAGGATTTGCAAATCGCATTACACCCCTATGGGTGGTTCGCGGTGGATACGGCATCGCGTATGGAGCGCTGGCGAATATCGGCTTCGGGCCGAATATCGGAAATAACTACCCGTTCGCTTACGTCAACAGCTTCAATAGCGTGAACAGCTATACGCCGTTTCTCGATCCGACGGGAAATACAGCAACCTTCGAAAAATCGCTCGCCAGCATCAATGTTCAGGATCCCGCGGAAGTCACGCCCACGGGCTTACAACTCCAGGGAAGGCAATATGATTTCCAGACCCCCTATACGCAGACCTTCAACCTTTTCACTCAATACCAATTCACGCACGGTGACTCCATTCAGGTGGGTTATGTTGGCGTTGTTGGGCGTCATCTTGCAAATCTGGGCACCCACAATGCCACCAGCCAGATACTGCCCGTAGGCACAAACATCTATGAGCACATCCCGTTTCCGGGCTTTGCTCCAAATTCGAACTACCAGACGACCAACGGTACCAGCAGCTATAATTCCATGCAGCTCACTTATGAGCATCGGCTAAGTGCGGGACTTAACCTTCTGGCCAACTACACCTACAGCAAGTGCATGACGAATCAGGCATTCTATGCCTCTCTCGATCAAAGTTACCGCGCGCAATGGCTGCCTGGATTTGGCATCAAAGGCGACTACGCGTTGTGCGACACAGATACAACAAATGTGGTTCACATCGCTGGCCAGTATCAGTTGCCCATTGGACGCAGCGGAATATATCTGAAGGATATCAACCGTGCCGTCGACGCTGTGATCGGTGGCTGGGCAGCCAACTACATCTACACTTTCCAAAGCGGCAATCCATTTCCAATCTACTGTGCGAACCCGACCACAGCGAACTTCGGCTGCTACGCAAATGTCGTTCCAAATCAGAATCTTTACGCTGGCGGCCGCAAGCAACAGGAATGGCTGAACCCGCAAGCGCTGGCAAACCCTCCCCAGGCCACCACGATCGGTCAAGCCGATTACTCACCTTTGGGCGGATCTCCGATGATGGCGCGCGGACCGCACTTCAATAATCTCGACTTCTCCCTCTTCAAATCGTTCACTTTGCCACGGGAAACGCGTCTGGAGTTTCGCGCGGAGGCGTTCAATCTGACGAACACACCGCAATTCGGACAGCCCGGTAACACGGGTGGCTTCCTGAATACCGATAGCAACAACAGCAACGGCTTTAGCCAAATCACATCTTTACGCAACAACCCCAGGCTGATGCAGTTTGCCTTAAAGCTTTACTATTGAGAAGTCGTTCAGCGGCAGTTTCGATGGGCATCACGGCTTCAGTGATGCCCATCGCATTCGACGAACGCTCTCCGCATCACAAGCAGCACATGAATGAGACATCACTGACAGATCACCGCCGGATATCACCTAACCATGCATAGGTAGCTCACGGACTATGGACAGAAGGCAATTCATCGGCGGCGCCATCGCGGGCTCGGGGCTCATGTTTATGCAGCCCCGAACCGCATTCGGTTACCAGGCCAACTCCGCGGTACGACTCGCGCTTTTAGGATGCGGATCGCGCGGAACCACAGTTGCAGCCTCCTTCGCAAACAACACCAGCGCGCGAATCGTTGCCCTGGCAGATCTGTTTCCTGACAAGCTGGAGCTCGGAAAGACACATTTCGATCAAGTCGCCGACAAGCTTGGATATGCAGGAATTGATACGAAACTGATGTTTCGTGGCCATAATGCATTTGAGGCAGTTGCCGCATGTCCAGATGTGGATGCAGTGCAAATTTCGACGCCTCCCTGGTTTCACGTTCAGCACCTGGACGCCGTCGTGAACGCCGGCAAGCATGCATACTGCGAAAAGCCGGTAGGTGTCGATGTGGCGCAAGCAAATCAAGCCTTGCAGATTGCGAGACGTGCAGATGGCAATGTAAGTGTCGAGGTTGGATTCCAGATTCGCAGGGCACCCCCCTTCGTCGAGATTGTGCGGCGCATCCACGCAGGCGCCTTAGGCAAGATCGCATGCATCGCCACAAACTACAATGCACCCGAGGTCAGCTATCCTGAACGGCCCCCGCAGATGTCCACTAACGAGCTGCGTCTCCGAAACTGGCTGTGGGACCGCACTCTCTCCGGCGATATCATCGTCGAGCAGAATATCCATGTGATCGATATGTGCAACTGGATTCTCCAGGCGCACCCGTTGAACGCCACCGGGACAGGCGGCCGAAATGTCGTCTCCAATTTCGGCAACACATGGGACAACTATGAGGTTGTCTTTACTTATCCCGAAAATGTTCGCGCAAGCTTTTCATCAACGCAGTTCGGAACAAATGGCTGGTTTGAAGTTTCGACACGCGTACTCGGCTCTGCGGGTATCGCGGAGGCGCCGTACTCGGGACCGCTGCGTATACTCGGGGATCATGCTTGGACCTGGAAAGATGAGGCACCTGCGTCACAAACCAAAACTTCGGCTACTTTCGCCGCAAACGGAGCGTTTGCTAACAATCTGGCATTGGCCGATCGAGAGAAGGAACGAAGCTTCATCGAGAGCATCTCGTCAGGACAATTTCACAATCAGATTGCAACGGGCGTCGAAAGCGCGATGAGTGCAATGCTCGGCCGAATGGCCGCCCGCCTGGGCCGCGAAGTTACATGGGAAGAGCTCTTGCAAAAGGGAGAAGAGTACGAGCTGAACATCGACATGAACCGCTTTTCATAACTAAGCCAGGCTGAGGCTGGAGTGTCGCCAGCCATATCGTTAGACTCGCGGACGCCAAATGTATTGATCGGCGCTGGCAAACTTGCTCCGGCCTTTATGACAGGAGCAGCCGCCGTGAAAGCGATGGCTCAAGCACCCACCGTTCCGGAACCATCGCGGAAGTTAAAGATCATTGTGACTGGTGGCCACCCCGGCGATCCGGAATATGGGTGTGGTGGTACGGTCGCACGATTTGCAGCACTTGGCCATGAAGTGGTTCTGCTTTATTTGAATGATGGCGGATGGCCTCCCACCCCTCCGACCACACGCATAGCGGAAG
>JAZKAG010000212.1:0-2230 GCA_040389265.1 Acidobacteriota bacterium
TCACTTTGGCCGACGGCGTCACTGCCGCCGATGTCGATCACACCTTCACCACCGGCGCCGTACCGCTGATGGGCGGTCCGCTATTTACTGGCCAGCAGCAGCCCCAACTCTCCGCAACGATTCCCTCAGGAATGACTCCGCAGCCTGGTGTTGAAATGATCACTGGGGTTGCGGGACCCGCGCAAGGTCTGTATGCCACGGATCTCAATGGGAACGTTATCTGGACGTACCCATTCAAAGACGAGGTGCCGGGCGCGGGAATTAACGGTGCGAAGCTGCTTCCGAATGGGGACATCATGATCGACTTGTGCGCAGATTCCAGCGCACCGTTGACGAACCCGAACTGGGGATCGCTACCTTGCATGATCCGCGAAATTGACCTGGCCGGCAATACAGTTCGGCAGATGTCAATCGCTCAGGTGAACACCGCGCTTGCCGCCAATGGCTTCGCAGGGTTGGTTCTGGCCACAATGCACCATGATCTTACCCCGCTACCCAATGGTCATGTCTTGGTGATGGCCAATACCCTGAAAAGCGTCGTTTTGAGCGGTCAGACGACCCCGACCCAGGTTCTCGGCGACGTGGTTGTCGATCTCGATCAGAACTGGAATCCTGTCTGGGTTTGGAATGAGTTCGATCACCTTGATGTGAACCGACATCCAATGCAGTTCCCGGACTGGACTCACTCCAACGCCATCGTCTATTCGTCTGACGACGGCAATTTCATGGTTTCCATCCGTCACCAGAACTGGGTGGTAAAAGTGAACTACGCCAACGGCGCGGGTGACGGAAGTATCCTTTGGAGACTTGGAGAAGGCGGAGACTTCACGCTAATGAACAATGGCCAGGTCGACACCGACCCGGCGGATTGGTTCTACGCGCAACACGGGCCGAGTTTTGTCGGAAAAGGCAACGCGGGAATTTTTAACCTGGTGCTCATGGACAACGGCGATGACCGAATATTCTCTTCCGGCGTGACTTGCGGGGTGGGCAGCGCGCCTCCTTGCTTATATTCCACTGTCCCTATTTTTCAAATCAATGAGTCGACAAAGACTGCGAGCTTCACCTTCCATCAGATCATACCGGCCAATCTGTATAACAGCTTCGGCGGGAACGCGGAGGTGCTCGAGAATGGCGACGTCCACTATGACCTGTGCGGAACGAGCCCAACCAACTTCAACTCGGCCGTTTTCGAAGTGACGCAGAACAGCCAGGCCTCTACAGTATGGGAATTGCAGTCCACCGCTACCCCGCTCTACCGCTCCTATCGCCTCCCCAGCCTCTATCCGGGAGTGCAGTGGTAGGTTGAGTCGTTTGAATCGACGGGAAGAAGCCTTGCATGGTTTCCTTCCCGTCGAATTTATTTACACGGCCGTTCCAGAAAAAAGACGTCCCCGTAGTACGTGAAACCTACCCTCGACCATCAGGAGATTTTGCCAATGACAGGGGCAGGGTTGAGTCGCAGGGTAGCCAGGCTTGGCTATGCGGCATCGCCCTCATTTCCGTCAGCGTCTTCTTTAGCCAGGCTTCCTGCAGTCGCTCAGAATTTTCCCTTCAGCAATAGCCAGAAACTGTGGCCGCGAAACTTGGTAGTCAGCCGATCCGTGCATGACAACAAGGCAAGCCACGTCGTAGTCGGAACCGTGCTGCCGCCGAAACAAAAGAAACAAAAGACGGGAGAGACTTCTCTTCCGCCTTTTTCATTTCCAAACGTCACACCAGCGCGGATTTCTTCCAGCCTTTCGAAGTCTTCACCCACAATGCGGAGGTTTCTCCAACCTCCACCCAGCGCACTTCACCCACCTCCCCGTCTTGCGGCGTTGGCTCCGTCGTCTGTTGTGTCAGCCGGAGGCCAGTGCCCGATAAATGCAGTACCGGGCTGCTTGGATCTCCGGACGGAATTTGATTTTCCATTCCTCCGGTCACGCCGGAGTATGTCGTTCCCACGATGCAGGCGCCTTCCTGGTTCCCGTCAAATGCCTTTGCCAGCCGATGTTGGTCAGCTGCAAACAGCGAAGTACCAATATAGTTGCCGTTCTTCCCTTCAGGCGTAATCAAAAAGCCCACGCCACTGTTGTCCTTCGCCCACCGGCTGTAGAAGACCCGGCACTGCAGAAACGACTGGTTCGTCTGATTCACATAGAACCCCGCAATGGTCGGCGAGTCCGCATAGCACTGGTTGAAGGTATCGTTGTTTCCGTTGCAGTAGAAGCAATGCAGCATCGGACCT
>JAZKAG010000212.1:2240-10296 GCA_040389265.1 Acidobacteriota bacterium
CGTGAACCAGTTGCTATCCCCATCCGAACGCACACCCGTTTCATACCCAATGATGTGGGCCAGAATAACTTTGCAGTCGCCACTCTCATAATGCAGACCGATGCTGTTGGGGGCATATTTCGTCTTGAGATCCACGTCGCATCGAACCCGCGTAATGTTCTTTTCGTATCCGCCCTTCAGCAGGTGAATGCCTTTATAGGTGGCGTTCACCACCACCAGATCGGCGATCTCCAGCCGGGTGACGTCTTCAACGCGAATGCCCGTCAATGGCTGCCGGCCGCCGTCGATGATGCCGCCGCGAATCCAGCCGCTGGTTTCAGAAAATTTCGAATTGCTTCCACCGCCCTTGATCAGCACCGCGTCGCCCTGAAAGCCTTGTTTCGCCTGCAGAACCGCGTTGGGAGTCATCACCAGGCTGACCGAGATCGGCAGCCGCAGCGCCTTCGAAATTTCGTACACGCCGTCGCCCAATTCCAGCGTGCCACCGCCGCACTGTTCCAGTGCGGCAATTCGCTTCGTCAGCTCACCATGCCAATCGCCGCCAGGACCCACGTCAGACATTCCAGGTCTGTGCGTCGGTCCATTCGCCTGCAGCGTTTCACTCGGTAGCAGGCCAGCTAACAGCCCAAAGCCGGCGGCTTTTTGAATTAGTTCGCGTCGTTCCATCGCGGTCCTCTTTCCATGAATCGTTCATCCAGGATTGAACGCCATCTGGAGAAAGAATTCCAATAGATGTCCCTGAAAGCGTGGATGCGAGGCGCGATAACAAATCAGCCCAGGAACATCGCGTCCACGTCTTGCCATGTGTTCACGCGACGATATCCGGTTGTGTTCACGTTATGCGGTGCGGTAAATAAAATTCCCTCGCCTTTGAACGACGCCAGATTGCGCGGCATATCGTCGATCAGGAAATCCGCCTGCAGAATGCTCTTATCACCGCAGAAAACGAAATTCTGCGGAGAAAGAAAATCATAGTGGCGGCGCAACCAGCGATATTTTGCGTTGAACGAGCTGGGAAACGCCATGGCCGCTGTCGCAATGAAAATCTGGTAGCGGCGGCTCATCCGCAGCAGCACTTCCTGGCTGCCTTCGATGACCGGGATGTCCTCAAAAAAGCCGTCACTCACCAAGTAGGAATCAATCAGCTCCTGTCCTTCGTGCGGAAGCACCTGCCAGAGCCACTTGCCTTGAATGTCTAGTTTGGTTAGCGACGTATGTTGCTCGCGACTATAGCGGGCCAGCAATTCGCCCAGCGTATCCGCCATCACCTCATCCATGTCCACGGCGATTCGCTGCATACGATCCGCCGCTAATCCTCTCTCTGGGCACGGTCGGAGCCGGTGGGCCGGGGATGGGCCGAGTCTTTCGCCAGGCCGGCCGGTTTCTTCTGGGCCGGTGGAAGATGAATCGCATCACTCAGGTCGATGGCGGGACTGAAGTACAGAAATCGTCCGCAGGATTCGCAAAAATGTACCGCGCCCTCGCGGATTTCGTTCCATCGCTGCGGCCGCACCATCATCTGGCAGGCAGAACAACGCTGCTGCTCGACCCTGGCAATGGGTGTTTTGTGGGCACGGGCCATGCGGTCGTAGTCCGCTAGCAATTCCGGATTTGCCGCCTGCCGTGCAGCATCGCGTTCCCGATGAAGCTCCGCCAGCTTCACCTTGTCGCGGTCGCGTCCCACCTGAGACTTCGCTTTCTCGGTTTCCAGCAGCTGCATTTGATTGGCGCGGGTTTCATGCAACAACCGCTGCTTCACTTCCAGCGCCTCCGTCTCCATCAGGCTGGCGAATTCCACCTCGTCGATGCGGTCGATTTCCTTCTTGCAGAACTTCAGCTGATGCTCCAGCGCTTTTACCTGGCCGTCACTCTTGGCATCATTCAGTTGGACGCGATAGCGAGCGCTTTTCTCTCGCATGTCCTCGGCATCCAACTCCAGGCTGCGCCGCAGCGATGCCTCTCTGGCAAGCGCCGTCGCAATTTGTTCCAGCAGACGATCCGTATCGTAGACCGCCGCCTCGCGCACCTCGACGCGCCCGGTATATTGCGCGATTTGCAGGCTCAATGCCTGCACCTGCTGCTCCAGCTCTTGCAGATGGACGAGTTTTTCCAGAGCTTCTTGCATACAAGGGTAAAAACGCAGTCTAGCACGGACGCTGCTGGGGGACGATGAGCGAGATTAGCAATTTCACCTGAAGAGTGTGCAAGCAGCGCCCCTGGCATCACGAAAATAGCCTGGCTCGATACAATGGGTGCTGGAGTTTTCACCTACATGCGAAATGCGCTTTTGCTGGTGGCCTTGGGTTGTACCGCACTCAGCGCCATCGCCCAAACACCCCCTCAGGGCCAAGGCAAAGTTTGGACCAACACCGCAATCTGGCAACCCGGTAGCCCTCTCGGACGCGCGCCGCAGGAGTTTCTATGGCGCCCCGACAGCGACAGCGTCACCTATCTTTCCGGCGACAAGCAGCACGGCCAGCCCGATGATGTGATCAGCGTGAACGCCGCCAACGGCGCAGCCTCGGTGCTGGTGCCGGAAACTCGCATCGCCGCCATTTATGGCGCGAAAAACGATGAGCGCGACCGTGACCATCGTTCCCGCTACCACGTCTCCAGCTACCAGTGGTCACCCGATTCAAAGCGTGTCCTGTTCGATAACACCGGTGCCCTGTGGATTTACGACATGGAGAAAGATACCGCGGTGGACGCCGGCAGTACCGGAGCCGGCAGCGGCGACGATCCCAAGTTTTCCCCCGACGGCGACTCGATCTCCTTTATTCGCGACCACAATCTGCATGTTCTGTCGCTCCAGAACAAGCATGACGCCGCGTTGACCAACACCACCGAACCAACCCTGCTGAATGGTGAGGTCGACTGGGTGTATGAGGAAGAGCTGGACACCCGCAGCAATTATTTCTGGTCGCCGGACTCGAAACACATCGCCTATCTGCAGATGGATGAGGCCACCGTGCCCACGTACCCGATCACCGATTGGATTCCAACCCACAGCACGGTCGATCAGCAGCGCTATCCTCAGCCAGGTGATCCAAACCCCGGCGTGCGCGTCGGCATCGTTGGCGCAAGCGGCGGCAATACGACGTGGCTGCACGTGCCCCTTAGCCAGCACAATGACTACATTCCTCGCTTCGGCTGGCTGGATAGCCACCACGTATGGATTGAAGTTTTGCGCCGTGATCATCGTCATTTGGAATTATTTTTTGCCGACACAGAGACCGGCGTGGTTCGCAGCGTACTGCAGGAAACCGCCAATAAATTCTTCGATGAAGCCTATGATGTCTGGTTCTTGAAGAATGACCAATTCCTGTGGAGTAGCTGGCGCGACGGCAACACCCACCTGTATCTCTATCGCTACGACACCGCCAATCCAACGGCTTCCGATGCCACCCTGGTCCGACAGTTGACGCAAGGCGATTGGGAGGTCCTGAGCGTGGACGGCATCGATCAGCAAAAGGGAATTGTCTATTACACCTCCAACGAAACCGATCCGCGAGAAGAGATGCTTTGGCAGATTGCGCTCGACGGCACCGGAAAGAAAATGCTGAGCACCATGCACGGCGTCCATCACATCACGTTCTCACCGGACGCGACCCACTATGTTGACTCCTCCTCCAGCCTGATGCAACCACCCGTGGTCAGCACCTGCAGCGTGACCGGCGCGTGTACTCCTTTCTGGAATTCGCACCCGTTAGACGGATACAATCTCGTCGCTCCCATCATGTTTACCGGCAAAGCCGCGGACGGCACAACGCTGTACGGGGAACTGCTGTTGCCTCCCGACATGCACGCACCCGCCAGCGTTCCACTGATTGTGAACCCCTACGGCGGCCCGCACGCCCAGACGGTGCGTAACGAGTTCGGCGGCCAGGGCTTCTTGTTCGATCAGCTATTGATGCAGCATGGTTTTGCGGTGCTGCATGTCGATAATCGCGGCTCGGGCAACCGGGACCGTACCTTTCAGGAGGCCGCCTATCGCGACTTTGGCCCGGTGCAATTGCAGGATCAGCTGACCATGGTTGATCAGGTCCTGCAGCAACATCCGCAGCTCGATGCCAGGCGCATGGGATGGTGGGGATGGAGCTGGGGCGGAACCTTCACGCTCTATGCCATGACTCATTCCGATCGCTTTGTCGCCGGGGTTTGCGTGGCGCCGGTCACCAACTGGCGCCTGTACGATTCCATCTACACCGAGCGCTACCTTGGCCTGCCGGACGAGAATCAGAAGACGTATCAAGACGATTCCGTCACCACCAACGCGGCTCATCTGCACGGCAACCTGCTGATGGTGCAGGGCACAGGCGATGACAATGTCCACATGCAGAACACGATCCAGATGATTCAGCAATTTGTAACTGCAAGTGTTCCATATAGGCTGTTGCTGTATCCGCGCAAGACTCACTCGATTGCAGGATCACCTGCGCGGACCCACTTGTTCGATGCAATTCTGCAGCAATTTGAGACTGGCATGCATCCCACGGGAAGTCAGTCATTAAGATAGGAGCACCCTGCATATGCCTCATCCAGCCGAAGGCCCACACACACATGACCTGATGCGTGGACGAACGACAGTCGGCGATTTCGAACTGACCATTTGTACCGACGGAACGTACCTGCTCGACGGAGGCGCCATGTTCGGCGTGGTGCCCAAGCCATTGTGGGAGAAGCGCGCGCCCGCCGACGAAAAAAATCGAATCCTCTTAGGCGCAAATACCGTAATCGTAAGAACAGGTCGCCACACCGTAGCGATTGAGACTGGCCTGGGCAATAAACTGTCGCCCAAGCTGCGAGACATCTACCAGTCCAGCCAGTTGCTGCCAAAAAGCCTGGAAGCCGCGGGGGTGCGGCCGGAGGAAGTCAATATCGTCATTAACTCCCACCTGCATTTCGATCACTGCGGCTGGAACACAGTGTGCAGTGAGTCCGGACAGGTAGTCCCGATGTTTCCTAACGCCCGCTACTTTGCCCATCAGGGCGAGGTGGAACATGGCCATCGCCAGTTGGAGCGTGATCGCATCAGCTACATCAGCGATAACTACGATCCGCTGATCGCCTCCGGCCAGATGACGCTTCTGGAGGGTTCCACGCCGGGAAAAATATTTGAAATTGTACCGGGCATTACATGCGAATTATTTCCAGGACACACCGCGCAGCTGATGGCGATCCATATCGATTCCACGGGCAAACGCGCGACTTACATTTCCGATTTGATTCCGACCAGCGCGCACCTGGATAGCACCTGGGTCATGGGATACGATCTCTATCCGCTGACCTGCATCGAAGAGCGCAAGCGCTTCTATCGGCGTGCGATCCCCGAGAAGTGGCTGGTGCTGTTCACCCACGACCACCATCACCCCATGGGTAGAATTCACCTCAACGAAAAGGGAAAACCCATTCTGCGGCCGGCAGAAGAATAATGTAACGTGTACAGTTACGTTTTGCCGCCTACAGTTTTGTCGCCAGGGTAGTTCCCATCGGCGAACCTAATCCTGTGCACGCATCCCAGCCGGCGGCCGCCTTGTACGTACCGTTCGTACCCTGGGTGATGTCGCGAAACGCAGCGCTTCCCAGCAGAGGATAAATTTGCGGGTTCAGAAATCCTACCGGCTTGCCCAGCTTCTGATTCAGCAGCGCAATCAGCCCCGCCCACAGTGGCGCCACCGCGCTTGTCCCGCCCACGACTTCTGTCTGTCCGTCTACTTCGATCGAATAGCCGGTCGCCGGCGCTGCATCGCCGGCAACGTCGGGGACCCCCCGCCCTTTGCCGCCGCTGGTTGCACCCGGGACGTTGGCATTCTGCTGCCAGGCCGGCAGCGGAAACACTGTGCTGACGCCCCCGCCCGTCGCGCCGCCACTCTGCGCTTCATCGTTCCACACCACCTCATCCTTCAGCGTGGTCCCGCTGGTCGTAATCTTCGTGCCTCCGCAGGCCAGCACGTGCGGACTTGAGGCAGGAAAGTCGACATGATTCGAGCCATCGCTCACGCCGTCCGTCGACCCGCTGTCACCGCATGCAACTGTAATACTCACTCCCAGCGCCGCCGCCGACTGGCAGGCATCGTCCAGCGCTTTGATCGCCTGCTGCGTCCAATTGGATTCCGGGCCACCCCAGCTGATCGAAATCACTGAGGGATGATTGGCAGTGTCGTGGATCGCCGTCGTCAATGCATCGACAAAGCCCTGATCGGTGTTGGGAGTGAAGTACACCGCAATCTTCGCGCCGGGCGCAACGCTCGCCGCCACATCAATGTCCAGCATCACTTCCGCGTCGGGTCCGTTGGCATTGGTTGGCGAGTTGGTGCCGCCATCCACGGAAACCGCAACGACCTTCGGCGGAGTGATGTTTTGGTTCTTGAAATACTTCTGAATGTCGGTGGTCGTATATCCGCCGCCCAGCTCCAGGATGCCGATGGTCTCTCCGCTTCCGTCGACGTCGGTCGGAAAGCTATAGATCTGGGCCACCTGTCGCGGCAAATAGCTCTGCGAAACAGCCGCTGCGGGCCGCAGATCTTTCAGCTTCCGCAAATGCGATTGCGCTTGCGGCCGCGTGTCCAGCCCCAACACCGCATCCACCATGGAAGCACACTCCTGCGGCATGGTCGCTGGCTGCGCATGGATTCGATAGTGGCGACCATCATGTTCCACCTGCTGCAGCTCAACTCCGAACGCCTGTTGCATCTGCGCCGCCGTGCCAGTCAACACCAGGGTGCGCCGATCGAGGCTCGACGCGTTCGCATCCACCGCCAGGCCATGCTGCTCCGCGAACTGCCGCAACTGGTCAAAAGCTTCCGCGCTCGCGGCATACTTGCTGTTGAATTCCGTACGCGACACATGGCGGCCCTGCAAATTCGCTAGATCGAGCGGCTGTTTGCGTTTGACGATGATAGACACGCGCACTTCGTCATTCGCCGGCATGGCACCCAACACACGCGCAGCTGCAGGAAGTTTGCGATCTGTGAACGGAAGTGAGACGCGCGGCGAAGAAGAAGAATAGGGCTGCATCGGGGGACTGCCTCCATTTTGAGTCTAGTAAGAGAGATGCAATCCAACAACGATTGGCTTGATGAATGAGAGACCTGTTTGCTTACTGCGAGTTCGGTAGGGGTAAATCGCCAGGATGACAGCGTGCGTGCATGCTAGACTTGGGCGATTTCCAATCTAATTCATTCAATGAAAGGAAGACATGAAGACGTGTTCTGCTTTTTTAGTACTTTTTCTTTGCCTCGGTATGGCTTCCGCACAGCAGTTTACGAATACCAATGATTCCGTCATCAAGATGGCGAAAGCAGGGATGAGCGATTCGATCATCATCTCCTCTATCAACTCACAGCCTGGTCATTTTTCACTGTCGGCAAACGACCTGATCGCTCTCAAGCAGGGTGGCGTCTCCGACGCTGTGATGGCGGCCATGATTGCAAAGGACGCACCTGCCGCATCACCGACTGTACCCGCAAATACAAGTGAATATCCAACGGAAATCGGGGTCTACTACGGGGTCAGAGGTGTTTATACAAATATTCAGGCGGAAGTTGTGAACACCAAAACTGGGGGCGTCCTCAAATCGATTGCCACCGATGGAATCGTGAAGGGAGACATCAATGGTCACATTCACGGGGAACACAGCCCGACTTCCATCACTACACCGCTGAACTTCTTGATTGTTGTGCGAGACGGCGACGCACCCGCCGAATATCAGTTGCTGCACCTTCATGCGAAATCTAAGTACCGCGAGTTCCGCTCGGTCACAGGCGGCGTATTTCATGCCTCTACGGGAGCGTCTCGAGACCTGATCGAATTCCAGAGCGCCAGGGTTGCCCCGATGACCTACAGAATCATCTTGCCCGCCAACCTACCGACAGGGGAATACGGCTTTCTACCACCGGGCGCGTTTGCTTCGAGAAATCTCGCCTCAAGCGGAATGATGTACACCTTCAGCTTGAAGGAATAGAAGGCTCTCGTAGTGAAAGCGCCCGCGGCTACCTCCGCACGGTGCGGACCTGCAGGCGCACGCTAATGTCCGACGTTTCGCAGGAACCGTAAG
>JAZKAG010000212.1:10306-20348 GCA_040389265.1 Acidobacteriota bacterium
TCATCCGCATCAGGCTTTTGGTGGAGTGATGCGTCGCCTCCGCTAACCGGGCAAATCCCACCGTCGCATGGATCAAATCGCGAAGAAAGGCTTTGCCCGTTTCAATGTCGCCAGCGAGAAGACATTCCATCCCTTCGCAAAGAACCTTGTGACGAAATCTCGGATCACGCTGGATGCGTGCCTGGATCGTTTCTTTGTATTGGCGAGTCAGTGCCACGCCGGCCTCCTGACCTTGCGACGTCGGATGGGGTAGGAGGCGATGAGCTCTGGGACTTGCAACATACGGCGATGGTACCATAAATGGTACCATCGCTCACTTTTACAGTGGGATGTTGCCGTGTTTTTTGGGAGGATTTTTTTCGCGCTTGGTGTCCAGCATTTCCAGGGCGCGAATCAGGCGCAAGCGCGTTTCACTGGGACGAATGACCGCGTCCACATATCCGCGCTCCGCGGCAACATAGGGATTGGCAAATCGGTCGCGAAATTCATGCACTTTTTCCTGACGAGTGTCGGCAAGAATTTTTGCCTTGTCTTTTTCCGTGAATGCTCGTCCTGAAGGCCACACTGCCTGCGCCTGGCGCACACTTTCTTCCATTTCTCGCCGATAGACAACGTTGACGGCAGCTTCCGCGCCCATCACGGCGATTTCCGCGGTTGGCCATGCCAGGTTCAGATCGGTGCGCAGATGTTTTGAGCTCATCACGCAATACGCTCCGCCATAGGCCTTACGCATGATGACGGTCAGCTTGGGAACCGTGGCTTCAGCATAGGCATAGAGCAACTTCGCGCCATGGCGAATGATGCCGCCGTGCTCCTGTTGCGTGCCGGGCAAAAAGCCGGGAACATCTTCCAGCGTGATCAGAGGGATATTGAACGCATCGCAGAAGCGCACGAATCGCGCCGCCTTGCTGCTGGCGTTAATGTCGAGCACGCCAGCCAGAACCGAGGGCTGATTCGCGATCATACCGACCGGACGCCCGTTCATGCGCGCGAATCCCACAACAATATTGCGCGCGTAGCGTTCGTGGATCTCAAAAAAATAACCATCGTCAACGATGTGCTGAATCGCGAGCTTGGAGTCGTACGCCTGGGTCGGCCGGTCCGGAATCAGGGTGTCGAGCTCGGCGTCGGCACGATCAATGGGATCTTCCGTGGGCTTGCGCGGCGGGTCTTCCAGGTTATTCTGCGGAAGAAATGTCAGCAGTTCGCGGATCATCGCCAGACATTCTGCGTCGTCCCGCGCCATCAGGTGAGCGACTCCGGACTTTTCGTTGTGCGTGACCGCGCCGCCAAGAGTATCCTTGGTCACCTCTTCATGGGTCACGGTTTTTACAACATCCGGACCGGTGACGAACATATAGGCGGTCTTATCCACCATCAGAATAAAGTCGGTGATGGCGGGCGAATAGACGGCGCCTCCTGCGCATGGCCCCATGATGGCGGAAATCTGCGGCACCACCCCCGAGGCTTGCACGTTGCGCAAAAAAATCTCGGTATAGCCGACCAGCGAGACCACACCTTCCTGAATGCGCGCACCGCCGGAGTCGTTGAGCCCAATAATAGGCGCACCCACCCGCATGGCAGTATCCATCATCTTGGTGATTTTGGCCGCATTTGTTTCCGAGAGCGATCCGCCGAATACGGTAAAGTCCTGGGCGAAGACAAACGTGATTCGTCCATGAATCCGGCCATAACCGGTGATAAAACCATCGCCTGGAAATTTCTGCTCTTCCATGCCGAAGTCAGTGCAGCGGTGGGTGACCAGGCGATCCATTTCTTCAAAGGTTCCCTGGTCCAATAGAAGATCGATGCGTTCCCGCGCGGATAGCTTTCCCTCGCGATGCTGACGCTCGCGTCGAGCCGATCCTCCGCCCTCTTCGGCCAGAGCGTTACGGCGTTCCAGTTCCTGGAGTTTCGCTTGTACGGTCACGACTGGATTATAGAGAGATTGACGCGAGAGGAGATGTGCGGAGCCGCACCCGGGTGAAGAAATCGGCAGTCGAGGCGAATGAGATGACGGAATGAGAGGGACTACCGCTGTTGGAGCGCCGCATTGATGGCCACTGGCGCCTGGCTAGATGACGTGACGGTGAAACAGGCAATCTTCTTTTCTAGAGGGGCAAACCCAGCTGGCAACCGCGCAGCCAAGCAGGATGAGGATGCTGGCCCCCCCCATGACCAGAGGCAGGGCGGGCTCGACATGTTGCCATCCTTCACGAAAGACGGTGAGAAACGCCCAGGTCATTTGGCTACACCCCGTATCAAACTTGGTACCTTCCTCTGGATAGATTCCATAATACGAACTGGGGTTGACTTTAGATTGAAAAAAATGAATCTAAAACTAATTTTTTGTAAAACGCTGCAATCGCTTGGCAAAACCGAGGCATCTGCTTGCTTCGAAATCTGACTCGGCGCACAATAAGGCGAAGTATAGGCGAATCTCATGGTCTCGCATAATTTACCAGCGCAGCCGCCCAGGCCAACTTCGCAAGCGCCCCGTGTACGCTGGCTTTTCCTGGATCTCAACTCCTACTTCGCCTCCGTCGAACAAGAGATAGAACCGGCGCTGCGCAACCGGCCGGTCGCAGTCGTTCCGCTGATGGCGGACACCACATTCTGTATCGCGGCCAGCTATGAAGCCAAGGCCTACGGCGTCAAGACTGGGACGCAGGTGGGTGAAGCCAAGCGGCTCTGCCCGGAAATCGTCCTGGTGGAAGCTCGCCATGAGTTGTACGTGGACTATCACCGTCGCGTGGTGGAGGCAGTGGAAAACTGTGTGCCGGTGTCGTCCGTTCGTTCCATCGATGAAATGGCTTGCGAACTGATGGGTCGCGAGCAGCCGCTATTGGCGGCGATGGAGATTGCGCGGCGAATCAAATCTCGAATTCGCGAGCAGGTTGGCAGCACGCTCTGCTGTTCCGTTGGCCTGGCGCCGAATCGTTATCTGGCGAAGATCGCCTCCGACATGGAGAAGCCGGATGGGCTGATTGCGTTGACGCAAGACCTGCTTCCGCACACTCTGCTGCGCCTGAAGTTGCGGGACCTGGTTGGAATCGGCAGCAGGATGGAGCGGCGCCTGAACTCCCACGGAGTAAAAACCATGGATGATTTGCTGGCTCTGAGCGCGGAGCAGTTAGGTCAGGCGTGGGGCGGAGTGCAGGGAGAGCGCTTGTGGCACTGGCTGCGCGGAGAGGACTTTCACGACGCGGACCTGGAGCATCCAAAATCCATTGGCCACGAACATGTGCTGGGACCGGAGTTGCGCAATCTGCAAGGCACCTATGCCACGGCGCACAAGTTATTGCACAAGGCCGCGATGCGATTGCGAATGCATAAATTATGGGCTGCGGGTATGTCGCTGACGCTGCGATTCACCGTGCCCAAAGAGGCTGCGACCGGCAAACACGGTTCTGGAATTCCGCAGCGGACGTGGACGGAGCAATTGCGTCTTGTCGAGTGCCAGGATTCGCAAACGTTGATGGAAGGCCTACGAAAATTGTGGTCGATGCGTCCAGTCGGGCCGCTCTACGAAAGGCCCTTTCTGGTGAGCGTCACGCTGCTGCACCTTGTGCCGGAAGAACTGCACACCTTGAGCCTGTTCAGTGCGCTGGATCGAGAAGCCAGCCGGGATCAACTGGCCGCGACCATGGATCAACTGAACCACAAATATGGTACGGAGACTCTCTACTTCGCCAGCATGCATTTGGCGAAGGCCGCCGCTCCTACTCGCATCGCCTTTCAGAGCATTCCTGAGTTGTTCTAAAGCGCGAGCTCTCGCGAAAGGTTGCCGCCAAAAAGATCGTTCGCGCTACGACTGAAGGAATACCGGGTAGCCCCCGAATGCAGATCGGAGACTACCCATGAGCGAGCCCGAGAGGACTGGTAATTATCCGGGATGACGGCTTTCCTGTTGCTGATGTTGTGGTGCCGGGTGGGATTCCTGGCGATGAGGAGCGGGCCGATCTTGCTGCCGTGCCTGCGGCCTTGGTTCCGGTCGAGATTCCGGATGAGGTTGTGGCGCGGGGTGTGATTCGGGCCTTGGCTGGGGCGCGGGTCGAGACTCTGGCCTTGGCTGTGGCGCAGGGTGTGACTCGGGCCTTGGTTGAGGCGCAGGTCGTGATTCAGGATGAGGCTGAGGCGAGGGTCGAGTCTCTGGCCTCGGTTGAGGAGCAGGGTGTGACTCTGGCCTTGGCTGGGGCGCGGGTCGAGACTCTGGCCTTGGTTGAGGCGCAGGCCGCGATTCAGGATGAGGCTGAGGCGAGGGTCGAGACTCCGGCCTTGGCTGAGGCGCCGGGTGCGATTCGGGCCGTGGCTGCGGCGTGGGTCGAGATTCGGGCCTTGGCTCAGGAGTGGGTCGCGTTTCAGGCCGTGGTTGCGACGCGGGCCGGGACTCCGGTCGAGGTTGCGGCGTGGGTCGCGTCTCCGGCGTAGGCTGCGCCGGTCGGGTTGCCGGCCGCTCCGGTGTTGGCTTTCCGTTGGAAGGATGACCGGCGCTCGGAGCCGGCGAAATCCCTTGCCTACCACCGTTCGTGGGATGCGCGTCATTTGCAGGTCGTGTATTGTTCGTTGGTCGGCTGCCGTTGGTGGGATGGGCCCCATTCTCGGGTCGTGTCGCATTGGGTGGTCTTCCGCCGGCTGTGGGCCTTGCTCCATTTGCCGGACGGGTAGCGATAGCCGGATGGAAATCCTGCGGACGCGGGGCCGGGGCTTTACGGCCGCCATTGACAGGCCGGGTGTAGGCAACCTGAGCGGGCCGGCCGTGGTTCGTCCTGGCAAACTGCGCCCGATTGCTCTGGGCTTGTCGCACCAGTTGACGTTGTGCTGGGATCGCCCCAAAACGCCTGGCGCGGGCCGCATTCATTTGTGACTGGTCGGGACGAACATTCAATCCACCGCGTCCTCCGTTATAGCTGACGCGAGTGCGGTTGTTATAGGTGACATTTCGGACATAGACATTGCGAACGATGGTTACGTTGACGCGTGTAATGGAGCGGTTGTAATAAAAGGACCCTCGATTCCAATAGCCGCCCTCATATCCTCTTCCGAAATAGCCATAGCCATAATTGACGCCGCCGTAAAAGCCGATGGAGGGTCCCCAATAGCCGTAGTGCCAGCCATAACGCCCGCCTCCAAATCCCCAATATCCAGGAGTCCACAGAGCACCGACGTAGGGTGCGAGGACCCACGCTCCGGGTACCCAGTAATAACCAGCCGGCGACCAGTACCAATATCCCGGCGTCCAAATATAGTTGGAGCCCGGGCAGTACGGTTGCTGGTATTCCGGAATCGGCGGCGGTGGCTCTGGGGCGTAAACTTCCTGTTGATCTGCGGTATCGTCGTAGTCCCCAGCCGCGTATCCGCCCGCCTGGTCATAGCCGGACTGATCGTAATTGGATTGATCATAGCCAGATTGATCGTAGCCAGATTGATCCTGCGGTGGAGGTGGTGGGGGCTCCTCCTGGCTGTACTGTTGCGGAGCGGCGGGCTGCGAAGAATAGGATTGTTTCGCGGCAGAGCCATTGTTGTAGTCAGGCGCTGGCCCGTTCGCTGGTGCGTTGTTGGCGTCGGCCGGATCGCCTGCATCGTTCTGGCTGGATGTCGCCTGCGCAGCCGCAGTGGACTTCGGTTTCCCGTGGCAAGCGGCCACACCGAAAAGAAGAACTACGGATAACGTTGCCCCGAAGGCTGACTTATTGCGGGTGTTCATTCGATATCTCTCCGGAAACATAGGATGCAAATTTTTCCAGCGCACAACCACATACCAACACATTTCTGCGCTTAAAGTTGCGAGATTCGCGGGCAACCAAACTCGACCATAGTCATGTGACCCCGTCAGGTTTGTCAGGCCGGTCGATGCACAGTAGATTGATAGACGCCGAATAGATTGCGATTTGCGCGACGTGAAACAAGGAGAGAACACATGTCTAAATCGTTTTTGCTCGCCTCTACCGCCGGCCGAATGACATTTTGGTTTGCCACAGGATTAGCCGCCGCGGGCGCGCTGCTGCTCCTGGCCCCCGCATCTTTTGCGCAGGCCGGTGACACATCCGCCGCCCCTTATCTGAACTCTTCAGTTCCAATTCAGCGACGAGTCGATGAATTGGTCTCGAAAATGACACTGGAGGAAAAAGTTTCGCAAATGCAAAATCATGCGGCCGCGATCCCGAGGCTTGGTGTCGCCGAATACGACTGGTGGAGCGAAGCACTGCATGGAGTGGCGCGATCTGGATACGCAACTGTATTTCCGCAGGCGATCGGCATGGCGGCGACGTGGGATGCCCCGCTGATCCACGAGGAAGCGCACTTGATCGGTATTGAGGCGCGGGGACGATATAACTCCGCAGTGCGGGAAGACAATCACGCCATCTACTATGGGATGGATTTCTGGTCGCCGAACGTGAATATCTTTCGCGATCCGCGCTGGGGCCGCGGGCAGGAGACCTATGGCGAAGATCCGTTTCTGACCGGACAACTTGGTGTCCAGTTTGTGAAGGGGCTGCAAGGCGATGATCCCAACACCTATCTGGCGATTGCCACTCCCAAGCACTTCGATGTACATAGCGGTCCAGAGTCGGAGCGGCATCGCTTCAACGTGGATGTTTCTTCGCACGACCTGGAAGACACGTACCTACCTGCTTTTCGCGCCACCATTGTCGATGGACATGCCGACTCCATCATGTGCGCGTACAACTCCATCGATGGAGCGCCGGCGTGTGCGAACACCATGCTGCTGCAGAAAACGTTGCGCGACGATTGGAAGTTCAAGGGATATGTCGTATCTGATTGCGGCGCGATTGGCGATATCGCCGATGGCCACAAGTACGCGCCATCGATTGAGCAGGCTTCGGTGGTGGCAGTGCGTGCAGGAACGGATCTGAGTTGTGGCGATGAATATGCCACGCTGGTCAAAGCAGTTCACGATGGGCTGATCAAGGAAAGCGAAATCGATGCGGCTGTGAAGCGGTTGATGACGGCGCGTATTCGGATGGGAATTCTTGCGCCGATGGCGGACCAGCCGATGCAAGCACTGAATCGCTCTGTCGTATTTTCTCCCACGCATGCGCGGCTCGATTTGAAAGCGGCCGATGAGTCCATGGTGCTGTTGAAAAATGACGGTGCGTTGCCCCTCGGTCGCAATGTGAAGACGATTGCGGTGATCGGGCCGAATGCGGCATCGATGGCGGCGCTCGAAGGGAATTACAATGGAGTGCCCATCGATCCGGAAACTCCGCTGGCGGCGTTTAAAACACTGGCTGCGCAACAGCGATTTCGCGTTCTGGACGTCCAGGGTGCGCCCTACGTGGAGCAACTGTCATTGCCGGTGCCTCCAAATGTCTTTCACACTGCCGATGGCGGCGAAGGACTGACAGAGACTGCGTTTCCGAATACCCGTTTTGCCGGAGCCGGCATCACTTCGACTTCAGACAACATAGACAGCAACTGGGATCGCGTGAGTCCGTATCCCAACCGCATTCCACGGAACGCGTTTTCTGTTCGCTGGACAGGTACTTTGACACCTCCAGCCGCCGGGGATTTTACCTTCCAGGTAAAGCTGATTGAATGTGATCCCTGCACCAACGTGGAAAGTTACAGTGTCTGGGTGGACGGCAAGCAAGTATTGTCCGGCACTTCCCATGACAAAAAGGAGCATGAGAATCCAGCCGAGTTTCGCCTGCATTTTGCGGATACCAAGCCGCACGAATTTCGGATGGAATACTCGCACCAAGGTCCCTTGTCTGGCGCCGGCATCAGCTTCAACTGGCAACCGCCGGTGGAGGTACTACGCAAGCAGGCGGTGGACGCCGCGAAGCAAGCCGATGCCGTCGTCGCATTCGTAGGCATCTCTCCGCGACTGGAAGGAGAAGAGATGCCGGTTCACATTCCAGGATTTTCAGGCGGTGATCGTACTTCCATTGACTTGCCGGACGTGCAGGTGAAGATGTTGCAGGCCGTCGCCGCAACCGGCAAGCCGTTAATCGTGGTGTTGATGAATGGTTCGGCATTGGCGGTGAACTGGTCCGCGCAGCATGCCAACGCCATTCTTGAAGCATGGTATCCGGGCGCTCGCGGCGGTCAGGCGATCGTCGACACGCTGCTCGGCAAAAATAATCCAGCAGGCAGATTGCCGGTCACGTTCTATCGCTCCACCAGTGAGCTGCCTGTGTTTACCGATTACTCAATGGCGGACCGCACGTATCGGTATTTTCACGGGGCGACGCTGTATGGATTTGGCTTTGGGCTGAGCTATTCGCAATTCAAGTTCGGTACACCGCACGTTTCCACGCAAAAGCTGCAGGCTGGCGACTCTCTGACAGTAGATGTCGACGTAACCAACACATCGAAGACCGACGGCGATGAGGTGGCGGAACTGTATCTCACCTATCCAAAAACAACGACCAGCCCGATTCATGCGCTCGCAGGATTTTCGCGCGTCCACATTGCTGCCGGCGCCACTGTGCCGGTACAAATCAAAGTGGACGCACGGCAATGGAGCCAGGTGTTGGAAAACGGTGATCGCGTGATTCTGCCGGGCAGCTATACACTGTTCGTCGGCGGCGGCCAGCCTGGTTCAGGTGCAAGCGGAATTGCGACAAAAGTGCAGGTTTTGGGAAAGGCAACGCTGCCGCGGTAACGGCGCACTGGAGCCGCAGCAAAAAGAGACAGGTGATGTGCCTGTCTCCTTTTGTGTGCGGTGATACTGATTCGGCCTACCGCGTTGCAGAGCTCCAGTTTTTGATCAGGTTGCCGACATTCAATGTGCCGATGCCTGTGGCAAAATCCCAGCCTTCTCGGCTGCCGTACGCCTTGGAATATGCCTTGCTGGTTTTCGACAACACGCCATTGGTTCCGGATGGTTTATAGCAGTTGTTGGATCCGAGGCAGTTCACATCTATGTCGCCTTGAGCTACGTCGTGAAAGATGCAGGAATACTCGCTATCCTTGCCGAGGGTTGCGATGCAGGAATTTTTTCCGGTGCCACCGAATTCCATTTTCGCCAGCGCGTAGTACACGTAATTGGGATTGCCTTGGGCAGATCCTTGCGACTGATTCACCAGAGCCTGGATCCCGGCAACGATCGGGGCTGAGAACGATGTGCCGCCTGCCCCGGACCAGTTCGCAGGATTGCCGCTGCATGGCGCGCCACCTGCTCCCTTTGCCGGATCGGTGTAGCAGAATACGTAGTAATGACCCCAGATGCCATTCGCTGCGAACAATGAAACATCCGGCAGGTCACGGACATGGTCATTCGGGTTGCCGAAGATGCCGGCCTGGTAGCTGGGTTTCGCGTAACCTCGACACGTACCGCTGACCGCGGGTGTGCCGGCCGTGCGGGAGGTCTCGCCATAGGCGCAGCCACTGGGTCCGCCGCTTGCGCTTTCTGTTGTTAAGAAAGCCATCTCCCCGATTGGAGAATTGCAGAAGCCATTCTTTCCATAGGGGACGTTGTATCCCTCCACCATCGAGATCAGAGTGCTGGCGCAGGAATCGTTCCATGGAATTTCAGGAACATAGGACTTCGCCGATCCGTAGATGGAGTTGTTCTTCGAGCGCCAGTATTGCGTATTGGTTCCAGCATAGCTGTCGCCGAAATCGGTGCCACCCACAGCAACGTCGTACTTTGTTGACGCAAATCCGTTCACTGCTATGCCGTGTTTCGCGGCCGGCTGATTGGCGTCGCAACCGGCAGCCCCTTCATCTCCGGTAGAAACAAACACCGACACACCTTCCGCTGCCGCCTGCTGGAAGGCGTAACGATACGTCGCATTGCCTGCAGCCCCAAGCGCGGATTCACACTCTCCGTAGCTGATGCTGACGATGGCCGGGGGAACCTTTTCGTCAATCAGCGACTGCAGAGCCAGCAGCCCGCCAAAGGTGGTTTTCGTACCGGCGCAGGAAGCAACCACAATCGCCGCATCCGGTGCTGCAGCGCTGGCGTACTCCGCATCCAGGGTGGCCTCCGCGTCATCTCCTACAACGACTCCAGGATTTTTGCATCCGCCAGGATGAATCTCCGCGAATGAGCCATGGGTGTATTTGCTCA
>JAZKAG010000212.1:20358-35739 GCA_040389265.1 Acidobacteriota bacterium
TCAGGCCAAACTTATTGCGGAAGGCATGCCAGTCATTGGCCGAGTAGACATTGCTATCCTCAATCACCACGACCTTTTGTTTTTTGCCCGTGATTCCTTTGCCGTAGACACCATCGAAGTTGTAAATCGTATGGAGATCGTTGGGGGCAACCACCTGGTAAGACGAATCGATCGTGAAGCTCGGCGTAGCACTGGAGGACATGGCGCTTTCGCCGGCTGCGGTGGTTGCATGCGGCACAACCGCCTTGGAGACGGCATCAATGCGTGCCGCCGCGATCGCGGTGTGCGCCGGTCTCGGTCGAAAATCGTTCAACGATGAAACACCGACGATCAGGTTGGCAAACTCTGCCGGCACCTGAGGATTTTCAATATTGGCAAAATGGCTTTTCCCTCGGACGATGACGGTATGCAGCGCGACGTGCATGGCAGAGGTGATCTGGGCAGCCGTACCCGAAAAATCGATCACCAGACCGCTTTTGGAAACCCCGTTCACTTGCAAGCCGTAAGTTTGCAGCCACTGCGTGATTCTCTGAATCTCCGCCGCATCGGGTCCATATTGCGCCATCTCATCAGCGGTCAGCCAGTGATGAAAATCCGGATCGCCGGGCTGGTGCATGGCTTCAATCTTTGCGTCCAACGCGGCTTCGCGGGCGGCGGGCCTTTGCAATTGCAGCAGCATGTGATCCAACTGCAGGCCACCGTCGACCGCGCCCTTGTCGATCGCAGACTTCACATCCGGGCGAATATTACCGGGCAAAGTGACCCGGGGAGCCGGAGGCTTTTGGGCAGAAAATCCGACGGCAGGCAGAGTAAGGACTAGAAGCATTGCCGCGGCAATGCTGAAAAAGCGGCGGGCCGCCGTGCGGATGCACCATGAAATCTTCACAAGAGATAGCCTCATGTATTGGGGATAGGAGAACCTGGCATTTTCCGACGATCTACAGGTCCTTTTCACTCAATATTCGGAGGGTAAAGACAGCTGCTGAATTCGGTCAACGTCCTGTTCATCTCCGTGTCCATGCCACGAAAAATCACACGAAGAATGCAAAGATAGATGCCGCGCTCGGCGACTCTGTTGCATACGATCCCGGCCCGTAGAGGCTGACTGAGATTGCAGAATTGTGATTTTACACAGCAGCAGAGATTTCATCCAGAACGGCTTGCGCGGCTTGCGCGGGATCGTCCGCCTGGGTAATCGGCCTGCCGACAACGAGTTGGCTGGCACCGGATCGAATCGCATCTGCCGGGGTGGCAATTCGTTTCTGATCTCCGATGGAAGCGCCCGCGGGACGAATCCCCGGGACAACCAGCCGCGGCTCCGCACCCATTTCGCGGCGTAGAAGAGAAACTTCTTCCGGGGAACAAACCAGTCCGCGAATCTCTGACTCCACAGCTATGCGCGCCAGACGAAGTACGTGGTCGGCTGCCGAGGTCTCGATGCCAATGGCCTGCAACTCCTGTGTATCCATGCTGGTCAAGACTGTGACAGCCAGCAGCTGCGGAGCATCCTTCGTTGAGGCGGCTGCCTCGGCGGCGGCGCGCAACATCGCAGGTCCGCCCGCGGCGTGGACCGTCAGTAAAGAAGCACCCATGGATGCCGCAGAGCGAACCGCTCCCGCGACGGTGTTGGGGATGTCGTGAAATTTCAGGTCGAGAAAAATTGAAAAGCCCTGAGAGGCGAGCTCTTCCACGATTGCTGAGCCTGCGGCAAGATATAACTCCAGGCCCACCTTCACCCAGCGGCAGGCGCCGCGAAGTTGCGTCGCCAATTCTCTGGCTTGCGCTGCGGAGGGTACATCGAGCGCGACAATCAATCGATCTTTGGCAATTGCGGATGCGTCTTTCGCTTCGGCGCTCATCGCTGCGACTGCTCCACCGCGTGCGCGACACGAAGCACGGTGGCTTCGTCGAAGTGCTTGCCGAGGATTTGAGCGCCAATCGGCAGACCCGCGGAGGAGTTGCCGCAGGGAACTGAGATGCCGCAAATGCCCGCCAGATTCGCGGTCACGGTGTAGATGTCCGCCAGATACATTTCCAGCGGATTATCGGTTTTTTCGCCGAGACGAAAGGCCGGCGTGGGTGCGGTCGGAGTCAGGATGGCATCCACTTGCGTGAAGGCTTCGAGAAAATCGCGCGTCAACAGGGTGCGCACCTGCTGCGCCTTGCGATAGTAGGCATCGTAATATCCGGCGCTCAAGACGTAAGTCCCAAGCAGGATGCGACGCTTGACTTCCTTGCCAAACCCCTGATCGCGGGTGCGGCGATACATAGTGCTCAGCGTGGAGGCATCTTGCGCGCGCAACCCATAGCGCACGCCGTCAAAGCGCGCCAGGTTGGAACTGGCTTCGGCGGTGGCGAGTACGTAATAGGTAGCAACAGCGTAGCGCGTATGCGGCAGCGAAACTTTATGCAGCGTGCATCCTGCCGCGCGCAATGCATCGGCGGTTTTTTCCACGGCAGCGCGGACTTCCTGGTCGAGGCCCTCGGCGAAATATTCATCGGGAATGCCGATGCGCAAGCCTTTGACCGGAGTATTCAGCGCGGCCGCGTAATTTGGGACTGGGTGGTGCGCGCTGGTTGCGTCCATTGGATCCGCGCCGGCGAGTACGCGCAACAGAATCGCTGCATCCTCCACTGTGTGTGTGAACGGACCCACACGGTCCAGCGAGGAGGCAAAGGCAATCAATCCGTAGCGAGAGACGCGTCCATAGGTCGGCAGCAGGCCTACCACTCCGCAGAATGAGGCCGGCTGACGAATGGAGCCGCCAGTATCGGTGCCTAATGTGGCCACGGCCATGTTGGCTGCAACGGCGGCGGCGGAACCCCCGCTCGATCCGCCGGGAACGCGATCAAGAGCGCGCGGATTATGGACGGGACCGTAGGCAGAATTTTCATTCGACGAGCCCATGGCAAATTCATCGCAATTTAATTTGCCCAGCAGGACCGCGCCAGCCGCAGCCAGTTTGGCTACGGTAGTGGCGTCGTAGGGGGGACGATAATTTTCCAGAATTTTCGAGCCTGCGGTGGCGGGCGCGCCCTGCATCACCAGCACATCTTTGATTCCGATAGGGACGCCGGCCAGCGGCAACGCTTCTTCATTGGCCAGCTCACCGGATTTCGCCAGATCGTCGATGCGATTCGCCTGGGCAGTAGCGCGTTCACGGCTCAGCGATAGCCATGCATGAATTTTCGGATCTTCCTGGGCGATGGTGTCGTAGTAAGAATCGGCCAGCGCGACTGCACTTGTTTCGCTGCTGACAATGGCGTGGCGTGCGGAGCGAATGGTGCGAGGCGTTGTTTGCGAAGTACTGCTGGACATGGATTTCAGTTCTGCCATTCTTTTCCCTTACAAATTTTCTTGTTTCGGCTCACGACGCTTGAACTCTAGCGCTCAATTACCTTGGGGACTTTAAAGTAGGTGCCGTCTGTGTCCGGTGCCGTGGCCATCACCTTACCGCGATCGAGCGAAGGGCGGACCGAATCATCGCGCAACACGTTGCCGGCGTCCAGCGCGCCCTGGGACGCTGGGTCGGGCAGCACGACATGTACCTGAGTCATGGGCGGAACATCGCGGGTGTCCAGCTCATTCAACTGGGCGACGTGGCCCAGGATGGCGTTGAGATCGCGCAGCATCTCCTGCTGCTCATCTTCGCGGAGTTCAAGCTGCGCCAATTCCGCGACCCGAAGCACCTGCTCCAGCGGCACCGCCTGCTTTTCAAGAGGCTCCGGTGTGTGCGATGAGGTGGGCATGTTTGCTGTTCCTTTGGAAGTGGACTCGCTCTGGTTAGTATAGCGAGAACCCTTGGCGACACTGGTTTTGCACGGCAGTGGTAATCGATAAAGAGTGGTTGGAAGCCAGGAGAGGCGAGCTTTTTGCGAACTAGGCTTCGGAATGGGAAGGGGCTACCTGCATCCGAATACGATTGATCGCGTTCTTGCCATTGTAGAGATACATCACCGCGATCAACAGAAGACCAGCGCCAATCAGTTGCTGTAACGAATTAAGAGTTGTGAATAGGCCCCCGATGGTTGCGTTCCCGTGCTCAACCAAGCTGAACGGGAAAAAACCAACAGTCTGATGCCTCACAAGGCGACGGATCTGAATTGTTTCGCCCCAACGCAATAAGCCGGCAATCCACGGCCATATGACAACTGCGATTCCCAACCATGCAATACCAATGTCGCGGGTTCGAATCCACTTCACGACCAATACAACAGCGATAGCAACGTACAGAAGAACAGACAAAGATGCGAAAACAATTGGGAGCGACAACCAGGACATTCCCCCTCCAGGTGGCTGCGGGGCTCTATTTGCTTCTGTGCCCTTCAGTCATTCACATTACCGCCCATTGTGCTCTGGTTAGTATAGCGAGAACCCTTGGCGACACTGGTTTTGCACGGCGAATGGCGTTCCCGGCGCAATAAAAAGCGGTAGAATCTTTTTACTCTCAAGAAGCGACGGAAGCACGCATTCAAGCGGGTTTCAGGAGTCTCTTCGGGTGAAAACCGGCGAAAATCGGCCAATCTCCGAAGAAAACCGAGGAAAACCGAAGAAAACCTGTGGAAATACGCTGTTTTCCGTTGACAAATCCTTCGGAAAGCCGCAAGGTAAACGGCGGAAGGGTTTCTTTAGACCCGCATCAATGCTTGCGATCCTCGTATTTCATACGAGGCCCAAAGGCGGCGACCAGGGTCGATAGAAGTCAAAACAAAAGCCGCGGTGGGACAACCACTGTCGGTATCAGGAGGAAGGCAAATTATGGCAGCAGGTATGACCAAGACAGCACTCGTTCGGCACTTGGCCGAAAAACTCGAATTGACGAACAAGCAGGTAGCAGGATTTCTGGATCTGCTGGCGGAAACCGACGTCAAGGAAACCAAGAAGGTCGGCCTCTTTGTGATTCCAGGACTGGGCCGCCTGGTGAAGGCAGAGCGGAAAGCCCGCATTGGCCGCAATCCGCAGACCGGAGAAGCGATCAAGATCAAGGCCAAGACCGTGGTCAAGTTCCGCGTGGCCAAGGCCGCCAAGGATGCAATCGCGCCCGCGAAGAAGTAATCGGGGACGAAGTTTTCGAGCAATCCGCTGCACGGGCCGCAACTTCAGCAGGCCCCGATGCTGCCACGGCGCAGGGAGATGGGTCTCATGTACCCGACCCTGCGCCAGATTGTCTAAATTTTAGGCAATACCATACTTCGCTAACCCGCGGATTCTTCTGGGAGTGGAGGTCGGACTTCGCCAATCCAAAGAAGATCGCTAGCGCCGATTTCTGCGAAGTTCTTTGTAGCCTCCGAGAGCCTAACTAAGTTGCGACTATCGGGATCTCCATCAGGAGCATCTTGCCAATAGCACACCGGGCATACCTCGGATGCTTTACTCGCTGTCAGAGTCTTGAACTGGCAGCATGGACAAAGAATGTTTATGCAAGGCATGCTACCGCAGGCATCGCAAAACTATACGAAAATTTAGATGTGATCTCAATTGAAATTCGTGATATCCGTCCCAACTAGACTTCGGTTAGCCAAGGTATTTGTTGCCCTAATTAGCGTGAAGTGCCGACTGTACGCGGCTGGCGCTTTCGCGCAACCAGCTTACGAATTCACCTGTATTCGCGGTCGCCAGATGGCTCGCACCAGAAATGTGATCCCAATCGAGATCAACACCCCTTGTTGCAGAATGAGCACGTTGTATCGATGGGCGAATAGCACATAGGTCAATGCCATTCCCCACAGATGAATCTCTCCAAGGAAACCTTGGAACCAGTGGGGTCGCGTCGTGCCTGCTGCAACCTTGGGCGAAATTGAGGGTAAAAACCGTGGAACCTGCCGCAGATATGCGGTATACGCTTCGCCGCGTTCGGACGCCAGTTTCCGCTCCTCTGCACCAGTGAGCGCAATCGCCAGCAGGATGACTGACACCATCGCGAACAGTGCGCCTCCAGGCGGCATCAGTATCGACAAACCCGCCGTCAGCAACCACATTCCCAGGTATAGCGGATTGCGCACGTAGCGATAGGGTCCATCGGCAACCACTCGCTCGGAATGGAGGTCTTTGTCGTAGACGACGTGAGATCCCAAATATGCGGTGGCCCAGGTGCGCACCGATGCCGCCAGCAACAGTACCAGCGTGGCGATCGCGACCACGACTATGGTGGAGGTGGCGATAGAAAAGAAGCCCATGGCGGTGAGCGTTCCCGCCAGGAAAAGCCAGGTGGATCCGGGATGCGCGCCGCCGAGTCGTTCCCACGGGGCCCAGAAAGCAACAAAAAAGATCACGATCAGAGCCAGGCGCCGAAAACGAAACAGGAAATCTACGAGTTTCATACAAGCAGGGCCATCCGCGCCCAAAAAATTCTGAAAATTGGAAATACGGTAGAGATACTAACTCGTGGCTCCAAGAGCCGCCATCAGGGCGTCGAAATCTTCAAGGCCGGAGTACTCAATCGTGATGCGACCGCGGCCATTTTTATCCTCAATGCGCACTTTCAGGCCGAGTTGACGTTGCAATCGATCCTGTGCCTCGCGAACATTAGGGTCGGTGGGCTGTTTCGTCTTTTCTTCGCCTTTATTTCGCTTACGCTCGGGATCCATCAATCCCTGGACATAGGTTTCGGTTTGTCGAACCGACATGGAGAGGGCGACGACCTTGGTCATCGCTTTCAGGATCTCCTCGGCGCCGTCCAAGCCGAGCAGCGCTCTGGCGTGGCCGAAGCTAAGGTCGCCCGACTCTACCTTTGCCTGCACCGGGACGGGAAGGCGCAAAAGCCGAAGGAAATTCGCCACTGTCGCTCGATCCTTTCCGGTGCGCTGGGCTACCTGCTCCTGGGTCATATGGAAGTCGCGACTCAGGCGATCGTACGCGCGAGCTTGTTCCATCGGGTTCAAATCCGCCCGCTGAAGATTCTCGACGATGGTCATTTCCATCGCCTGCTCATCGTTTACCTGGCGAAGAATCGCGGGGACGGTTTCCTTGCCCGCTTTGATGGAAGCACGCCAGCGACGTTCGCCGGCAATCAGCTGAAAGCGACCATTTGGCAGTGGTCGCACAATGATGGGCTGCACCACACCGTTGGCAACGATGGAGCGAGCGAGCTCATCCAGCTTCTGCTCATCCACCTGCATGCGCGTCTGGTACGGATTGGGGTCAATCTGATCTGTGGGCACTTCCAAGGGAGTGCCGCTCACATGGGCTTCGAATGGATCGTCCACGGCGTGAGATAACGGCGTGGACGGCGGGCGGTCCGCATAGGTTCGGGAACGGGCTACGCCATCCGTAGGAGCGGGTGTCGGAAGCAACGACTCCAAGCCCTTACCCAGTGCACGGCGCTTGGAGGGCTCAACTTTGACGGAATTTTTTCCTTCATTTCGAGACATTCAGCGGAACTCTCCTTGCATATCTTTAGAAGTCCTTGCGGACTTGGGTAGGGCACCCTGCGAGGGGCGACAATCGCGTCAGGTGTAGGGCCAGAAGCGAACTTTGGCTCCATCTTTCGCGCGTTTTGCTTCCAGTTTGCGGGCTGCTTCTCGCGGGCTTTCAATGTTGTTACGTAGAAGAATCTCCCGTGCCAGCTCCATATAGCTCTCCGCTCCCCGTGATCGAGGCTCATAGAGTTGCACCGGTTTGCCGTGGCTGGGAGCTTCTGCCAGACGAATATTCCGTGGGATATTTGTTTTCAATAACTTGTCGCCAAAAAATTCCCTTAGATTCTCTGTGACTTGTTGCGCCAGGTTGGTACGTTCGTCGTACATGGTCAGGACAACCCCTTCAATGACCAACTCCGGCTTGAAGCCATCTCGGACCCGATCGAGGGTCTGCACCAGTTCGCTAACGCCCTCCAATGCGAAGTATTCAGCCTGCATGGGAATGAGCAGCGAATCGGCGGAGACAAGTGCATTCAATGTCAACAAGTCGAGCGCCGGCGGACAATCGAGGACGAACAATTGCTCCGGCCCATCATATTTCGCGAGGGCCTTGTGCAGACGATAGGCGCGATCCTCGGCATGGACGAGCTCCACGTTGGCACCGGTGAGATGCTTACTGCTGGGCAGCAACTTCAGATGCTCAATGCCGGTTTCGATGGCGGCTTCGGCAACGCTGGACTCATTGATTAACACGGTGTAGGTGGAGGAACGATCTTCGTCCCGGGAAAAGCCTAATCCGCCCGTGGAATTGGATTGCGGATCGCAATCGATGAGCATGGTGGGGACGCCCTCGAGCGCAAATCCTGCAGAAAGATTGATCGCTGTGGTCGTTTTGCCAACCCCACCTTTTTGATTCACGACCGCAATAGTTTTTCGCATAGGCTGATTCGGTAGGGTACCGAACGCCGGACCTTTGCGCAATCGGCTTGCCTGTGCAATTTCGGGACAAATCTGTGGAGAACGGCCTTCTATCGATTCGGGTGTTCCGCTAGGTTCCATGGCTTGTACAAGTTAGGGCATGTGTGGAGGCGGAGGCGCGAGGAAGCTCGAGGCGCTGTGACGGTGGAAAACTTTTAGAGAGGAGGCCGATGAGCCATGTTCCACGTGAAACATTGGGGAAAACTGCGCGGGTAGAAGACTCTTATTGTTCCACGTGGAACATACCTGATCCACACACGGACTTCCCGGAGCGCCGCCCTACCGAAACCGCAAGCCCAGAAGAATGACTCTCTGCTCGGTACCCGGGACTGGATCCGCCGGTTCCCACTCGATGGCATCGCCTCCCGATGCGCCCGCAACGGTTGACGTGGCTTTCGCCATTTCCGATCGTGAAGTTAGTACTATGCACCATCCCGGTCGCTTTTCCTGAGGCGATCGAATACGGGACACAGCCGACCGCAGCGCTGCTTCCATATTGTCGACGGCTCTCAAGGCGACTAGATCAAAGACAGAAGTTGGAGGCATGTCTTCGACTCGCCCTGCATAAACTTGCGCGCCACTCAATCCCACCTCCCGCACAACTTCTCGCAAGAAAGAAGCTTTCTTTTGCTGGGAATCGGCCAGGGTGACGCGGAGTTCCGGTCGAATGATCTGCATGGGAATCCCGGGGAAGCCCGCTCCCGAGCCGAAGTCCAGCACAGTTTCAACCTCCCTAGGTATTCTTTGGCTGGCTCGCAGACATTCGCCAAGGTGGAGGTGAAGAAGAAGACGGGGATCCCGAACCGCCGTGAGGTTCATCTTTTGATTCCAGCGAGACAGGATCTCAAGATAGCGCGCCAGCAAAGGATATACGCGCGGATCTAACGGCTCCAGCAGCATCGACGCCACCGCAGCCTCGATTTCGGAGGGCTGAAATCCCCTTTGGGATGGGCTGCTCTGGCTGCTCATCGCCATCTATCCGAGAGACTCAGTAACGGAACGAGGCTCCCATTCGGCCGCAGCCTCGACAAAATACTGAAAGATAAGCCGGCTCGATGGACTGCTTTCGACGGTACGTTCCGGATGCCATTGCAGTCCCATAACGAAATGGTCCGGCTGGCTACCCTCGATCGACTCGACGACCGCATCTTCGGGGCAGCGCGCGGTCACACGTAGGCCATCCCCGACGATTCCAATCGCCTGGTGGTGGCTGGAGTTGACGGGCAGCTTCAGAAATTCCGCTTCGTGAGATACTTCCTGACTTTCGCCGACGATTTGGGCCAGGCGGGAAGCGGGATCCACGAGCACGGTATGAGCTACCGCGACGCTTCTGCCGGCACGATGATTCACAGGGACCGGCACTAAGTCTTGCACCAGGGTGCCCGTTCGCCAACAATTTAGAGACTGTGTCCCGTAACATATTGTTAATAAAGGCTTATAAAGGTTATGGGCATCCTGCAGCAGCAATTCGTCGACGTTCTCCCGTGCCAGATCGGGCGGCGCGGTGGCCTCGAGCCTTTCCTCTCCGTACTTTGCCGGGTTCATATCGGCGGGACTTCCAGGTAGCAAAATTCCCTGGCAGCTGGTCGCGATCCTGGCAATCGCGGCGGGGTCTAAGGTCAATGGGATTTCCACCGGATCTCCCCCGGCCTGAGCCACCGCAGCTGCATATTGCGGCCAAGCGCGCTGGTTGTATTCGGTTTGGGCAAACGTTGGAATTGGGATGCCAATTCGCGGACGGATACGCTGGTGGGTCATCGGATGCTCAATGTTGGTACTTGTGGGCGAACTCATGCGGAAATCGAGTGCCGCGTATACATCTCCGCTATCGTATCGCGAATTCGACCCGTAAGCGCGTCGGCCGTCTTGCTGGTGTAGTCCTTGGTCGGGATGGGCTCACCCACCACCAATAACAACGGCCGCGGAGTCAAATGATAGGTGTGCATCGGCATAAGCTCGTGGGTGCCAATGAGGGCCATGGGGACGATAGGAACCTTGGCGCGGATGGCCATGTAGGCCGGTCCGCTGAGAAAATCCTGCAGATGGCCGTCGAGGGAGCGGCCGCCTTCAGGAAAAATCATCAGCGGCATGCCCGCTTCCAGCGCCTTGACGCCGCGATTAAGACTAGCCAGGGTGGAGCGGAGGTTGGTGCTATCGACTGGGATTTGGCCGGAACGATGCAGATACCATCCGATAAACGGAATTTTGAAGAGGTCGTGCCGCGCCAGAATCCGGAACTGGAAAGGTAGCTTACTCAGGACTACAGGTGTGTCCATATAGGACAGATGATTCGACACGTATACGGCCGCTCGCCCGCGCTGAAAACGATCTGCGCCGATCACGCGGACAGGGGAGAGGGCGATGCGCAGAACCACTCCTCCCCACGCCTGGGCGATTGAGTGTTGCACTCGCCCGCTGCCGTCAAAGAGGGAAGCAATTAATGAAATGCTGCCGAATATAGAGGTGGCGACGAAGAACAGCGGAGACAGGACCAGATAGGTGAGCCAGCGGAAGAAGGCAGGGTGGTGAGGCGAAGCTGACATTGGTCCAGGAGATTCGCCAGTCTCGGACAGTGTTGACCCCGCGGATGCAGCCTCCAATTCCTCTGATGCCTCGGCCATGGGCTAGCCCTTGCCTTGCCGGATCAGCAAGGATTCCCGCAGCGCACCGACAAGGTAGACAGATCCCGCACAGACGACCAAGCCGTTGGAAGGGGTTCGCGACTGCGCCAGTTCCATCCCTGCGATGGGAGAAGGAGCGGATTCCGTCGCCACACCGAGTGTTTGAGCGACCGCTTGCAGGTGCTCCACGGAGGCTGTGCGGGGGGAGTTGACCGGAGTGAGAATGACGCGATCGAAAATAGGAAACAGGATTTGTGCCATTTCCTCAACAGCTTTTTCCCGCAGACATCCGAAGAGTAATGTCCGTGGAGTGGGAAGTTGGGTTGCCAAGCCGGGCCAGGTACTGAGCGCCGAACGCAGCGTCCAGGCGCCGGCGGGATTGTGGGCAACGTCGAGCAGCACAGCGGCACGAGTGTCGGAGCGGGGAAAAAGTTCCAGACGACCTGGCCAGCGGGTGGTATTGATTGCTTCCGCAATTTGCTGCGGAGCTATATTGTAACTGTTATTGTTACATAACTCGATTGCAGCCGCCATCGCAAGTGCGGCATTGCGATGTTGATGCGTTCCTGCCAAGGCAGGCCGCAATTCCACCGATGTACCTGCGACTGTTACAAAATAAGGTTCAGCATAGAATTCGCTGGCTTCTTTGTCAGGGGAGCGGCGGGGAGGCATAAACTCGACGGCGCTGACAGCGCGCACATTCAGGTCAGATGCCACTTCTCCGATCGCCTGATTCGCAGCGGGATGTTGCGGCAAGGTGACGAGAGTTCCGTCGCGGCGCAGGATTCCGGCTTTCTCGCGTGCAATGGCATCAATGGTGGAGCCCAGCCATTCCGTGTGGTCGAGCGAGATGTCGGTGATGATCGAAAGCAAGGGCGCGACGATGTTGGTGGCGTCGAGGCGGCCGCCCATGCCCACTTCCAGCACGGCGATGTCGATGGCTTGTTCGGCGAAATAGAGAAAGGCGACGGCGGTCACGGACTCGAAGAAGCTGGGATGCTGCGGCAGCTTCCCTTCGCTGACCAGGCGCGATCCAGTTTCGTCCACGCGAAAATAGAGTCGCGCAAAATCGTCATCGGAAATGGCGACGCCGTTGATTTGCACCCGCTCATTGACGTGAGTGAGATGCGGAGAGGTGTAGAGACCGGCGCGATATCCGGCAACCCGGAGAATATTCGCAAGCATGGCGGCGGTGGAGCCTTTTCCATTGGTGCCCGCGATCAGAACGCTGGGAAATTTTAGTTCCGGCGAGCCCAGCGCGGCGGTGAGAATCTGCATTTCCGCCAAATCAAATTTTCGCGGAGAGGTACCGGTAGCAGCGGAGGCGCCGGCCTGTGCCAGCTCATGTCCGCGCGCGTAGAGACTCTCGATCGCCTGAGCATACGACATGGCTCGATTTTAGTAGCAGAAGGATGATTCGTGTTGCACAACGGTGGAACGGATGAATTTGCTGCAACGAACCGAGGACCATTGCAGCGCGGCGAGCGAGGAGAAGGGCGCCTCGCGGTGAAATCGAAAACTCTAAGCATCGACGTGGATGACGATGCTTTATCCTGAGAGAGTGGCTGAAGATTCCAAAAATTTCATCACGAGGCGGCGCTTTCTTCAGCTTGCTGGGGCCGGTGCAGCCACTGCCGGGCTGCTGGCGTATTCCGGAGAATTCGAGCGCCATGATCTGCAAATCACGCAGCGCACCATCGAACTAAAGCGCCTCTCTCCGACACTGGATGGGTTGCGGATCGCCCAAGTGTCCGATATTCACTTTGAGCAATATTCGGAACCTTCCTTTGTGCGCCATGTTGTCGACCAGGTAAACCGGCTGTCGCCCGATCTGGTGGTGTTCACCGGCGACTATGTGAGCGAAGGGCCGATGCCGGAAGCCATTGGCGCGAAGACCAGCTACCCCTGCGCGGAAATCCTGTCTGGGATCACCTGCCCGCAGCGCTGGAGCGTGCTGGGAAACCACGACACGCGCGTTAACCCCACCATGGTGACGGATGCGCTGGAAATTCACGGCCTGCCGGTGCTGGCGAACCGGCATATCCCGTTTGAACGCAATGGAGCGAGGGTGTGGATTGCCGGGGTGAAGGACATCGGCCTGAGCGACCCCGACCTGCACCTGGCTGCGCCCAGCGGACTGCAAACGGCGAATGAACCGGTAATTTTGCTGGCGCATGAACCGGATTACGCGGACACAGTTGTCAAACACGGAGGAGTCGACCTGATGCTGGCAGGACACTCCCACGGAGGGCAAGTGCGGTTGCCGTTGATTGGCGCCATCTATACACCGCCGCTGGGACGCAAATATGTGGAAGGGCTCTTCCAACTGCAGAATGATCTGCAGTTGTACGTTAACCGCGGAATTGGAACGGTCGGGGTACCGTTTCGATTTGATTGCCGGCCGGAGCTCACCCTAATCACGTTGCGCAGTCCGCATGCGGTCAGCGGATAAACTGGCGTTCAGCGCCGGCTGTTTTCGAGACGATGGAGAGATTAGCCTATGGAAGTCCAGGTCGCATTCGGGAAACAGGGTTTGTCGCTCGAGCTGCCTGACGGTGCTGACTATCACGTGGTGAAGGTTCATTCCGCACCGCCCCTGCTGGATGTGGAGAAGGCGTTGGCGGCCTCTCTGGATGCTCCCATCGGGGGTGTGCCGCTGATTGAGCTGGCGCGCGGAAAGAAAAGCGCGGCCATCTCGGTTTGCGACATCACACGTCCCGCTCCCAATCCCATCACGCTGCCTCCTGTACTGGAGCGACTGCATGGCGCCGGTATTTCGCCGGAGAATGTGATCCTCTGCATCGCCACCGGGCTGCATCGCAGAGCGACGGAAGACGAACTGCGAACCATCCTGGGAGCGAAGATTGCCGCGGAATACCAAATCGCCAACCATGACGCGAAAGATCGCGAACTCCATCGTTTTCTCGGGACCACGCAACAGGGAACGCCGGTCTATATTGATGAACGCTTCATGACCGCCGATCTGCACATCACGCTGGGGTTTATTGAGCAGCACCTGATGCTGGGATTTTCCGGCGGTCGCAAACTGGTGGCGCCCGGCCTGGCGGCGCAGGAAACCATCAAGGTGATTCACTCGCCGAAATTCATGCGAGAGAAGAACGCGACGGAAGGATCGATCCGCGACAACCCACTGCATGCCGAGTTGCTGGAAGTGGCGCGAATGGCGCGTCACGATTTTATGCTGGACGTGACGTTAACGAAATCGCGGGAGATTTCTGGCATCTTTGCCGGTGAGCCAGTGGCCGCGCATGCTGCAGGAGTGGAATTTCTGCGGAACTCCTCCGTAGAATTTCTGCCGGAGCCGGTGGAGGCTGTCATCACCAGCGCCGCGGGATATCCGCTCGACCTGACTTTGTATCAGGCAATCAAGGGGATCACCGCGGTACAGCACATCTTGAAGCCGGGTGGGACCATCCTGATGCTGGGCGAATGTGCGGAAGGAGTAGGGTCGGCCGAGTTTGCAGCCATGGTGCGGCGATACACAAGTCCACAGGAATTTCTGCAGGCAATCGAGAACGCTGCGGTGCAAGTGGACCAATGGCAACTGGAAAAACTGGCGCTGGTGGGCTTGAAACACGATGTCTTGCTCTACACGCCGGGGATTGCCCGCGGAGACCTGGGCTCGCTGGGGAACAATGCGTTCGAGAGCGCTGCCGCCGCGGTCGCAGCCTTGGTGTCGCGGCTACCGCGGAATGCCCGGGTCGCCGTGATACCCGACGGGCCGTACGCCTATGCGCGAGTGCAGGAATCGCGAGCGCTAGTCTCGTAGGATTGCAGAAGGCTGTTGCAATTCCGGAGGCTCCGCAATGATGCTGCACATGCAGGCACCCAATCCCTTCATCGCGATTGGAGTATTGGCTTCGACCGCGGCCACCGATGCGGTCTACGTGATGTTCAACGCGGCGGTCACGGCAAGACGACGCAGCGTTGCGGCAAGCTGGAGCAGTCTGTGGTATCTGCTGGCAGCATTTGCCGTGATCAGCTACACCGGTAACGCAACGTACGTGTTGTTTGCCGCTGCGGGCTCGTGGCTGGGCGCATTCGGCGCGGTCACCTGGCTGGACAAAGCCGATTTGAAAAATGCCACTCGAACTCCTCGCGCCTGACAAGAAGAAATCGAACAGCAGGCGCTTGCGGCAGAACAGTCTTTCAATTTCGCCATTGCTTGTTGTTGTCGCGCGAGCGTATTGTGAACCACGCCACGAACGAACGACGGTATCGACCAGACATTTCACTTTGGTTGCTGTAGACCTGTGGTCGAGGCCCCCTATCGCACGCCATTCCTGGATCACCGAAAACTCTATTCCTACCGGGAGGCAACGCACGATGAAAATGAAATTTGGATTTACAGCAGGGCTCTGTCTTGTGTCCGCAGGACTGTTTCTTGCAGGATCGAACACGG
>JAZKAG010000213.1:0-2983 GCA_040389265.1 Acidobacteriota bacterium
GCGCGCCAGCATCCATCCTGTGTGCCCGGCATTGTCGCGAGCCAGCCACCAGTCTTCCATAGGGACGGCAGGAGCGAAGCGCGATTCGAAGCTCTGCTTCTGAACTTTCCCATGACGTGCAGGCGCAACTTTGCCGGGAGCATTCGGCAGGCCAAGCACATTGCTTGCGGCATATCGCGGCACAGAAGCACGCTCCAACATCGCAACTTTTGTATTCGGAGCTAGCAGTGTGAAGCGTTGCGTGGTACGACCCGGCGCTAGGTGCATGTACAGCTCGTTGTAAAGCACCGCGGTTGCCACCGGTGTTTGGGATGCATGCTGTTTCGCTAGATTTTGGAACGCGTCATATTCACTCTGGTCGATGACAGCGTGTTCCTCAATCCATCCCACAGCGCCGTCCGGCGTGTTGACTTTCAAGAATCGCGGAATATGCTGCAGCACCCTCAGCCGCTCGCCGTTTTTCACTTCGGCCACTCGATTCGCCACTACAGCGACACGGTCGCGCAGGTATATCCGCTTGACGGAAACATACACATATTCCGTGGGGGTACCGGGATGGAAATGGCTGCATCCCAGGAGCAGCGTCAGCAAGCAGACGACCAGCCCGGCGCAAAAATGCGAACCAAGAATGGATGGTTTCCACGAAAGCCTGGACGATTGACTCGAATTGAGGGAAGGCAACAATTGCCGAGCGAAATCCGACATAAAGATACGGAGAAAGAAATTTCAGTTTACGCGCAATCGGTCGCAATTTGAGCGAGTATGTTCGCCCACGACGCCATTATGGGACGACAGAAAGTGCTACCGCGCCCGTAGGATCGGTTCCTGTTGCCACAGAGGTGACGGAGTCCAGCTTGCCCGCAGTCGTTGGGTCGAAGCTGAAGACTTGCATGTCTGGCGAGCCTCCGGAATTCACCACGAACAAATATTTCCCGGTGGAATCGAGCGACATTGCATTGGGCGCGGAGCCCGTCGAAAAAGGCGAAGTGCTCAGTGGAGTCAGCGAGCCACCCGTTCCCAGCGTATATCCCGTGATGACATTTGCCGTACGGTTCGCAACGTACACGTAGGTATTCGTAGAATCCACGACGATGGCTTGCGGTCCAAGCTGCGTAGCAAACGGCGAACCACTGACCTCCGTCAGCTTGCCCCCCGTGCCGATCGTGAAAGAGCGAATCCCGGTCCCTGCTTCACCAACAAATAAGTAGGCGGAGTCGGTGTCCGCCGTGAAGGTGTTGTCGGAAGCCCCGTTCAATGGCACCAGGTGAGTCTTGCCGCTCACGACGCCGGTGCTGCTGTTGAATGTGAAGCCGTCCGTGCCACCAGGACCAAGTCCGATATAGACATACTGATTGTCGGGCGTGGCATACACTTGGGTGGGATTGCCGGTACTCAGCCGGACTGTTCCCTGACTGGTCTGCGTAATGGTTCCTGTCGAAGTGTTGATCTGGAAAATGAGGAGTTGCGGCGAACTTTTCGACACTACAAATAGCCAATTTCCACTAGGATCAATCGACATCCAAGTGGGATAGAGCGCCTGCACAACAGGTGAACCATTATTTCCCAGTGTCAATGTGCCATTGGTACCGATGTTATAGACAAAGATCGAGCCAGCCAGAGTGGCGACGTACAGAAAGCTACCTTTTGGCGTCGCGGCCAAGGCCGTGGGAGTGGTCCCGAGTGTGTAACTGGAGCCCGTCAAGGTTGTAAACGTCGCCGTCGGAATCGGAAAGCCGGTTAATGTTCCCGTGGTTGCATTGCCAACATAGGCGTAGGAACTGTAGGTTCCGTTGCCTCCCCCGCAACTATTATTCGCCTGGCAAACCGGGATAAAAAAGCCACCGCACCCAGTAGTTCCAATCAAGCAGAATGCAGCCAACAAAGCGCTGCAGCTCCACACATTGGGGCAATTGATAAGCGACTGATTCTGGCGCGACGGCGAAGACATACCTCATTCTACTCATGAGATTCGCTTTGCGGACAGGACGTGTCTTTTTGTATAACCGCCGTCCGCACAGAGCGGCATCGCTCGGCTAATTCCCTTCAGTGTGAGGGAATCTGATTGATGTGCGGTACCGCATCTTTCGAGATCGAGAGAACCTTCCCGCTTTTGCCCGGAAGGAGCGCAGCCGGCGAACTGTCGGCTGCAGTCGGAGATTGTGAAACTAACGATAGCGCTCCATCCGCACCAACGGAGTACCGGGAGAGACTATTCACTGCAGAGTCGACGGCCACAAGTTCACCGCCGGAAGCCTGCATCACCATGGAAGTCGGTACTGTTTGCGGCGAGCCGAAGGGAGAGCCGGGAATTTCCTGGAGGGTCGCACCATCGCCGATCGAAAACGCGCGGATTCCCGTGTTCGCTTCACTCACGTACAAACTTCTCGAAGCGCTGTCGGATGTCACCACGTTGTCCGACGAGACGGTTTTCAGTGGGGCGATGTGCTGCCGCGTTCCCACCGCTCCGGTGGCTGCATCGAAGGGAAATGCGTCGACGCCGCCTGTACCAAGCGCGATAAAGAGCTTCTGATTATCCGGCGTCACATAGACTTCTTTTGGCTTTCCAGGGTCAAGCGCAGGTAATTGCAACGCGGGATGAAGCGCACCCGTAGTGGCGTCGATTCGAAACTCCTGCACCTCGCCGGCAACGGAGGAGGCCACAAACAACCACTTCCCTGCCCGATCCATCGACATCCACGTAGGTTGAGTCACGTGCGCGACTGGGTTTTCGTGATTCGCCTGGACGAGGCTTCCGTTGCGAGCGGCGGCATTCAGATAAACTCCGCCGTCGCTGGTGGCAACGTACAGGAACTTCCCGTTCGGTGTCCCTGCAATGGCAGTTGGTGATGCCGGCGCATTAACCGTCGATTGGGCGACGCTGCTTACGTTGCCAGAAGACACCGCAAACGCTCTGATCGTGCCGTTGTTGGCGTTCGAGACGAACAGAAACGAAGAATTTGAGGCGCTCGGCGTGATCGGGCTC
>JAZKAG010000214.1:0-1877 GCA_040389265.1 Acidobacteriota bacterium
GTCGAGCGAGTCGAGACCGGCAAGGATGCGCAGCAGCGTCGACTTGCCGGTGCCATTGCCGCCGACCAGGCCGGTACGCTCTCCCGGAGTGATCTGCCAGTCGATTTTCTCAAACAGAAGTTTGTGGCCGAAGCGCTTGCCGGCGCGGGTTAGCTGCAGCATCGGATTCGCGGTTGAAGCTGGGGATGAAAGTACATCTGATTTATTGTCGCATCGAATATTTTGGTCGACATGGCAAGATGCGGATACATCGCATCCTATGTTGTAGCAGCAACGATTCATCGCAGGTTCATCTTCACGCCTGGAGTTTCCGACGAGGAAAATGACAAATGTGCGCGGATTGGTATACTCGCAACGAATCGATATTCCGACAGGTTAGGCAAACCAAATGCCCGCGATGAAAGAGACTTTGGCAGTTCTTTTGGCAGGTGGAGCCGGGGAGAGGCTGTATCCGCTGACCCGCGATCGCGCCAAGCCAGCGGTCCCGTTTGGCGGCAACTATCGCATCATCGATATCACGCTCTCCAACTGCATCAATTCTGAACTTCGCCGGATCTACATCCTGACGCAATACAAGGCGCTCTCCTTGAACCGGCATATTCGCGAAGGCTGGGGGACGGTGGTCGCCAACGAACTGGGCGAGTTTATTGAGATTCTGCCGCCGATGCAGCGGGTGAGTTCGAACTGGTATATGGGGACGGCGGACGCGGTCTACCAAAACATCTATTCCATTGGCAGCGAGCAGCCAAAGCGGGTCCTGCTGCTTTCCGGCGACCACATTTACAAGATGAATTACGGCCGGATGGTGCAGCAACACCTGGATTCCGGGGCCGATGTGACGTTGGCGACGCTGCCCATTGACCCCTCGGAGGTATCGCGGTTCGGGGTGGTGGAGGTGTCACGAGCCGGACTGGTCACTGGCTTTCAAGAGAAGCCGCAGCAAACGAATCTGCGTTCGCCGTTCAACCAGGACAAGGTGGATGCGAGCATGGGCATTTATTTATTCAACACTGATGCTCTGCTGCCGGCGCTGATTCGCGACGCAGAAGATCCCAACTCGCAGCATGATTTCGGGCACAATGTTTTGCCGGCGATGCTGGGGCAGTACAAAATGTACGCCTTCAATTTTGTGGATGAGAACAAGCAGGAGGCGCTGTACTGGCGCGATGTGGGTACGATGGACGCCTATTACGACGCCAATATGGATGTGGCCTCGGTCACTCCGATCTTCAATCTTTACGATAAAAGCTGGCCGATGCGGACCCGTCCGCTGCAATATCCGCCGGCCAAGTTTGTGTTTGGCGAGCCGGGACGCACGGGCATGGCGATTAATACCGTCATTTCCGCCGGCTGCATCGTCTCCGGGGCCACGGTGCGCAATAGCGTGTTGTCGCACGATGTTCGCGTCAACTCCTACGGGGAAGTGGATTCGAGCATTTTGTTTTCGCATGTCAGGATTGGGCGGCATTCGCGTATTCGCCGGGCCATTATCGATCGCGATGTCCAGATTCCAGAGGGCACCGTGATTGGCTACGATGCGAACGAAGACCGCAAAAATTACCTGGTGACGGAAAGCGGGATCACGGTGGTGAGCAGGGACTATTCGCTTTACGAAAATCCGGTCGCTTCCGACTACATGCCGCACGACATGTAGGCCGGCCATTTGAACTAAGAGTAGTTGGTCAGATTCAGTCCACAGCCTTCCAAACGATTTGAAACGGCTCTTTCGTCAGGTTCGCATCGCTTTGCCGTGACGCCGGTAAAGGTCGTTATCGTGCGTGAAAGATGGTCGTGATTGCTAGCGATACGAGCGTTTCCCGGTACTAATCCCGTCCACACACCTTGAGCGAGCCCTCAATGAGTGCATCGCCCTGAAT
>JAZKAG010000215.1:0-5045 GCA_040389265.1 Acidobacteriota bacterium
CATGCGCGACAATATGAAGCTGCTGAGTGCCCACCCTCATCATGTCGGCTCGCCCTACGACAAGCAGAATGCCGAATGGATCCTGGCGCAGTACAAGAGCTGGGGCTGGGATGCCCACATCGAGACATTCCAGGTTCTCTTCCCTACCCCGAAAACGCGATTGCTGGAGATGGGAAATTACCATGCGTCGCTGGAGGAGCCTGCGGTCGCCGTCGATCCAACCAGCACTCAAAAAGACGAGCAACTGCCGACCTATAACGCTTACTCGCCGGATGGAGATGTGACGGCACCACTGATCTATGTGAACTACGGGCTGGTTGAAGACTACGAGGAGTTGGCGCGCTATGGAATTTCAGTCAAAGGAGCGATTGTCATTGCGCGCTATGGCGTTTCATGGCGAGGCATCAAGCCGAAGATCGCCGCGGAACATGGTGCGGTTGGCTGCATTTTGTATTCTGACCCAGCCAACGATGGGTATGCGGTCAACCAGGTTTTTCCAGACGGCCCCATGCGACCCGCGGAAGGCGTGCAACGTGGCAGCGTGATGGATGCGCCCTCCTATCCTGGGGACCCGCTTACGCCGGGAATTGGTGCGACGGCCGACGCGAAGCGCCTGAAGCGCGAAGATGCGCCTTCTTTGCCGAAGATTCCTGTGACTCCCATCTCCTACCAGGATGCGCAGCCGTTGCTGGCTGCATTGGAAGGGCCGCCGGTTCCTACAAATTGGCGCGGCGGTCTACCCATCACCTATCGCATCGGCCCATCGAAAACCAAGGTTCACTTGAAGCTCGCGTTCAATTGGGATTTGAAACCTGTCTACGACGTGGTCGCCACCATGCGCGGCTCGGAAGAACCAGACGTATGGGTGCTGCGCGGCAATCACCACGACGCGTGGGTGAACGGAGCAGATGATCCAACTTCTGGGCAAGTCGCGTTATTGGAGGAGGCTCGCGCCATCGGCCAGCTTGCCGCGGCCGGGTGGAGACCGAAGCGGACGATTATGTACTTCTCCTGGGATGGTGAAGAGCCGATGCTGCTTGGCTCAACCGAGTGGGCGGAGGAACACACTGCCGAGCTTCGCAAGCATGCCGCCATTTACATCAACAGCGATGGCAATGAGCGCGGCTACCTCGCCGCCCAGGGATCACATTCGCTGGAGCCGCTGGTGAATCAGGTGGCGCACTCGGTCACGGATCCTGAGACCAATGTTTCGTCCTGGCAGCGGCTGCGTGCCTGGGAATTGCTGAATGGGTCACCAGAGGCGCGCAAAGAAGCCGGCACTCGAGCCGATCTGCGCATTGGGCCGCTCGGCACCGGATCGGATTTTACGGCGTTCATCGATCACCTTGGCGTCGCCTCTCTCAACGTCAGCTACGGTGGCGAGGATAATGGTGCGGGTGTGTATCACTCCATCTATGACGATTTTTACTGGTACTCGCATTTCGCCGACACGAAGTATGTGTACGGTCGCGCGCTGGCGCAGACGGACGGCGCACTCGTTCTGCGGATGGCACAGGCAGATGTGCTTCCCTACGATTTCGCAGCACTGGCTGACACGCTGCATGTGTATACGCGGGAAGTGAAGGAACTGCTGGGGGCTCGGCAGAAAGAGGCGAAGGAACGTTCGGCTGCGTTTGAGATGAATGCGTACGCGTTGACCAGCGATCCAAAACATCCCACGGTGGCTCCGCCGGCGATGGCGATGCCGCCATATCTCAATTTCGCTCCGCTCGACAATGCGCTGGCTTCACTCGACAAATCCGCAGCCCACTTCAATCAGGCTCGCACCCATGCGTTGGGCGAAAATATTGCAGCCGACCGTCTAGCGGCCATCAATGAAGAGTTGACGCAGGCTGCGCGGAAACTCACAAGTCCGCAAGGGTTGCCGCGTCGTCCGTGGATGCAAAATTTGATCTACGCACCCGGCTGGTACACCGGCTACGATGCGAAAACTTTGCCGGGAGTTCGCGAAGCCATTGAGCAGAATCGCTATGACGAAGCGACTGCGCAAATCGTTCTGGTGGCTCAGGCAATTGGGAACGAGGCGGGTTTTGTTGAACACATCGCCACCGAACTCGATAACGCAACCACGGCGAAATAATCCAGCGCATCTTCAGGAGATACGAAATGAAGTGGATGGCCTACGCAGCTGCTCTTGTGTTCTTCGCTTCGACAACGCTGCCCGGTCAGCAGTTCGCTTCGGTGCCCGGGCAAGGCCGATCCATGGTGGTGACAAAGTTTGGAATCGTGGCGGCACCGCAATTTCTGGCTTCGCAGGCCGGCGCTCACATCCTGGAAGAAGGCGGCAACGCCATTGACGCTGCCATTGCCGCGAATGCGGTGATGGGCGTGGTGCAGCCCTATGTGAACGGAATGGGGGGAGATCTTTTCGCGCTCTACTACGACGCGAAAACCGGAAAGCTGTACGGACTCAACTCCAGTGGATGGACGCCGAAGGCCCTCACCATCGACTATTTGAAATCGCATCATATCGACAGCATCGATCCGATCGGAGTTCACAGCATCGATATCCCCGGAGCTGTGGCTGGCTGGCAAGCGCTGAAGGATCGCTTCGGAACGCTTCCGTTCAGCAAAACATTGGCGCCGGCGATTTACTACGCACAGAACGGATTTCCCCTAGCCGAGCGGAACGCGCGTTACTGGAGCAGTAACAGATTCATGCAGCAGCCGGGATACAAAGAGACCTATCTTCCTGGCGGCGTCGCGCCGAAACTTGGTGACTTGTTCAAAAATCCAGCGCTTGCGAATTCGCTTCGTCAGGTTGCGGAGCACGGCAGAGATGCCTACTACAACGGTCCCATGACCGATACGATGGTCAAATTCCTGCGTGAACAGGGCGGAACACATACACGCGAAGATTTCGCGGATTTTCAGCCGGAGTGGGTAGATCCGATCTCCACTACCTATCGCGGATGGACGGTTTATGAGTTGCCGCCCAACGGACAGGGCGTCGCGGCGCTCTCCATGCTGAACATCATGGAACAATTTCCCATGGCGCAGTATGGGCATAATTCCGCCGACGCATTGCAGGTGATGATTGAGGCGAAGAAGCTGGCGTATGCCGATATGTATCGCTATGTCGGCGATCCGCGTTTTACTCCGATTCCAGTCCAACAGATGCTATCGAAAGACTTGGCGAAGCAGCGCGCCAAATCGATCGACATGAATCACGCTTCCTGCAAAGTTCTGCCTTCTGACCTGACACAGTATTTGAACGCGCACGGTAAAACGACCATCTATCTTTCGACCATCGATAAAGATGGGAATATCGTGTCGTTAATCCAGAGCAACTACGAAGGCTATGGCACAGGAATGGTGGCGCCCGGATTGGGCTTCTCGTTTCAAGACCGCGGGGCTGGATTCAGCCTGACGCCAGGTCAGCCGAATTCCCTGGCGGGACACAAGCGGCCGCTGCACACTATCATTCCCGCCTTCATGGAAAAGGGAGACGTTCGAATCGGCTTCGGCATTATGGGCGGATGGAACCAGGCACAAGCGCACGCCCAGTTTGTTGCGAACGTTGTCGACTATGGAATGAACGTGCAGGCCGCGCTGGAACAAGCTCGATTTACCAAGCAGACGTTTGACGGCTGTGATGTCCAGATGGAACCCGGCATTCCGGAGTCGGTGCGCGAAGAACTGACCAAGCGCGGACAGCAGATCGAGCTATTGCAGCCGTATTCATTCACCGTGGGTCAAGGCGAGGCCGTGGTTCGCGATACCAAGCGCGATGTCAACTTTGCCGGGTCGGACCCTCGTTCGGATGGAGAGGCTATTCCACAAGAACCTCCGTCCGATTAGTTTTCAGATGGGCGCCAGATTCCCAGCGTTTCCCGATCCCGGATCATGGCTGGGACGATTCCTGCCTCGACCGTCTCTCTTCTTGCGATAGCGGGGCATTCACTTCCAGCAGTCCGGAAGGGAGACGCAACTCCACACGACGTGCGGCCATATCAATCTTCTCGACATAGGCTTTGGCGAAAGGAATCTCATATTCAGTTCCGTCCGTACCGGCAACGATCAATAAATCGGCAGTCTGCTCTTGCCGAATAACATCTTTGATGGTTCCGAGTAGGCCTCCATTCGGCAACCTGGCGCCGACGTCCAGACACTGGCAACCGACCAGGTCGCTGATGTAAAACTCATCTGACTGGAGTGGCATGCGGTCCGCAGCAGAGATCACGAGATCGGCCCCTCGCAAAGCTTCTGCTGCTGAAATGGAATCCACCTGGGCAAATTTCAGAACTACTTTTACTTTATGAAGCCAGGATTGCTCAAGCAGAACGGGTTCGACGGGCAGTTGATCGCTACGCCACAGAAACGCGTTGCGCAGGTTTGAGAATCGATCGGGAAAATCTGAAAGGATCTCCGCCAGCACTTCGCCACGACGTCCTTGAGGTCGAATAAGACGGGCAACATGCACCCAGGATTGGACCGTCGCTGGCTCTGAATCTGTCACATCATAATTGTTGCACGTGGGGGGAACACGTTGCATGCTGCAGACTCAACTGAAAAAACTACGATGAAACGGTGTCCGCCTTGGCTTCTTCGACTATCTCCAGGCTGTATCGATGATGGAGCTTAACGCTGACTGCTCCCAGGATGGTTCGTAACGATCTTGCCGTCCGTCCTTGCTTGCCAATCACCTTTCCGACATCCGTCGGATCGACCCTCAGTCGCAAGACGGTGCCAGTTTCATTCGATGTTGCGTTGACTGAAACTTCTGCCGGCTTATCAACTAACGATCGGGCAATTGCCGTAATTAACTCCACTGCAGACGGCTCCGCAGAACTCTCTGACATGCATTAACCCCACAAGGTGAAACGTTTGAATTCTGATTGCGTTTATACCTAATAATGAGCGATTTGTCTCTAGTTTTATGGTTTACTCATTAGTCACTAGCGAGGTTACTAATCGAGTGAAAATCCTGGGGGCGAGCTCCCTTTTCGTCGAATTCCGGCCAAAAACGTGAATCTCCGAGCCAGAAAAACCCACACGGAAGCGAAAACAGGAGAGCGCGACCC
>JAZKAG010000215.1:5138-9373 GCA_040389265.1 Acidobacteriota bacterium
TTTTGTTCGCGCCATCAAAAAACTTCTGAGTCGCCTGGTCTTATGTCGTTGGGGCAACGGTCGGCACGGCAGCCACCAATTTTGTGACGCGATCAGAAAGCTGGGCACCCTTGCCTGTCCAGTAGTCCACGCGATCTTTCTTCAAGTCTACAGTTGCAGGATTCGTGCGGGGGTTGTAAGTTCCAACCACCTCAAGAGAACGTCCGTCGCGGGCACGATCTTTCTCGATCACAACGATTCGGTAGTACGGTTTCTTGCGAGCGCCTACGCGCGAAAGACGAATCATCAACACAGCTTATATATTCCTTTCTGAGTGACAGGAGAGAGAGCAGAGTGATATCTGCGTGGACGTACGTCGCCCCTTGTGTCCTGAACTTACAGTATCGTGGATTTTTGCCTGCGATGCAAGCAACCCAATCGGCCAAAATAACCGAAAACTGCGAGAATGTCCGCAGCGTAGGCACGGCACGGAAGGAATTCCCATCGACAAAACTTTGACGGGTACCGGCCAAGTTCACCAGCGATGGCGAATCGCCTGGCTGCTGGCTCTGGGCATAATGATCAGCTACCTCGATCGCGTCAATATCTCCGTGGGTCAACAGGCGCTGCACCAGAGGTTCGGCCTGACTACGGTTGGCTTCGGCTACTTTCTGGGAGCCTACAGCTGGACGTACGCAATGCTGCAGTTGCCCTCTGGAGTTTTGCTGGATCGTTTTGGACTGCGACGGGTCGGCATCGTAAGCTCTTTTATCTGGAGTGCCGCCACCGTTGCCACCGCGGCCTCACAGAATATTGCCAGCCTTTTTTCGTCTCGTCTGCTGCTTGGCGTGGGCGAGTCGCCCATTTTTCCGCTCAGTGCGGCGGCAGTGGCTCGATGGTTTCCGGAGAAAGAACGCGGGCTACCCACCGCCATGTTTGACGCTGCCGCCAAATTCAGTCCGGCCGTGGGGATCCCCTTCGTCGGCTTGCTGTTGATCCACTTCGGTTGGCGATTCAGCTTCGCATTCACTGGCGTTCTAAGCCTTTTGTACTTCGCTGTCTTTGCGCAGATCTATCGTGACCCGGTGGAGGAGCCTCCTGTCTCCGACGCCCGGCGCGCATACATGCATAGCGATGCTGCAATCGCAACGGAACGCGCCCCTGGCGGCTCCTATCCACTCCTCCATCTGCTGCGGCAACGGAAAATCCTGGGCGCGACGATCGGCTTCGCCACTTACAACTACAGCTTTTATCTGCTGCTGACCTGGTTGCCCAGCTATGCCGTTGCAGGATTACACCTGACGTTAACGCACGCGGTATGGGCAGCCAGCGTTCCCTGGTTCATTGCCGGGGCCATCGATATCCTGGTAGGCGGATGGTTGGTCGATGCGCTGATTCGTGCCGGTCACAATGCAGCCCAAGTACGTCGCAGGGTCTTGCTGCTGGGGATGATTTGCGGCCTCGGTGTCGCTGGACCCGCCTTCACGCACCATGCAACTCCCGCGCTGGTGTCGCTTTGCATCGGGCTTGGCGGACTCTCCGCCGCGGCTCCGGTGGGGTGGACGTTGCCCGGCATTCTGGTACCCACCAGCAGCACCGGCAAGGTGGGTGGGATCATGAATTTCGGCAGCCAGATTTCCGCTATCCTCGCCCCGGTGATTACGGGATATCTGACCAGCTGGACGCACACCTTCGCCGCCGCATTCGCGCTGGCGGCGTTTCTTCTTCTGCTTGGAACGCTCAGCTACGCATTTCTGCTGGGCAAAATTGAGCGGATCGACAGTTCGCGACTGGATGCTATCCAGCTTTAGGTCGTTTGCGGTTGGCAAGCAACTTCCTGCGTTCAGATGTCAATTTCTTTCGCGCCGCCGGCGACATTGCCAGCACTTCTTTCGTTCGGTTCGGCAGTTTTGCGTACACCAGTTCGCGACCGTGCGCCAGGAGAGCCAGTAATTCTCGGCCTGGAATTGCATCCCAGCGCGTCAGGGACACCCAGAAAACGCGCGCCATGTATGGAGCGGGAATGAACCCATCCAATTCCAATAATTCGGCATAGCGATCCTGACCGGCGTGAAACGAAATGACGCCTTTGCCGTCTTGATCAAGATTGACCAGCGCGAACATTTTGCCGCCGATGGCTTTATCTCCCACCCAGAAGACGAGGTTCGCACCCCACTGCATCGTCTCTTCGACGTGCGGCAACTTCAATAAGGCTTCGCGAACCTGTTCCGCATCCATCGATGATAGCCTCGGCTTGACCGCAGCATTTACTGGGGCGCCGGATAGGTTTTACTCTGTCCCGTGCGCGAATTGAAAACGACCAGCTTCCCATTTGGATATGCAAGCAGTCGGATGTAGTGGCCGTCGGTGCCCGCTTTCACATTGGCACCTTTGATATTCGCGATATAGGCGGTGGCTACATTGTGGGCGTAGCCACCTTCGTCAGAGTAGTGAAGCTGCCACAGGTCCTTCAACCGCGGCGACTTCTCGATCGTTTCCCAGGGGCCTGGAGAGCCGCCTTTTTTTTCGCCGTTGTCCATAATCGCCACTCGCGGCGCGATGCCATCGACAAACGCCGGACTGCTGCTGGGATACCAGCCATGATGCGACACCACGTAGACGTCCATCTGGCCTAGTTTGTTGTCGGGACACATGAGCTGCGTTTCCTTATCCGAAGTCAGGTCGCCCAGGTCGACCAGTCGCACTTTTCCGTACTGCATCACGAATCCTACCGACCGACCGTTTTCAGTTTTGTCGGGCGAAGGGGTTGGACCATTCTTGCAGTACGGGTTCGGCTGGCCCGCGCCGGGCAATGCCGTTTCGATGGTGTTGCCGTCAGCGCTGACGATTGTGGTGGTCAGCCCTTTTAGCGGAATTGTCTCGCCAGGTCTTGCAAGGATATGTTTTGCATGGGATTGCGCCAATACCGCCTGATAGCTCTCAAAAACTTTCTCCGTAGCCGCGTCCGTGGCTTCGCGATTGACTCCATGATCGATGATGTTGTCGACATGAATCTTCTTGGCCAGGTTGGGAACTCCGCCGACATGGTCGACGTGAAAGTGCGTGATCAAGAGGTAGTCAATGTGGTCGAGACCAGCCTGTTTCGCGACTTCCATAATGCGATTTGCATCGCGGTCGTCATTGTCCGGCCAGCCTGTGTCTACAAGTAAGGATTGATGCGAGGGGGTCACGAACAGAGTCGACTGTCCGCCTTCGACGTCAATGAAGTATAGGGTCAGTGGTTTTGCAAAACTCACCGCGTGCTTACGGAAGTTGGGGCTCTCCGTCTGCGCCTGCACGCCTCTTGCGGTCGCTAAGGGCATGACGAGGAGCATGCTCAACGCGAGGAACAGGACAGAGCTACGACCTTCCAATGGTTTCGATGAATCTTTGTGATCGGGGTGGTTCATTTTCTCTCCCATTCTTGGACAGCACGATCATGACGACGGTGTAACGTGCTTGGCGGGCATGGCGCGCACCGCTCCCGTAGAAATTCCGCCATCTACCAGCAAAGTTTGTCCGGTGATGTAGCGACTTTCTTCGGAAGCGAGGAAGACGATGGCGCCGTCAAGATCGCCAGGAGCGCCGGCGCGCTTCAAGGGAATGCGATCGACCAGATATTCGACCCACTCCGGATCTTCGTAGAGAATTCTGTTTTGATCCGTCTTGAACCATCCCGGCGCGAGACAATTCACGGTGACGCCATGCCGTCCCCACTCATCGGCGAGGCTCATCGTCAACTGGCGAATGCCGCCGCGACTGGCGGTGTAGGGCGCGAGACCGGCGTAGCCCGCCACACTGGTGACGGAGCCAATGTTGATGATTCGACCATAGCCGCGATCGATCATCTGTGGCGCAATCGCCCGGGACACGAAGAAGCTGCCGCGCAGATTCGTATCCAGCACCTGGTTCCAATCCTGCCAGGTCACTTCGAGGGCCGGCTTGCGCACATTGCAGCCAGCGTTGTTCACCAGGATGTCGATTGCCCCGAACGCGGCGAGCGCCTGTTTAGCCATGTTCGCGATGCTGGCTTCTTCTCGCACATCGAGCTCGAGAGCGACCGCCTTTCGTCCCATGGCACGAATTTCGGCTTGAAATGGGAGGAGGTCGGATTGCTTACGGCTGGTCAGGATCAGATCCGCGCCGCGACCTGCCAAGGCGCGAGCAAAACCCTGTCCCAGCCCGCGGCTGGTCCCGGTGACCAACGCGACACGCCCGGTCAGGTCGAACATCGCTTTCCGAGGTTGTGCTGATTG
>JAZKAG010000216.1:0-1554 GCA_040389265.1 Acidobacteriota bacterium
CTGAAGACAGATGCTGACGGGACGCTGAAGACAGCTGCGACCAAGGCAGGTGCGGATGCCACTGCAGTGTCGACCTGTGCAGCGTCTCCAGCCGCCTCTGAGGCTGTTGCCGCTTCCGTGAAACTTGGAAATGATGTCGAGGTGCACGAAACCCCGACTCTGTTTGTCAATGGTCGACCAGTGCCAGTGACAGGTGCCCCTTACCCCACCTTGAAGCAGATCATCGCCTATTCAGCGCAGGAATCCCCATCCGCGGCAAGCCACTAGGAAGTTGTTGTTGGTAGGGCATCCAGCCCTGCGACGCGGAAACTAAGGTCTGAAAATGATCTTTTTTCCGCTTCGCAGGAGTGGTTTTTCATGGTCCGATTCACTCGACTTGATTGCTCGCGCTCAATTGGCTAGGCCTTCTTGCGCATCGATTCCGTCGTGGGGGTCATATCCCACATGAATCAAGCCGTCGCGGTAATCGATGTCGATTGTTAAATAGCGCAGAGTCTGCAATCCGATGATGCCGGAGACTTCCACGCCGGACTCCGTACTCAATCCATCCATATTGATTACAAGCACATCTTTCAAGGGAGCCCGCAGGCGCGCAAAATCAAGGTCGACGCCGCCCTCTGTATAAAGATTCGCTACCCGCCCGCTTAAACCGGTCAGGCTGTCCTGGGTGTCGGAATGCACACTTCCGGCGCTTTCGGCTGCGGGGATGGAAAGGATGCTGACAGAGGAACCGGAGTCCAGAAGAAACAAACGCGGTTTCTTATCCTTCAACTCCCCATTAATAAAGATCTGATGGCCCACCCGCGCAAACGGAGACCATTGCTTCATTTCCGGACTTATATAGCGGTCGACATAATGAATCGCAGGAGCGGAAGACGCCGACCCCTGCGTCTCCTCCGGCGAACTTGAATACGGGGTGGAATTGCCGACGCCACTGGCATTCAGAGAAGCGCCTGGATCCGCATGTTCGCCGGGGATGCGAGGCAATTGCGTCAGGGTCATCTGGTGCGCGGGGAAGTCGAGCTTCACATGATAGTTTTCGAAAACATCCGCCCCGATCAGGCCATCCTTGCCGACGATGGAAGGCGTATCCGAAACCTCCACCAGGCAATCTTTGAACTCCAGTGAGCCGATGCGAAGGTCGTCGGCGTGCGCCCAATATCCGCTCATGGATTGCTGGTCTCCCAGCCCGGAAATAGTGTCGCTGGTAACAGGTATCAGTCCTGCTTTTTCCGCCGTATCGCGATTCAGCAGGATTCCGGAAAGTCCAGTATCCAGTTCCAATTCGGCGTTCGCTTTCTGGTTGACGTTGACCTCGAAACCCATCCCGTTCGTCAGATGGTTGAGATCGGTTGCCAGTCCTTCCAGCGGTAATGAGGTTTCCTTGACCGAGTGGGATGCCAGTCGGCATCCGCCATTTTTGGCTGTGACAGCCGCTCGTAGCTGGTTCACGTACTCTTTCAGCGAGCGCTGCTGATTTGCCGGGATGTCCGCGGTCTTTTCTAAATAGTCGTCAATCTGCTGGATGCGATCCGACAGCGGCAGGCGCTCAAT
>JAZKAG010000216.1:1564-7133 GCA_040389265.1 Acidobacteriota bacterium
CATCCGGGTCCAGTTGGTAGGCTCTCTTCAACTGCTCGTAGCCGGAGGCACGCATCGACTCAATCCAAAGCAACTGGTACCAGTCGTAGCGCGTGCGTGCCAGGCAAGGGTCCAGGTTCAGAGAAGTCTCGTAGGCTTCGGCAGCCTCCGACAGCCGTCCCTGGCGAAGTCGAACCTCCCCCATAGCGGTGACTAAGGCCGCGCTGGTTGAATTCTCCGCGACGCTGCTTTCGGCTAGTTGGGAGGCCTCGCTGATCTGGCCCTCCTGCAGCAAACTGCGAATTTGTCCGGCTATGGCCTGCACGTCACCTGGATGATTCCTCGCGGCCAAAAAATAGAGTTCGAACGCTTTGGAGAAATCTCCCTGGCGGAGGGCGACGGTTGCCGAGTCCACGGAGGGCTTCTGCACGGGACACGCAGCAGGTTGGGCTCGCAGAGGCGCGGCACATGCCAGCCAGCCCAACAGCAGCGTGGCCAGACCCATCTTCGCGCGCAACCTCATACCCATCCCCTCTTCAGATGAATGCAGACAATCATGCAACCAGGCAAAGTTGTGCAATTTAGGGTGGAGAATAACAAGCCGTGCCACAAGTCGCAAGAAACAAATGACGCGGGGTGAAACTTTGGGCATCTCCACGCTATGAATATGGCGGATACCGGTAGAGGATTGAATCTGCTACACTCCACTGTTTTGCGGTAATGGCAGAATCATTGCGGATAAATTTCAGCCTGTGACTTTTCAATGAGGGGGAACAAAGCGGTGAACCAGATTAAGAGTGTCGGCGTGATCGGTGCGGGAACCATGGGCAATGGGATCGCCCACGTATTCGCCCGCAGTGGGTACGAGGTGATGCTGTGCGAGTTGGAGCAGCGCTTGCTCGACCGCGGCATGGAGGTGCTGCGGAAAAATCTGGAGCGGGAGGCCGTAAAAGGGAAGATCACCGCGGACGCTGCCCAGGCATCTCTTGCCCGCGTGACCGGCGTGCTCAATCGTGAACGGCTGGCGGATTGTGACTTTGTGATTGAAGCGGCGACAGAGAAATTTGAAATCAAAAAAGCCATTTTTACCGATCTGGATCGAATCACACGCAAAGATGTCATCCTGGCCTCGAATACTTCTTCCATTTCGGTGACCAAGCTGGCCCACGTCACCAGCCGGCCCGATCACGTCATCGGCATGCACTTCTTTAATCCTGTTCCCATGATGAAGCTGGTGGAAGTGATTCGCGGCATGGCCACCAGTCAGGAAACCTACGACCGGGTTCGCGAGCTGGCGATGAAGCTGGAGAAAACGCCCGTCGAAGTCAACGATGCGCCTGGATTTGTTTCCAACCGCGTATTGATGCCTATGTTGAATGAGGCCATGTACGCCGTGATGGAAGGGGTCGCCACTGCTGAGGCCGTGGATGAAGTGTTCAAGCTGGGCATGGCACATCCTATGGGTCCCTTGACCCTGGCAGACTTTATCGGCCTGGATGTTTGCCTGGATATTATGCGGGTGCTGCAGGATGGATTCGGCGATCCTAAATATCGTCCTTGTCCACTGCTGGTTCGCATGGTCGATGCGGGCTGGCTGGGCCGCAAGTCCGGTCGCGGCTTCTATCAATATTAAGAGCGCTGCTAGTTTTTTTAACTCTCCTAGGCGAGCTCGCAATCGTCGCCCACTCTATCAGTAGACAGTACAAAATTCCGCCACACTTTGCGCCAGCATGGGATGGAAAGATTCTTGAATCCTTGACGGCGGGCGACACCCGATGGCTGCCTGCTCCGCCTGCAACTCTCTCGCGGGGGAGCTGTCAAAGGCTGCGTCAGATTGCGCTCCAAGTCGTCCTTGCTTCCACCATGAAACGCGGTACTCTTTTAACATGGTTCGTGTTACAGTTCTGGGCTCCGGGTCCAAAGGAAATTGCACCGTCGTCTCCACCAGTCGCACTCGCATCGTGCTGGATGCCGGACTCAGCTGCAGAGAAATCGTCAAGCGGATGCGCTTCAGCGGGGAAGATCCGGAAAAGCTGGGCGCGATTTTAATTTCGCATGAACACCAGGACCATGTGCAAGGACTTTCCGTGCTGGCGCGCCGCTGGAACGTGCCGGTCTATACCACTCCGGCCACTCACGCCGCGTGGAAAGCCTGGATCAGCCCCAGAACCACAATGAGCTTGAATCAATGGCTGGAGATGCGCCGCCAACAGTATGCCGAGTCGATGAAATCCGGCGTTTACGGTGAGAATGATCCAGCTGCCGGCTCGACCGGGGATATCTCGGATGAAGTTCCATCGATCGCGGCTGCAGAGGCGCAATCGAATCCTCTCCCGTGCAACCAGGCGGAAGAGATCGCGTCGCATGCCCAAAGCGATTCCCACAGCGATGCCGCAACGGTGCCCGAGCAGGAAGATCTGATTCCGCCGAGCGATCCAGCTGCTGCCGATCCCGCCTATCTTCCCTGCGTCGAGCATTTCCGCGCCGGTATCTCCTTCGATATAGGAGACATCCATGTGACTCCGTTTACCATTCCTCACGACGCGGCTGATCCAGTTGGATTTGTCGTGCAGGCGGAAGGAGTAAAAATCGTCGTCGCCACCGACCTGGGTTATCTTGCGCCGAATGTCCGCATGCATCTGCGCGGCGCTGACCTGTTGATGATCGAATCCAACCACGATGTCGAAATGCTGCGCGACGGCCCCTATCCCTGGATTGTGAAGCAGCGTGTGCTGTCGCGCGTCGGCCATCTTTCCAATGATTCCCTGGGAGAGTACCTCGCCTCGGAGTACGATGGCGGTGCGCGCTATGTGATTCTGGCGCATATTTCTGAAAGCAATAATCTTCCGGCCCTGGCCCGTAGCTGTGCCGAACGCGCCCTGGAAGGTAAAATGGGATTGCTTGGGAACCGGGTTTTGCTGGCATCTCAGAACGAGCCATTGGAATCAATAGACTTATAGGGGCTTGGCGGTAACATTTTCCGGTAATTCGCTACCGATTACGTTACAATCAGGTCAATAGAGTGAAGCGTGGTTGGTTTTGAGGGAATCGGGAGACTATGCGGAAAATCCGTTGTATCGACCCCACAGTTGGGGACATCCTTGCAGGATGGCGGTATGACATTTCCGGGCTCAACCCTGAAATGCGTACCGACTACGAGCAACATTTACGTGACTGTCACCATTGCCACGCCCGCCAGGGGATCCATCGCGCGGTGGACGTGCTCTTAATTGGGACCTCCACTCTTGCAATCGGGGCCTTCATCCTGGCGCTAGTAGTGCTACACCGGATCGAGCCATTGCGGGACTGGGTGGTTGTCAGCCTCCAATTGCACCAGCTATCTTTCGTCCTGAGCGTAGAACGGGTGGCTGTTTTTGGCCTGTTAATCTCGCTCCTGGCGTGGATCATCGTTGCCATCATCACCCCGGCGCCTGTCTATCTTAGCCAGCAGGCACGCGCCTTGCAGGCGCGCTTACCGGAAGAGCTGCGCGAACGGCTACCCAAACTTCCAGCATAAGCCGCCAGGCCGATCGTGGTGTCGATTCGACTCGGGATGCCATGATTAGACGCCCCTGTGCCTGACAGAAGAATCCGGCTAGCGCGCTGATACTCACAGACAGTACTCATTTCTGGACATCGAGAACAGGAATACCCACACAATCCTTTGGACCCTCGCGCACACCCGCGCATTGCGGGCGGCGACCCGGCAAGGGATTTACCTGCGCTTCCTAGTAGAAGATGAGAGGGCACGGATAGGGCAGACGGGAGGGAACCAACAACTTTCTTCCGCTGGGCGAGCTCCCGGCGGATATGTTGGCTCCATCCCTGAGTTCGCGAAGGCGAGATGAATCATCAACAACTTAGACGGTCACTGACTGCTACTTGCGGCGGCTGGCGTTACCTGCCAGCCTGCTCGCCCGCTCGTTGCTGTTGGCCGATTTGCTGCAGTTTTGCGAAGCTTTTCTTCAACCCATCAAATGCTTCGCGCGCCATGGGATTGTTGCCGGGAACATGTACCACGCCATGTGGGGTCAGCACCGAATAGCCCGCATCGCTACCCATCGTGCCAATTACCAAAATAATTTCTTCCATTTCTCTGATGTTCGGCATAGTTGCCCCCTATACTGCGGCAAGAAATATATCACATTGCTAGTCCTGCAACCCAATAAATAATTTACTCTCAGGATCGCGCTGCCTAGCCGAGTTTGCGAGGAAACGGAATCTACGACTTAGCCTGTCATTTGCGGTTAGGTTTCTCCCGCTTTGACAGGAGGGCCCGTGCAACTGCGTCTAAGAGAATCAGCCTACCGCGCTACTTCCAGTGCGAAGGCCGACCTCCGCCTGCAAATCACTACTTGATTTGTGACCGGGCGATAGTGCGCACGCTCTGTTCTGGAAAAGCGTCCATTGATAAGCAACAGTCGCGAGTTGTTGTGTTCCCAATATTTGGGGGACAACGACTCGACCGTTTACTATAGCCACGCAAGGCAATTCTGGGTGCTGCGCTTTCGAGCTGATTCTAGAGAAACGTGGCTCTGAATACGATTTGAGTTGTGGCGACTCGGCAGGAAAAATCTTTCACGGAGATTCGATACGATGCGAAGTATTTTGAACACACTGGGATGCGCGCTTCTGCCATTTATTTGCATTGCATCGGGAACCGCTCAGTCTCACAGCCGCGAGCCAGCGCCTCACGTCCTGACTCCGCAGCTCGTCGCTCACCTGCCCGGGCCGGTGCCCTGCGATGCAGGGAAGGGGAGTTGCTGGAAGCCAACCCCCGGGATGGAATGGCAGTGGCAGTTGAGCTGCGATACCGCCAAGACCTGCACTAACCTCGACGTGCATGTGCCGTTTTATGTAATTGACGCGGTGGAGAATCCCGCTTCCACTGTGGCCGCGATTCACAAGCGAGGTGAGCATGCCTATTGCTACGTCGATATTGGCTCGTGGGAGGATAAGCGCTCGGACGCCTCAAAATTCCCTGAGAGCGTACTCGGCAAGCGCTATGTAGGATGGCCTCATGAACGCTGGCTGGATATTCGCCAGATGGGCATTTTGGCGCCAATCATGATTGCGCGCATGCAGGTTTGCGTGGAGAAGGGTTTTGACGGGGTCGAGTTCGATAATGTGCAGGACTGGGATAATCCCACCGGCTTTCCGATCACGTCGCAGGAGTCCGCGTATTACGCGGCGTGGATGGCGAACCAGGCGCATGCGATGGGGCTTTCCGCCTCCTGGGAAAACGCACCCACCAATGTTGCGGAGCTCGAGCCTTACATGGAAGCTCTGATTTTCGAATCTTGCTATAACTTCCACTATTGCCCGCAGTCCGCACCGATGGTCAAGGCAGGCAAATGGGTGGAGTATAAAGAGGACTTCAAAGACATGCGTTTTTGCCCAATGTACGCGAAGTACCAGATGGTGGGCGCGTTCAAGAAGCTATCGCTCAATTCGTATCGTGTACCGTGCGGTGCGGCAAAATAAGAGCGGAGTGCGCCGAAAAATCGTGTCCGCCGAAGGGTCGGATGCTCCAAATGCGGGTCGGTTCAAAACTAAACCGGTATAGGCGCGAAAGCAGAGTCTCTTCCTG
>JAZKAG010000217.1:0-10962 GCA_040389265.1 Acidobacteriota bacterium
ATGCAGCGCGCCGGCCGGCAGATAGCTGTAGGAGCCGAGGGCGAGCGGGTCCTGTTGCCAATCGTGTATCGCGGATTGAAGCCGCCATTGGTCAAGCTGCGCTTCCTCGACGGCGAATATCCTCGCCAGTTCCTGTATCGCGGCACGCTCCAGGTCCGCGTCGCTGCGAGTGGCGAGGGCATCGGCTTGCGGACCGCCGGACCAGGCAACAATGGTTGCCGATTTCTCCGGATGCTTTGTCCACCACACCGGGAAGGCTTCGCCGGCAGAATGAAGGAAGCTGAGTGCGTCAAGATTCTGGATGCTTGCGCGAACCGCGGAGTCAGCCCAGAATCGATGGCGAAACAGCAGCACCGTGCGGCGAGCGTGGCCAACGCAAATCTTCGACAAGAGATCCATGGTGCGCGCGGGGGCGGGAGAGATGTTCAGCGCGCCGGACTGCAGCACTCCCAGGGGCAGCGCGATCACGGCAGCGGTTGCACGATACGTGTCATGGTGACGGTCGCGGAGGCAATCGACAGCGACACTTCCCTGCTCCCATCGAAGCGCGAAGGCGCGAGACTCGATGGAGAGTGTTCCTCCCATCCGTGCGAAGTCGCGGGCCAGAAATTCGGGCAGTTGCGCATATCCGCCGCGCACGTGGAACATGCGATCGCCTTCGGTGGCATCTTCAACGGCCTGCTGTTTGGCCAGTGCCGCGACACCGATGATGCGATGATCGGCAGCATTGAAGCCCTCGACAAATCCGATGAGCCGCTTTCGGATGGCCTCAGGAACATGCGCGAGATCGAGATACTCGGCGAAGGAACAATCCTCGCGGTCCCAATCTTTGAGGGCTTCCAGCCATTGGAATTGGCGGCCGAAATCGTCGCCGCATTCCTGGAGAGCATTGTTCTCCCAGCAAAAATGCTTGCCGCACATCTCGTAGGTTTGCAGGTTCGCTTCTTCGACCAGGTTCCACAGAATGGGTGGTTTGCCATGGATTAATTCCGCGCCCAGTTCCACCACCTCTTCGCCGACTGTCTGACTGAAAATCCTTCCACCCACTCGATCTCGCGCTTCAATTACATGGACGCGCAGACCTGAGGAGGCCAATTGCCGTGCCGCGGTTAAGCCTGCGATTCCTGCGCCTAATACGATCACGTCGTGGTCTGGTGCGGCCATGACTGGTAGGATGCGGCGGGGCTAGTTGCCGGCGCTTGAGCCTTTGGAGTGAAAGCGAATACCAATGCTCGCCATGCGAGGCGTGCCTACCGTCAGAAGCGGCGTGCGGCCAACGTCAATCTGCCGATCGAAGATATTGTTGACCGCGCCATAGACTTCAGTTCGAGCACCGAAGTTGTGGGCCAGGTAGGCATCCAGCTGGAAATAACCATGCAGCAGAAATGTGTTCTCGTCGTCGTCGTATTGCCGGCCGCTTTGTGTTGCCAGCAAGCGGATGAGGCCGATCTTCGGTTTGGCGGCGCTGACTTGGGCGGTGGCCATGTTGTGGGCGACCTGGGGAATCCATTTGCCGACCAGGGATGGATCCTGGGCAAACTGGGTGACGGTTGCATTGGCATATTGATATCCGCCGGTGATCGAGAGCCAGGAGAGAGGCTGCGATTCGTAGTCGAGCGAAAGTCCACGGCTGCGAATTTGCCCGAGATTTTCACGCTGCTCGATGATTTGCGTCGGGGTGACGCTGAGGGTCAGCGCGGTCACAGGACGATTCACTTCTGTCCAGAAATAACTGGCGCGCACGACTGTGTTTCGAGTGGGCAAGGAGAACTGCATGCCGGTCTCCCATCCGGTGGCGCGCTCGGAAAGCAAGTCGGGATTGGGAAGCGTGACGGCCTGGCCGACCTGGCTGCGGCGATAGAGTTCATTCATTGTGGGAGAGCGAAAGGCGCGATAGACCGAGCCGGTGAGCGAAAGATATTCGTTCATCCGGCGCACCACTCCGAGGCGCGGATTGGCCAGCGCCTCGCTGCGGTTGGGAATATTGGTTGACTTGATCGGGCCGTTTCCGGTTTGCGAATACTGAACCGTATCCAGATTGAGGAAAACGTCTCCACGCACGGCGGCGGCCACGGTCCAGTTTTTGGTTTGCACCAGGCCTTCTACATACTCGCCAATATCCCGCTGACGCGCGGAGGTATCCGCCAAACCATTCGGCTGCCCGTTCTTGTACGGAGTTTCATAATCGGAGGCGCGAATATCGTTGCCATCAGCGCCCGCAATCAGCATCAGCCAGGGACGGAGCGACTTGGTCCATTGAACGGAACCGCCGAATTGCTGGACTGCCACATGTTGCAGACGAGTGAGAAACTCGCTTTGCTGTCCCGCCGTGGTGGAAGAAAAACTTTGCTGGTAATGCTCCTGCGCGCCGAATAATTGGCCGGCGGTATACCTCCAGAGGCGGTTTCGATTCTTTTGCAGGGGAGTTCCATTGCCGCGGGCCTCGTTCAGTACATTGCCGCGCAGGTAGACGTCGCCTCGTTCCGCGAAGGTACGGCGCCCATCCAGCTCTCCATTTTGATAATGAACATTGGCAGGGGTATCGACGGGGCCGCGATCCGCAGGTGCGACTTCAATGTAGCCATCGGTGCGCAGCCAGTCCGCAGCGGCGAGTCCTGACCACGGCCCGTGCGCGGTGGTGCCCAGCACAGCAGCGTGCGGCGTATTCTCCTGCCCATAGCCTGTGTCGATGGCATACGCAGTCGGACCGGGCTGATGCTCGATCATATTGATCACCCCGCCGATGGCGCTGTTGCCGTAGAGATCCGATGCGCCGCCGCGTACCACTTCCACATTTCGAATCGCGAGCGAGGGCAGCTGATCCCAGTACACCCATCCTCCGAAAGGATCGTTCAGCGGAACATGGTTCGCCAGGACCAGAGTGCGACTGGCGGCCGTGGATCCCAACCCACGCAACGAGACACCCTGCGAGGTGGGGTTGGCGACCAGGGAGCTGGAGCGGCGAAAAAATTGCAATCCTGTCACCTGTCGCAACTGATCGCCGACGGCTACATTGGCGGTTTGCTGCATCGCCTGCTGCGATACGACCCGAACGGTGTCGGCGGACTCATTGAGTGCCAGCGCGGTGCGGTCGGCGGTGACAACCACACGCTGAGAATTTGTCGCCAGCGCGAGAGTCATGGTTTGCGGCTGGTTGGGAAGCAGGCGCTCGGTCTGCGGCGCATAGCCGGGAATTTTTAGAATGAGTGTGGCGGGTCCGGAGAATCTGGTTGAAACCTGGAAGTCTCCGTGCTCGCCGGTGACCAGCAGCAACGTGCGGCTGGCGATTTGCAGTTGAATCGTTGCGCCCGCGACTGGCTCCGAAGTGGGTCCTACGATGCGCCCGGAGTAGAGTGACGCGGCCTGCTGGGCGGGCGCGGACATGCATCCGATTGCAAGAAACAGCACAGTCAACAAAAATCTCGCCTTTAGCACGGCATCCTTTTGGATTGGAATTTGTTGCGTCGTCGCCGGTCTGAACTGGCGGCCGAAGTCTCAACGCCTCGCACACGGGATTCGGAACTCGTCCGAACCTACACCATATCTTACAGATGCAATCGCACGCGATGGGATGCGCCGCCGGCTCTGATTCCGCCGAAGACCTGTGATTGGGGCTGGCGGAAATCTATCGTTCCCTTCTCTGAGTCTAGAATCTATTCGGCGGCAAACCCATGGCGTTCGATCTCGACGACATCCATCAACACATTCGCAAGTTGAGAAAACATCTGAAGCGCTGGCCAAAACATGCCACTCCCAAGCAGGTTCATTCGCTGCGGACGACCGCTCGCAGATTTGAAACAGCCATGCAGGCGCTGGCGCTGGATTCGAATAAGAACGAGCGGCGTCTGCTGCGCAAGATGGCGCAGTTGCGAAGCCGAGCCGGCAAGGTACGCGACCTGGATGTATTGACGGGGTTTGTTGCTGCTCTCAAGATGGGCGCGGAAGAAGAAGAATGCCGGGTTCAATTGCTGGAACACCTGGGGGCTGAGCACGCCGACCGAAATGAGCGGCTGCATTCTTTCGCGGTGCGCCATCGCAAGTCGCTGCGTCGCCGATTGAAGCGCACGGCAACCCACCTGCAAACATGGTCGCTGGATGGTATTACCGGTCCAACTGCTCCCGGCTATACGATGCTGTCTGAACTTCGGTGGCAGCAGGATCTAACCCGGCCCCTTCGACTGACAAGAAAGAATTTGCATCCCTACCGGCTGCGCGTAAAGAAATTGCGTGACATGTTGCAGATGGAGAAAGACCCTACCGATCGAGAGTTCATCGAAACTCTTGGCCGGGTCAAAGATGCCATTGGCGAGTGGCATGACTGGCAGCAGTTGCTGAAGATCGCGAGTGAAAATCTGCACCACGCCACGAAATGCCAATTCATTTCCGAATTCCAGAAGATCACCCAGCAAAAATTCAAGCACGCCACCGCAATTGCAAACGCAGGCAGAAACCAGATTCAATCTTCGCTCTCTGAACCTGCAACCACCACCTGATGCAACACCGAAGGTGAGAAAGATTCGCTGCTGCAACCATCAATTTTGCGAAAACTTCAACGCGCACCTGATATTTTCAATGGCAGCATGCCTGCGCCCCCTGAGCGAACTTACAAACACCTGGACACGCTGACGCTGATCTTCGTCGTCGTTCTGCTGATTTCCAACCTGGTCGCACAAAAAATCTGCAGGATCGGTCCACTAACGTTGAGCGGCGCGGAACTTTTGTTTCCAATCACCTACATTTTTGGCGATATTTTCACCGAAGTGTACGGGTATGCGGCGTCGCGGCGCGCGATCTGGATTGGATTTTTTGCTTCGGCGCTTTTGTCGGTGATGGGAGCGATCGTAGTGGCGCTGCCGCCGGCGCCCGGATGGAATAACCAGGCGGCATTCGCCACTGTCTTCGGCTTCATTCCGCGGCTGGTCGTTGCCAGCCTGATTGCATATTGGGCGGGCGAATTCACCAATTCTTTCACCCTGGCAAAAATGAAATTGCTGACCAGGGGTCGCTGGCTGTGGACGAGAACTGTCGGCTCCACAATCACTGGGCAGGCGGTCGATACTGCGACCGTGGTGTTGATCGCGTTCTGGGGAAAAGCTGCCAATAGAACCCTGGTGGCATTGATCTTTTCCGCCTACATAACAAAGGTAACCTACGAGGTGATTGCCACGCCAATCACCTACGCGGTGGTGGGGTGGCTGAAAAAGTCAGAGGGTTCGGATGCCTTTGACGCGCACTCCAGCTTCAATCCTTTCCGCTGGAGGTCGCGTCAATGATGGCCGCGTGAGAAGATTGAATTCGAATGATTGCATCCGCAACCCTTTCATCTGCATCTTTCACTTCAACCCATTGCTTCGACGGCTGTTCTGGGTAGGAGCATTTCCGAGAATGGATTGGTTTTCTGAAACTTAGGCTTAGCGGAACATCCCTTCTGCTGATTAGCGATGCTGTCGAGAATTGGGTTGTCCTGATCATTCGACGACTGGAAGAAGCAACAAAACTTTGTGGAGTAGGTGATACCAGGTGGACGCCGAATTGAAGCAGAAACGTCTGAGCGACCTTGTAGCAGGCGCAATTGCCACGGCAAGTATTTTGGTTGGTCTTGTGGGTTGCAACTCAAGGGCGCAGAATAAAGCTCCCCAGGGTGCGATGGCCATGCCGGTCAAGGTAGAGGCGGTGTCGGTGCGGCCGGTGCCGGTGAGCGACAACTATGTGGCTACCATCAAATCCCGCCGGTCGGCGACGATCCAACCCCAGGTGAGCGGGAATCTCACGCAGATTTTTGTGCACTCCGGCGAACACGTAACGGCGGGTCAACGCCTGATGGAAATCGACCCGCGACAGCAGCAGGCCATTGTGGCGCAGCAGCAAGCCACCGAGCAGCAGGCGCTGGCTGTTTACCAGTACAACCAGAAGGATATTGCCCGGCAGCGGTCGCTATTCTCCTCCGGCATTACCAGCAAGCAGGCCTTTCAACAGGCGGAGCAGACGTACAACACGTCGAAGGCTACCTACGATTCCGATGTGGAGGCCCGCAAATCGGCGCAGCAGCAACTGGCTTACTACCACATCGCTGCACCGTTGGCTGGCGTGGTGGGAGATGTGCCGGTGCACGTTGGCGACTATGTTTCACCTTCCACCATGCTGACAACGGTGGACGACAATACTCAACTGGAAGCTTATATCTATGTGCCGGCCGATCGCGCCTCCCGGGTGCGGGTGGGATTGTCGGTGGAACTGACCTCGGCCGACGGCACGCCTATCACCTCGGCCAAGGTGTACTTTGTTTCCCCGCAGGTCGACAACACGCTGCAAGCCATCCTGATGAAAGCGAAGATTGACACCAAGCCGGGCGTGCTGCGCAACGAGCAACTGGTACGCGCCGTGGTGACCTGGAGCACGGCTCCGGCGCCCACGGTTCCGGTGCTTGCAGTGTCCAGTATCGGCGGCCAGCAGTTTGTCTATGTTGCGGAGAACAAGGATGGCCACTACATCGCGATACAAAAAGCGGTGCAGCTGGGCGATACCGTGGGCAACTCCTATGAAGTGAAAAATGGCTTACAGCCCGGTGAGAAAGTGATCGTCTCAGGAACGCAGCTTCTGGTCAGCGGCGCTCCAGTCATGCCGATGTCGTAGAAACGATCCGGCGCAATCCCGGCCATAACGGCTCTGAACAAACTTCGATTTCGCGAGGCAGAGGTAGCTCAACGTGTTTGTTGATTTCTTTATTCACCGGCCGGTCTTCGCCACGGTTAGCGCGCTCCTCATTATTCTTGCCGGCGCGGTCGTCATTCCCAGCCTGCCCATTTCGCTCTATCCTCAACTGGCGCCTCCGGAGGTGATGGTGACGGCCACGTATGTGGGAGCCAGCGCGCAGGAAGTGGAATCCGCCGTCACCATTCCGCTGGAAGAAGCCATCAACGGTGTTGAAGGCATGGACTACATCACCTCCAGCAGCGGCAACGATGGATCTTCCATCATCACCATCACCTTTAAAACCGGGTATGACCTGAATATCGGCGCGGTGGACGTGCAGAACCGTGTTGCCAGCGCCCAGGGACAGCTGCCGGCCACAGTGAACAACTTTGGCGTGACGATCAATAAGGCCAACAGCAATTTTGTGTTTGCCGCCGGTTTCTATTCCGACCAGGGCCAGTATTCCAACCAATTCATCAGCAATTACGTTGACGTATATGTGTCCGACGCCATCAAGAGAATTCCCGGCGTCGGTGGCACAATGATCTTCGGCGACCGCAAGTACGCGATGCGGCTGTGGCTCGATCCGGTGAAAATGGCGGCTCGTGGACTCACGGCTTCCGACGCGCTGACAGCCCTGCAACAGCAGAACGTGGAAATTGCCGCAGGTCAGTTGGGTGCGCCCCCGATTGATCCAAAGCAGCAATATCAAATTGCGGTCAACGTCATTGGCAGGTTGACCAGCCCGGCGCAGTTCGACAATATCGTCCTGAAGAATTCGCCGAATGGCATTGTCCTGCTGAAAGACGTGGGGCACGCGGAGCTGGGAGCGCAGACCTACGCCACCGATCTGAAATTCAACGGATACAGCGCCGTCGGCATGGGCGTGCAACAGCTAAGCAATGCCAACGCGCTGGCTGTCGACAATGCGGCCAAAGCGGAGTTGGCAAAGCTGGCCAAGTCCTTCCCTCCTGGCCTGCATTATGCCATCGCCTTCGACACAACGCGAGTAGTCGGCGACTCGATCCGCGAGGTGCTGAAGACCCTGGGCGAAGCCATTGTCATCGTCATCGTAGTGATCTTCTTCTTCCTGCAGGATTGGCGCGCCACGATTATCCCTGCGGTCACGATTCCTGTATCGCTGATCGGCACGTTCGCGTTCATTAAAGTTTTTGGCTTCTCCATCAACTCCTTAACACTGTTTGGAATCACGCTGGCGACCGGGCTGGTGGTCGACGATGCGATCGTAGTGATCGAAAATGTGCAGCGACACATTACCGAAGGAGCCATTGACGCACATCAGGCGACTTCCGACGCCATGGGTGAGGTGACAAGCGCGGTGATTGCCACCTCCATCGTGTTGATTGCGGTGTTCGTGCCTGTCTCCTTTTTCCCTGGAACCACAGGGATTCTGTATCGGCAGTTCGCGCTGACCATTGCGTTTTCCATCGCGATTTCCGCATTCAATGCGCTGACTCTTTCGCCGGCGTTATCTGCGATTTTGCTGCGACGCGAGCGAGTTCATCACGGGCTGCTTGCGGCGGTCGAGCGAGGCATCAAGGGGATGTCCGCTGGATATGCGCGCAGTATCCACGTGGTGCTGCGCTGGCGCTACCTGCTGATCCTTCTGTTCATTGGCGGTCTTGCCGCGACGGTCTACATGTACCAGCATGTGCCCACGTCATTCGTGCCGCAGGAAGATCAGGGCTACATTATTTTGCAGATTCAGGCGCCTCCGGGAGCCTCGCTTTCCTACACCGACGTGTTGGCGAACCAGGCCCAGGCGATTGTGATGCACGAGCCGGAAGTGGATAGCTCCTTCGCGGTGACCGGCTTCAGCTTCGCCGGCAGCGCGGCAAATTACGGCCTTGTCTTTGTCAGCCTGAAACCTTTTTCTGAACGCAAGGGCCCGGATCACTCTGCGGAGGCGCTGGTGTCGCACCTGCGCGGGAAGCTCTTCTCCATCCAGGGCGGGCTGGTCATTCCCTTCGAGCCTCCTGCCATCCAGGGCATTGGAAGCTTTGGCGGATTTCAGTTTGAGTTGCAGGACACGGGTCAAAACACGTTGACCGACCTGGCGCGAGTTGCCAACCAGATTGTCGCCGGCAGCCGGCAAAGCCATCAGCTCACAGGACTGTTTACACCCTTTACCGCGAACGATCCTTTGATCCAGGTCAGCATCGATCGCGAAAAAGCGCAGGTGCTGAACGTGCCGATGACGCAGATCAGCGACGCGTTGCAGGTCTACATGGGCTCGGCGTATGTGAACAACTTTATTTTTAATAATCGTTCCTACCAGGTGTATCTGCAGGCCGATCAGAATTTTCGCCGGAATAAGCAGGATTTGCGATCGTTCTACGTGCGCTCCGGGGGCGGCCAGATGGTTCCGCTCGATAGCCTTGTGACGCTGGTCGATACGTCTGGTCCTCAGGTGATCAGCCATTACGATCTGTTCCGCTCGGCGGAAATCGATGGTTCCTCCGCACCGGGCATCAGCACCGGACAAGGCCTGGCCGCCATGGAGAAGCTGGCCACGGATCATATGCTGCGAGGAATGCAGTACTCCTGGACGGGGTTGGCTCTGCAGGAAATCGAAGCGGGCAATAAGGCAGCCATCATCTTCGGGCTGGGAATCCTGGTGGTCTATTTAACCCTGGCGGCGTTGTATGAAAGCTTTGTGCTGCCGTTCATCATTCTGCTGTCGGTCCCCATGGCGGTGTTAGGAGCGCTGGCCGCAGTCTCGATGCGCGGCCTCTCCAACGACGTGTACTGCCAGATCGGCCTGGTGATGTTGATTGGGCTGGCGGCGAAGAACGCGATCTTGATTGTGGAGTTTGCGGAGCAGTTGCGGAAACAGGGGCGCTCCATTGCGGATGCTGCCATGGAGGCTGCTGAATTACGTCTGCGGCCCATCCTGATGACGTCGTTCGCGTTTATCCTGGGCATTCTGCCATTGGCGTTTGCCAGCGGCGCTGGCCAGGCGGGTCGTCACTCCATCGGCACCACGATTATCGGCGGCATGCTGGTGTCAACAATCCTGAACCTCTTCTTTATTCCAGTGCTGTACGTGCTGACCAAAACCGTGCTGGAGAAGTTTGTTGGATCAGGCCCTGAACGTCCTCCGCAAGCCGCGGTGGAATCGGCGAGTCATTGATGTGGGAATGATTGCTTTGCGTGAGTCCACGGCTTGGCGCGGAGTCTGAGCTAGCGGTAGAGAAATTCCATGACCGCGGAGAGCACCTTCTCGGCGGATTCCTGGGGAGTTTCCACGCCGGTCAGACATTCCACCTCGGGCGACGGCGGAGCTTCATACGGATCGTCGATGCCGGTAAATCCGTGAATCATTCCGATCCGGGCTTTATGGTAGAGACCCTTGGGATCACGCTGCTCGCACACCGACAGCGGGGCGTTGACATACACCTCAATAAAGTTGCCGATGATGGAGCGAGCCTCTTCCCGGCCGCTTCGATAGGGCGAAATCGCCGCCACCAGGACAATCTTTCCATGGTGGGTCAACATTTTTGCCACCTGCGCGATACGCCGGATATTTTCTTTTCTGTCGGCCTCAGAGTATCCAAGATCCTTGCAGAGGTGAGTTCGCACCACGTCCCCATCCAGAACTTCCACCGCCAGGTCGCGGGTGGCCAGTTGCATCTGGACATGACGACAGATGGTGGTTTTGCCGGCGCCGCTAAGACCTGTGAACCACACCGTCAGGCCAGTCTTCTGCTTGCCATGCGCGATCGCACGTTCCCTACCCACACGTTTTTCCTTCCCCATAGAGTAGGTTTCCGGCATCAATCCTGTTGAGAGTAGTACGACCTGGGCACGTCTTGAAACGAGCGGCGCGGTTGCCGTATTTCCATTGCAGACAACGAGCCAATGAAGCGGGTTGATCCAGGTTGAGCCGGGTTGAGGCTGCTTGGGACTGGATCTTGAACTCGCTGCTTTGTTCTGCGATGCACTCTAAATCTTAACCTGTGCCCAGCCGATCTCAAATCCATTTGAGAATTGAGGCTCAACGGCGGCATGGACAGAATCCTGCAGGGTTCGACGGGACAAGCCTGGATAAAGTTTCCCACACACGCATGGTGGTGTTCGGTTGCCCTGTCATCTTGCCAGCCGCTTGCCATCCAGCCTCGAGGGAGGTGCCGTCCACGTGGTCCTGATGCCGCCTCTCCCCTTGAATGCGCCGAAAAGAAGCCCGCACAGGGCGTCTCGTGACCAAGTATCATCGCAGGTAAGATAGAGACACATTCCCATGGGAAA
>JAZKAG010000217.1:10972-19515 GCA_040389265.1 Acidobacteriota bacterium
CATCTTCCTCGACGAGAAGATGCTGCTCGCTCCGCTTCACTGGAAAAAGCCGCGAAAGCAAAGACGCAGAGCGCAATCATTACGTTCTGGTGGTCTTCGACAGCTGCCGTTACGACTCGTTTATGAAGGCGCGGCCGCGCACCATGCGCAAACTGGGCCCGGTGGAGCGCAAGTGGTCGTACGCCACCTGGACGGCGCCGTCGCACTTTAATTTGCTGATGGGACTGATGCCCCACAGCAGCCCCAAGCACATCTTCGCGTCGGAATATTACAAGACGGAATTCCTGAAATATAACCAGCGCCTGGGGTGCGACGACCTGAAATTTCAGTCGCTGGTGCCGCAGTTGTATTTGCCGCCGTTTTTGAAGAACACGCTTGGCTATGCAACGCACGCGCGCGTTTCTCTGCCCGTGCTGAATCCCCGGACGCCCATCAATCTTGGCTTCGACAGCTTTCGCCTAATGGATAAACACAACGACATGCGAGCCATGGTCCAGGAAATGCATTTCTCTGAGGAGAGGCCGTCGTTCTGGGTATTGAATGTGGGCGAGACACATTATCCTTACGCGCTGCCCGGAGAGCCGGAAGAGGATTGGCCCCGGATTCATGGAGTACACGGAGTGTTTAAGCACCTGCAGGATCCGGTGGTGGGCGGAAAGCTGAAGGGCACGCGATTCTTCAATCAGAAAAAGATGAATGACCTGCGCCATCGGCAGATCGCGGCAGTCAAGTACCTGGACGTGGGGGTGGAGGAGATGTTCGACCTGCTGCCGAAGAATACCTACGTGACCATCACCAGCGATCATGGAGAACTTTTCGGTGAGGATGGATATTTCGGTCACGGACCGGTGCAGCATCCCAAGGTGCTGGAGGTTCCCTTCCTCGAAGGCAAACTGCGATGAACCGGCGGTTGCATTCCCTTCCGCGCGTGTCCGCTGCGAGCGTTGCGGCATCGTTGGCGATGGCGGCCTGCTGGTTCCTCTACGCGCAGCACCATCCGCACGCAGTGCAGATGGCGTACATCGGGCCGGGATCCGGCTTCGCGTTTATCAGTTCGTTTCTGACGCTGATTGTGGGATTCTTCGCCACCCTGGTTTCATTTCTGACCTGGCCGTTTCGCATGGCGTGGCGCACGCTGCGGCGACACAAAGGATTTCGCGATGCCAAGGTGAAGAAAATCATTTTTCTGGGACTGGACGGGCTCGATCCTGGATTGACGGAGCGCTACATCGCGGAAGGCAAACTACCGAATCTGAAAAAGCTGGCTGAAACGGGCGGCTACAGTCGGCTACGCACCACGTTTCCTTCGCTGTCTCCGGTGGCATGGTCGACTTTCGCCACAGGGGTAAGCCCGGCCAAGCATAATATTTTCGATTTTCTGGATCGCAGTCTGAAGACGTATTTGCCGCAGCTCTCTTCGGCGCGCATCGAGCGGCCGCGAAAAGTATTGCGCTTCGGGCGGCTGCGAATCCCCACCTCCAGCCCCACGGTTGAGTTGCTGCGCAAAAGCAAACCCTTCTGGAAAATTCTCGGAGAGCACGGCATCGACTGCACGATTTTGCGGCTGCCCATTACGTTTCCGCCGGAGAAGTTCGACGGAAAAATGCTGTCGGCCATGTCCACGCCGGATTTGAAAGGAACGCAAGGCAGTTTTTCGCAGTTCGCTACGCGGGTCGAAACAACTACCTACGAAAACGGAAGCCGCTATCCGCTGCGGGCAACGGCCAACGGATTTGAAGGCATGATCGAAGGCCCGCAGGATACTTTTCTTGCGGACGAACCCACGCTGCACATTCCCTTTCAACTGGTCCGCAAGGGAAACTCGCTGGAGTTGCGCGTCCAGGACCATCGCGTGCCACTGCGGCTCGGGACATATACCAATTGGCTGCAGCTTTCATTCCGCACCGTTGTCGGGGCGAAGGCCTGCGGGATCGTCCGCTTCCTGCTGACAGAATTCGACGCGGAAACCAGTCTGTACATGTCGCCGATCCAGATCGATCCGGGACGGCCGGCGCTGCCGATCAGCCATCCCTCGTACTACGCGAAATACCTGGCTGACCTGCTGGGGTCCTACGCCACTTGCGGCATGGCCGAGGATACATGGGCGTTGAATGAAGGGGTGATCGACGAGCCGGCATTTCTCGATCAGGCGTACAGCATTTTCGAAGAACGAAAGGGCATGTTCCTGAGTGCGCTGAAGAATACCCGGCGCGGCGTGGTGGCTTGCGTGTTTGACACGAGCGATCGCGTGCAGCATATGTTCTTCGGACACATGGATGGTGATGACCGCTACAGCAAATCGATTGAAGAGATGTATCAGCGCATGGATACGCTGGTGGGGGAGACGTTGCCGTTTGTTGATGCCGACACCGCACTCTACGTGCTGTCTGATCACGGCTTCTGTGCGTTTCGACGTGGTGTGAATCTCAATTCGTGGCTGCATCAGAATGGCTACCTGGCGTTGAAGCCCGATGCTGAAGCAGGCTCTTTCTTTGAGGGCGTCGACTGGACTAAAACACGCGCCTACGCTCTGGGGCTGGGCGGCATGTATATGAACATCCAGGGGCGCGAAGCGCATGGAACTGTCGCTCCGGGGAAAGAAGCCGAAGCGTTGCGGCGCGAGATTATCACCAAGCTGACCGCGCTGCGAGAAGACAATGGCGAGGCACCAATCCGCACTGTTTACGCGACCTCCGAGTTGTATCAGGGGCCGTATCTGCAGGCTGCGCCCGACATGCTGGTGGGCTATCACAAGGGTTATCGCGTGTCGTGGGAATGCGCGGTAGGCAAGGTCACAAAAGAAATTCTTGAAGACAACCACAAGGCATGGAGCGGCGACCACTGTGTCGATCCTGTGCTGGTGCCGGGAGTGTTGTTCTCGAATCGCGCCGTGGGTTGCGAAGACCCCGGCATTGAAGATCTGGCGCCCACCGCGCTGCATCTGTTCGGCGTTGAAGTTCCGCAGTGGGTGGAAGGAAAATCGCTGGCGCTATGAATCAAAGTTTTTGGAAGCGTAGCGCCATCGCAGCGGCAAGCCTTCTATCCATTGGGCTGTGCGGACTGATCAGCGGGTGCCAGCATCACAAGCGAGTGGGAAAGCGCATCCTGGTACTTGGGATTGACGGTATGGATCCTGCGTTTCTCGAGCGGCATTGGAATGCCTTGCCCAACCTGAACCATCTGCGTGAAATTGGTGACTTCAAGCGACTGGAGACGACCATCCCGCCGCAAAGTCCGGTCGCGTGGTCCTCGGTGATCACGGGCATGGATCCGGGGGGTGATGGCATGTTTGACTTCATCCTGCGCGATCCGAAAACGATGACGCTGCTTTCCTCGATGGCCGATGTGGACCTGCCGAGCCATACAGTTTCGATTGGACCATACCTGCTGCCAATTTCCAGGGGGCGCGAAAAACGATTTCTGCAAGGTGCGGCGTTCTGGCAAATTCTGGATAAGGTGGGCGTGCATTCCATTATCCTGCGCATGCCAAACAATTTTCCTCCGCTCCCGTCGAAGAGCGAAACTCTCTCCGGCATGGGCACGCCGGATTTACGTGGCACCTTTGGCACCTTCACCGACTTTACGGACGATCCCATGGCGGTCGCACACGAAGTGCCTGGCGGCATCATCGTTCCTGTAACGGTGGAAAATAACCAGGTCTCTCTGGTTGTTGGAGGGCCGGAGAATACCCTGCGCAAGGATCATGCGCGATCGACGGTAACGATCGCCGTCCATCGCGATCCGGACCATCCTGCCGCGCTGTTTGAAGTGGACGGACAGAAATTTGTTTTGAGCCAGGGAGAATGGTCGGGATGGATTCACGTCCACTTCCCGATCCTTCCGGGCATCAAAACTGCGGCCGGCATGTTTCGTGTCTATGCGAAAAAGATCAATCCCGAGTTCGAGATTTATGTATCGCCGGTCAACATCGATCCCAGTGCGCCGGAGCTTCCCATCTCGACGCCGTCGTCCTATAGCGCAGACTTAGCGCGCGCGATTGGACCGTATTACACGCAAGGTATTTCTGAAGACACCGCAGCCTGGCGTTCGGGAGTGTTCGATCGGCAGGAGTTCGAGCAGCAGATTGACTTTGTCAGCGATGACGAATTCCGCATGTTCAACTACGAACTTCCCCGCCTGCGCAACGGTGTCCTGTTTCTGCATTACGGCCCAGTCGATCAAGGCTCGCACATGCTGTGGGGGAAGTATGAAGATGATCTGCTGAAGATATACGAGCGCGTCGATGCCGAGGTCGGCTACATTATGAAAACGGCTCCGGATGCAACCCTGATGGTGATCTCCGATCATGGTTTTACCAGTTTCGATCGCGCCGTGAATCTGAATACCTGGCTCTATCATGAGGGATTTCTCGCCGTCGACAATCCTGCGAACCTAGGCAAGGACGACGGCACCCTTACGCACGTGGACTGGGCACACACGCAGGCCTATTCCATCGGGTTGAACTCGATCTACATTAACGTTGCGGGTCGCGAGAAACATGGGATCGTGCCGCCGGCGATGCGCGACCAAGTCGCTGCGAAAATTGCGGCACATCTGGAAGCTCTCAAGGACCCGCTGAATGGGAACTCGGCGGTCTACAAGGTGTATCGCAGCGACCAGGTCTATCACGGACCGGCGGTCAAGCTGGCGCCGGACCTGATTGTCGGTTGGCAGAAAGGCTATCGATCGTCGTGGGAGACAGCGCTGGGAGAGATTCCGGTGGCGGTGATTGAGGATAATAAGGACCAGTGGCGCGGCGATCATTGCGTGGCTCCCGAACTGGTTCCGGGAACTTTCCTGAGCAATCGAAAATGCAAGCTTGCACATCCCTGGCTGGGCGACGTGCCGGTCACGCTGCTGCACGAGTTCGGGGTCGTCGCACCGAAAGATATGCGCGGTCGTTCCATGTATTAAGACGGAGGCAGGTATGGCAGGCACATCCATCAAGCTGAAAAAAGAGTTGTGGGCAAAGGTGAAACGGGTGTCGCAGGCGGGCGGCTACAGCTCCCCGGAGGAATTTGTGCAGCATGTGCTCGACAGAGAAATTGCGAAGCTCGAAGATGCGCAGTCCGATGAAGAAATCGTTTTGAAACTGAAGGGCCTGGGATACCTGGACTGATGCGGCCCGCGACCTATCTGATCAGCCTGACGGTGCTCGGCATTTTGACGGGCATCGCGATTCTTCCCGTCTTCGGCAGATTTTCGAATACGGAAGGGATCGCGCTGGCGAAGAGAAAGATCCGTGCAGCGCTGTATGAATTTCGATTGTTCGGCGATGAACCGCGTCTGGTGTTTCGCGCCCAGGGCCAATTGCTGTTGTGGAATGCCCGCTATCTGGGGCTGATGCTGAAGCCGGCCGCCGTCGTTCTGTTGCCAATCCTTGCACTGATGATGCTGATGGATACGGTGTATGGACATCGTCCGCTGCAGGTTGGCGAAGATACGCTGGTCACGGCGCGAGTGGCGAACACGGTGGACCTGAACACGGTGTCACCTGATCTTCGCGGCAACAATATTGCAGTGGAAACACCGTCTGTTCGTCTGCCGGCGCAGCACCAGGTCGTCTGGGGCATACGTGCCGTTGCGCCGGGGAAGGGCGATTTAGCGCTGAGTCTGCCGCAGGGGGCGACGCCCGATACTGTCGCGAAGAAGGATGTGACCGTTGGGTGGGGATTGCATGTGCTCTCAAATCGTCGAGTGTCTACAGTGTGGGATTGGCTGATGGATCCTGGAGAAACACTCCTGCCGCGGGCGAACGCATTTCGCTGGATTGAAGTGCAATATCCTGATGCCGAAGTGAATGTATTTGGATTCGGGATTCCCTGGATTGTGTGGTTTATCCTGGTCAGCTGGATCACGGTATTTGCACTGCGAAAGCGCTTTGGCGTAATCATCTAATCAGCTCGCCTATATTTGAACCGGAGAAGTATAGCAATGCGACTCGGCCTTCGACGAGCGTTCCTCTGTAATGTTTGCGCGCTTGCCGCAGCCGCGCTGGTCTCCTGCAAATCTACGCCGCAACCCAAGGCCGAATCGACCGCGATGAAGCCGATGAATGTAGTGCTGATCACGCTGGATACGGTTCGCGCCGACCATCTCCATTGTTACGGAAACGATAAAATTCAAACGCCGAACATCGACGCTTTGGCCAGCAGCGGCGTGCAATTCGATAAAGCTGTGGCGCAGACTCCGCTCACCCAGCCGTCGCATGCGAGCATGTTCACCGGCGAAAATCCAAACGTTCATAATGTGCGCGACACCGGTGGATTTGCGCTGCAGCCTTCATCGGTCACCATGGCAACAATTCTGCAGCGGCATGGATGGGACACAGCGGGTTTCGTCAGCGCCAGTGTGCTGACGAAGATGTTCGGCTTCAACCAGGGTTTTGCCACCTCCGACGATCGGCTCGAACATCGTAACCGCCGCGACCCGGTGTCGACGCGTGCGGCCGATGTGACTGCCGATCATGCCATCCACTGGCTGCAGCAGCAATCCGGCAAGCCGTATTTTCTGTGGGTACATTTTTACGATGCGCATTTCCCGTACCAACCGCCGGCGGAATTCCGCAAGCAATATCCGCAGGACCCGTACGATGCCGAGATTGCCTTCGAGGATCAGCAAGTGGGGCGCGTGTTGCAGGCGGTGAAACAAAAATCGCCGGCACAAAAGACGCTGGTAGTTTTGCTGTCCGATCATGGCGAGGGGCTGGGCGATCATGGCGAATACGATCACGGTGTGTTTCTGTACGACTCAACTGTGCGCATTGCGTGGATCATGGCTGGCCCGGGAGTGCCCACTGGTATGCATGTGCAACAGCAAGCGCGTGAGATCGATCTGCTGCCGACGGTCCTTGATTTGATCGCCGGCCGACCTTCTGCTGCCGTGCAAGGAACCAGTTTGGTGCCCGCGTTTTCCGGCAAACCGGTAGCCTCCAACTACTCGTATGAGGAGACGCTTTTTCCAAAGATCAACATGGGATGGTCGGAACTGCGCGGCATCCACACCGCACACTGGATGTACGTTCGCGCGCCGCGACCGGAGCTCTACGATCTGGACCAGGATCCCGGCGAGAACCACAACGTGATCGATGCGCACCCGAAGGAATATCGGGAGCTCGACGCGCAACTGAAAAAGGCCAGCCGCCTTGGCGACTCCGGGACTGAGACGGTTGCGTTCAAGCAGATGGATCAGCAGACCATGAATCAGCTCAAGTCGCTGGGATACACCGCTGGATTTTCTGGAACATCGTTCGCTCTGAACGGAAAGGGCGACGACCCCAAAGATCACCTGGCGACGCTGAAGGCCATGCACCTGGTGGATATTTCCGGACTGAGCGCCGCCGATACGCGGCGCAACATACAGTTGCTGCAGGAAGCGTTAAAGCAAGATCCGTCAAACCCGACGCTGTATGAAAGCCTGGTCGACAGGTATGAATCCGCTGGCCAGTACTCCCAGGCGATGCAGGTTTGCCAGGAGGCGCTGAAGCACACGGCGCTGAATGGAATGATTTTGTCTCGACTGGCAAATCTCTATCTGCGAACCGGCAATTTAAAACAAGCCATCTCCTACTATGAACAGGCGGAGCAGCAGAACCCGCTCGACATTGAAAGCCAAAATGATCTGGCGACCGCATATTTACAGAGCGGGCAGCTGGCGAATGCAGAGCGCGTCTTTCGATGGGTGCTGGCAATTCAACCGTACGCTCCTGCGTATAACGGACTGGGAATCATCGCGGACAAACGCAATGATGTTGCCGGTGCGCGAGCCAACTTTGAAAAAGCGGTGGAGCTTGATCCCAAGAATGTGGAAGGTCAGTTGAATCTTGGCATCGTTTGCAACCAGGCGCACGATATTCCCTGCGCCAGGACTGCGTTCCGAGCGTTCGTTGCCAACGCCCCGAAAGATTACGGTCCGGAGCTGGCCCAGGCGAAAGCCGCGCTGGCGCATATGGGCAACGGACCCTCGTGATCATTTGGAAATGATTTCCGATATGAAATATACTTCGGGAGCTGGAACGCTTTGCCAAGGACGGTTCATGAAATCGAGATACCGATGTATCCTCCCTGCCCTCGCCTCTCTGATTTGCTTCCCTCTTTCCCTTACCGCACAAAATAATTTTCAGCCCGGCCAGCTCGATCCCACGCGAGATGTTGCGTCGCCTCAACCGGCGGATCAAGGACACACTCCCTTGCCGGAGCAGTACATCTGGAGCGCGACACATCGCTCGAAGCAACAGATTGAGAAGAATGCGCCGATGTATTTTCGCGCAACGTTCCAGGTGAAAACCGTTCCGCAGCACGCCACGTTATACATTGCAGGACCGGAGGCCTCGAGTGCCTACCTGGATGGAAAGCTGGTCGACAAAGTTCAGGACAACCCGGCATCGCCGCTGAAAATGCCGGTATTCGTGACGGACGTGAGCGGCAAGCTGCACGCCGGCATGAATGTTCTGGCGCTCGAAATTACGCCGCGCAGCGATGATGGCCGGCTGGTGGTGAAAATTGTCCCGGCTACTGAGGGAGTTGAAGCACCGGCGCTGCTGA
>JAZKAG010000217.1:19525-31301 GCA_040389265.1 Acidobacteriota bacterium
TCCCTCCTGGAAGTCTTCCTTAACCGCGGATACAGGCTGGCAAAACGCGGGATTCAGCGATGACTCCTGGAAAGCAGTCGACGCGGAAGGAGCCATCGAAAGCTCTCTGAATTTTATGCAGTCGAATGACGATGCCGGTCTCTATCGCTGGCCCGGATACCTGGGCGTGTCGAAGTTTCTGGACAGCACGACCTTGCCGGTGCACAGTGTGGACCAGGTATTCAACGGACGCAGCCGCTACGAAAATCTGGATGCGCTGACCCACGCGGGCACCGTTGCTGAGGGACAGGAGTTCACCGTGCAGCTTGCCTCGGCGAATGTGCCGGAGCAGCAAGTGCCCAGCCTCCTGTTGGATTTCGGCAAGGAAGTCAGCGGTCGCGTGATGTTTGTCTCCGCCTCTGACCATCCGATGCACATCACGGTGCAGTACGGCGAGTCGCGCGAAGAAGCCTTGGTGCAGCCGTATCTGGGGATCGATCCAATCACCATTCTTCCGCACGCGACAGCCTACGGACCCAAGTCGGCATTTCGATTTGCCAAGGTCCGGTTTGTCGGCGGCGGAACCACGATGCGCTTCCGGTCGATCGCGCTGAATGACATCTACTACCCGGTGAAATATCAGGGCAGCTTCGAATCTTCTGATCCGCTGCTCAACCAGATTTGGGAAGTGGGCGCGTATACGGATCACCTGTGCATGCAAGAAGACATCTGGGACGCGACCAAGCGGGATCGCGCGCGATGGGCCGGCGACCTGGATGTAAGTGGGCGCGGGATTGAAGACGTTTTCGACGATCATTTCCTGATGCAGGATACGATGACGAACCTGCTTCCGCCGGCGCCGGTGAAAGAGCATGTCGACAGCATCTCCGGATATTCCGCGTGGTGGATCAATGTGCTGACGCAGTATTACCTGCACACAGGATCGAAGGAGTATCTGCAGAGTGTGCATGAGCGGCTGGTGCAACTGCTGAACTACATGGATACCGATGTCGACGCGAAGAATCTATTCGCTGACGCGACCCACACCTGGGCGTTCGTCGATTGGTCCCCGGACCTGAACGGCGATACGCTGGAGGCGCGGCGCGGCACGCAATTCGAGTTTTATCTTGCGTATCGAGATGCGGCGTTTCTTCTGCGCGAGCTCGGCGACACAGCGAATGCCGATCACTTTGAGCAGCGTGCCACCCTGCTGAAGGAGGCATCGCAGAAATATTTTCTGGACAGTTCGACGAATACCTTCGGCACCCGCTGGCAGATCAACGCGGCTGCGATCTTTACCGGCGTGGCCGATCCGTCGCAATACGGGCCCATCTGGGATCACGTGCTTTCCAGCGTAGCGAACACCAAATATACGGCGCTGGTGATGACGCCGTATTACAACTCCTACATTATTTCTGCCATGGCGCAGACCGGGCATCGACCGGAAGCGCTGGCCTGGATTCGCCAGTACTGGGGCGGCATGCTGGCCGAGGGAGCAACCAGTTTCTGGGAGGGCTACTATCCCAGTTGGCCGAAGAATAATTTCCATGCCTCGCTGCAGGCCGACGATGGCACTGGATACTATGTGAGCCTGGCACATGGATGGTCTGCCGGACCGACGCCCTGGTTGATGGAGCAGATCCTCGGCATTCAGCCCACAGAAGGCGGATTTTCGAAGGTAACGATTCGGCCTGATCTTGCAGGGCTGGCGTGGGCCAAGGGAGCGGAGCCAACACCGCATGGATTGCTGAAGGTCTCACTCGAACAGAAATCGGGCTTGCAGACTGTCATCGATCTTCCTGCGGATGAAGAAGCCACGGTGCTGATTCCGGTGCAGCATGCCGGGCAAGGAGTGCTGGTGAATGGCACTGCTGCGACCAATGTAAAGACCGCGGAGGATGGGACGAGAGCGGCGGTGGTTTTGAGTGCGACGGGACACTACACGCTCGAGGCGCAGTAAATCAATGCGGCGAGCGGTACTGGATCGTCGGAAGGTAGTTCGCTATTCGATGATCCGTACCGTGCCCGCGCCGACCAGCTCTTCAACGCGTTCGATGAAGGCTTTATCAGCCGCCACGCCGAGCCCTTCCGGCTCGAGAACTACCAGATAATCGTCGCGCTGCTCAAAATCCAGCAGGATTTTCCCCTTGCCCGGAGTGGCCAGCATCATGGCGTGCAGCTGTGTCAGCGCGGGCTCGCCCACGCGATCGAGGGCGATGCGGATACGCATGCTGCTGGGCAACTTCAGCTTCACATCTTCCAGCGCGGTGATGCTGGAGATGGCCAGCTTGGGCGCCGAATCTTCTTCCCCTCGCAGCACGCCGCGCACCAGCACGGGCACATCGATCTTCAAACTTTCCGCCATGCGTTTGTAGGCTTCAGGAAAGCAAATGAGATCGATCTTTCCCGTCAGGTCTTCCAGCGATCCCTGCGCGTACAGATCGCCTTTGCGCGATTTGGCGACACGCACGCCGGTGAGAATACCGGCAATCGAAATTTCATTTTCGTTTTGCGCATCGCGTCGCCCGGTGTTTGGCGCAGGCGTCATCTCCAGCGCGGTCTGGGTGTCGACCACACCTTTCAAATTGCGCAGCTTCTCGGCATACTTGCCCAACGGATGGCCGGAGACATAAAAGCCGAGTACATCTTTCTCATGCTGCAGGCGCTGGACTTCGTCCCAATCGGGAATATTCGGCAACTCGTCCTGCTGCGAAGCGCCGCCACTCGCGGGCATGTCGTTGAACAATCCAAACAACCCGTGCTGGCCCGCAGCGCTATCACGTTGCGCTTTCTGAGCGCGTTCAATCGCTTTATCAATGGCAGACATCAACGCTGCGCGCGCGCCGAAGCAATCGAGGGCGCCGCTTTTAATCAGCGATTCCAGCACGCGCTTGTTCATGACGCGCAGATCGATGCGCTCGCAGAAATCCCAGAATGAGGTAAAGGTCTTGCCTTCCTGGCCCAACTGGCTTCGTACCTGAAGAATGGAATTGATCGCATTTTGCCCGACATTCTTCACGCCGGCGAGGCCGAACCGAATCGCTTCGCCATGGGGAGTGAAATCGGCGTCGCTGGTGCGCACGTCCGGCGGCTCGACAGAAATTCCCATTTCGCGGCATTCTTTGATGTACTTGACCACGTTGTCCGGCTTGCTGACTTCAGAGGTCAGCAGCGCCGCCATAAATTCCTTGGCGTAATGGGTCTTCAGATATGCGGTGTGGTAGGCCAGCAATGCATAGGCCGCGGAGTGGGACTTGTTGAATCCATATCCGGCGAAGCGTTCCATCAGCTCGAAAATATGCTCGATGGTTTTTTGCGGGAATGTTTTATCGAGCGCGCCCTGCACAAAACGATTTCTCTGTCGCGCCATTTCTGCGGGATCTTTCTTGCCCATGGCGCGACGCAGCAGGTCGGCTTCGCCCAGCGAATAGCCAGCCAGCACGTTCGAAATCTGCATGACCTGTTCCTGGTAGACGATGACGCCGAGCGTTTCTTTCAGGATCGCTTCCAGCTCCGGCAATTCGTATTCGACCGGTGCACGTCCCCACTTGCGATCGATGAAATCGTCAATCATTCCGCCCTGGATCGGGCCGGGGCGATAGAGTGCATTCAAAGCTGTCAGGTCGGCGATGGTCTCTGGACGATATCGCCGCAGCACGTCGCGCATGCCGCTGGACTCAAACTGAAACACGCCCGAGGTTAACGCGCGATGGAACACCTGCTCGAAGGTCGGCTTGTCATCGAGTGGAATCGTCTCCATGTCGATCTCAATTCCGAGATTGACCTTGATCAGCCGCAGCGCCTCGTGAATGACCGTGAGCGTGGTGAGGCCGAGAAAATCCATCTTCAACAGGCCGATTTTCTCGATGGCCTTCATATCGTAGGCCGTGACGATTTCGTCGTTCTTGCCGCGGCTCAGCGGAACCAGCGCGGTCAACTCTTCCGGGGCGATGACGACGCCGGCGGCATGGATGCCGGCTCCTCGTGCCAAGCCCTCCAGGCGTCGGGCGATGTCGATCAGCTCGCGAATCTGCGGATCGTTCTCGTACACCTGCTGCAGCGGTTCGGATTCTTTCAGCGCCTCATCGATAGTCATGCCGATGGTGGCTGGAATCAGTTTGGCAATTTTGTCGACTTCGCCATACGGCATCGCAAGCGCGCGGCCCACATCCTTGATCGACGCCTTGGCAGCCATGGTGTTGAAGGTGATGATCTGCGCCACCTGCTCGCGGCCGTACTTGCGGGTGACGTAGTCGATGACTTCGCTGCGGCGGTTCATGCAGAAGTCGATATCGATATCCGGCATGGAAACGCGTTCAGGATTTAAAAAGCGCTCGAACAGCAGCTCTCCCTGCAGCGGATCGACATCGGTAATCCGCATCACGTAGGAGACCAGCGAGCCGGCCGCCGATCCGCGCCCTGGACCTACGGGAATATCGTGCTCTTTGGCGTAACGGATAAAGTCCCACACGATAAGGAAATAGCCGGAGAACTTCATCTGCTGGATACAGTCAATCTCGCGCTGCAGGCGCTGCTCGTACTCTTCCGTGCTGTGGCGAAGCAGACCGCTGTCACGCAGGTGGCGAATCGATGTATCCAGACGATGCTGGAATCCTTCGCGGCAGATTTTTTCAAAATAACTGTCGATGGTAAATCCGGGTGGGACATCGAACTGCGGAAATGGATTTTCGACTTTGCTCAGCTTGACGTGGCAGCGCTCGGCAAACTGCATGGTGCGCGCCACAACTTCCGGAGTTTGCGAGAAGACTTGCAACATCTCCTCGGCGGATTTGACGAAGAACTGGTCGCCGTCGAAGCGAAAGCGCTTTTCGTCGTGGATGGTGCTGCCGGTCTGCACACACAGCAGAACATCGTGGGCATGGTGATCGTCGTGGCCAATGTAATGGCTGTCATTGGTTGCGATCAATGGAATGTTGAGATCTTTTTCCAGGCGGAAAAGATTTTCATGAATCTTCTTTTCGAGTTCGAGACCCTGGTCCTGAATTTCCAGGAAGAAATTGCCTCGCCCGAAGATGTCCTCATACTGCTTGGCCGTAGTGCGGGCGGCATCATACTTGTCGTTGGTCAGATGTTCGCAGAGCTCTCCCGCAAGGCAGCCGGAAAATCCGATCAACCCCTTGGCATGCTCAGCCAGATATTTTTTGCTAATGCGCGGCTTGCGGTAGAAGCCATGCAGTGAAGCTTCTGACGTGATGCGGACCAGGTTGCGATAGCCTTCGTCGTTTTCCGCGATCACCAGTAGGTGGTGATATTGATCTCCCTGCGGATCGGCGCGATGATCTTCCTTCTGGCAGATGTAAAGTTCGCAGCCTAAAATAGGGTTGATATTGTATTTTTTTGCCGCATCAAAGAAGTGCATGGCGCCATAAATATTGCCATGGTCGGTCATGGCGACGGCCTTCTGTCCCAGGCCTTCGACGTGCTTCAACAGCTTGTCGACATCGCAGGCCCCATCCAGCAGCGAGTAGTCCGTATGAAGATGTAAATGCGTAAATTCTGCCATGCCCGTACTTCAATTCTATTCGGCGCACCGGCATGAAGGAAACGTTCATCCAATAGGAAAGAGAAATGGATGAGGAAATCGAGGACAAAACCTTCCTCACGCCGCATAGAGGCTGCTGTCTAATTTTCTGCCCGCGGATCCGCGTCGAATGTTGTTACGAATAACCCTGTTCGGTATTCACGATTTTCTGCAGGCTGCATGCAAGCTGAACAAGTGCACTCCCAGGAGCCCCCACCCAGAATGGACGAAGCGACAGCGAAGCAGACAAATGCGCCGGCTGAAGTATCGCCGCCACGTACCGGCGTTTCGCTGGCGTGGCGCGCCTTGCGGCACCGGAATTTCCGTTTGTTCTTCGGCGGTCAAAGCATCTCGCTGATTGGCACCTGGATGACGCGGATTGCCACGGCATGGCTGGTGTATCGGCTGACCGGTTCGGCGTGGCTTCTGGGCATGGTCGGATTCTGCGGGCAGATTCCGACGTTTCTACTGGCGCCGTTTGCCGGCGTGTGGGTCGATCGGCTGAATCGCCGCCAGGTGCTTGTCGTAACGCAAACACTCGCGATGGTGCAATCGCTGGTTCTTGCCGCGCTAACCTTGGCCCATGTGGTCACCATTACGGAAATTCTGTGGCTCAGCGTCTTTCAGGGTATGATCAACGCCTTCGACATGCCCGGGCGCCAGGCTTTTATGGTGCAGATGATTGAGGATCGTCAGGACCTGGGCAATGCCATCGCGCTAAATTCTTCCATGGTGAATATGGCGCGGCTGGTGGGGCCATCGCTGGCGGGACTGGTGATTGCCGGATTCGGCGAAGGCTACTGTTTCCTGATCGACGGCAACAGCTACATCGCCGTCATCATTTCCCTGCTGATGATGCAGCTGCCGAAGTTTGTCGCTGCGTCGAAAATTGTGCCCATGCTGGAACAATTAAAAGAAGGCTGGGCATACGTCTCCAAGTTCCCTCCTGTGCGCACCATCCTGTTGCTGTTCGCGGTGGTCAGCCTGATGGGCATGCCCTTCACGGTGCTGATGCCGATCTTCGCTGCGAAGGTGCTGCACGGCGGCCCGCACACGCTGGGCTTTCTAATGGGGGCGGTGGGGACGGGTGCGCTGGTCGCGGCGATTTCGCTGGCCATGCGCAAGACGGTGCTGGGACTGGGGCGCGTCATCGCCACCTCAGCCGCCATATTTGGAGCGAGCTTGATTGCATTCGGCGCCAGTCACATCCTGTGGCTTTCTTTGCTGCTGATGCTGGTCACGGGGTACGGGATGATGGAAGGCATGGCCGCCAGCAACACCATCATCCAGACTATTGTTCCCGAGGATAAACGTGGCCGGGTGATGAGCTATTACACGATGGCGTTCGTCGGTATGGCGCCGTTCGGCAGCCTGCTGGCAGGCGGGTTGGCGCATTGGGTGGGCGCGCCTGTAACGCTGATGTTGACTGGTGCGTTCTGTATCGCCGGAGCGGGATGGTTTGCGACGCAACTACCGCAGATCCGCATCCATATTCGGCCGATTTATCGCGACCTGGGAATTCTTCCAGCCGAGGTGATCACGGCGATGGCGGATGGCAGCGGAGATTAAATTCTCCCCGACTGCCTGTCATTCCTACGTGGACTCGCCTGCTTCGGCCGAGACGATCGCAATTATCTGCCGGATTTCTTCTTCGTCTTCGACTTGGCAGAGGCTGATTTGCTGACCGCTTTTGCGGTGGGCTTTTTTGCGACCGCGACTTTCTTCGATGCCGCCTTCGGTTTCAACGCTGCCTTCTTCGCAATGGGGCGATGCGCGGTCTTGGCGGAGGCCTTAGCCTTACCGTGAGCACCGGCAGCAGGCTTCTTGGCGGCGGAATGAGCCGCTTTGCCGGCCTTGCCGTGCGCCTTGCCGACAACCGCGGCCTTCTGCGCCTTACCCTTGGCCGGAGCAGATTTGCCGGTGGATTTTTGCGATGCCTTGGCCACCACTTTGCCGCTGGTCTTGCCTTTATCCAGCTTGCCCTTGGCTGCCGGCTTTACCGGAGTCTTCGCCGGCTTGGCTGTTTTCCCGGGCTTCTTGGCGACTTCGGCAATGGCAGCGGGTTTCGCAGGCGCAGCCTTGCTTGCAGCGGCCTTTCCTTTGTGCCCGGCCATTCCGTTCTGCTCTGCCAATGCCCCCGCCGTCTGTGCTTCAGCGGCGGCGGCCAAGCTCAAATCTCCCTCCGGTACGATTGGCGAGGCCTTGGCAGCCTTCCGGCCCTTCGCCTTCTTGGGCTCGGTGACTCGCTTGACGGCGCGACTGCGGCGCACCACGACCGGGGGTGGAGGCGCGGGCGGCGAATACGGTTCGGCAAATTTGCGAATGGTCTCTTCCGTCGGTAGCTCGCCATCCATAAAGGCGAACGTCAGCTTGTCCAATAATTCGTCGTAGCCTTCCACATCAGGAAGGATGCGCATGTCCTGCAAAATCGCGTTGGGAATTTTCTGGCGCGCTTCCGGCCACTTGGTAAAGAAGTTCTCGAACTTATGTTGCACGGCTGCCGTCTTGTTGGTGAAAAACAGCCACAACACCGCTTCCGGCTTGGCGCTATGCAGCAGCTTCCACAGCTGCGAAGGCTTGGCGGCATCCTTGGCCGTCATCTTCTGCAGCACGTGCTTGGCTTCTGATTCCAGGGCGTTGGCTTCGGCAATCAAGTCGCCGCGCACAAACATTTTTTTCAGCGCGGAGAAATGCGCCGGAGAAAGCTTGGCTGTCAGCAGGCGAAACTGCGCTGCCGACGGATCCGGATGGAGTCCGGCCATGAGCAACTGCACGAATTTTTCATGCAGACGCTCTAAGCCCTGGACGTCGACGGAGCGGCTGCTCCAGTTGGGCGACAGATGTTCCAGCCAGCCTTGCGCCTCCAGGGCTTTCAGCACCTGCTGCGGCTCTTCCTCGTAGCCAATCTCTTCCAACTCGTACCCGCGCTGCGTCGCAGTAATGGCGCTGATCACGCCCTCTGCCTTGGCGTTGTCATAGCGCGCCTTGGTGCGTTCTTCCATGTCCCAGCCGGTGCGGGACATGAGACGAACGGCCCGGACAAGGCGGATGGGATCTTCTAGAAATCCATAATTGCTGACCAGGCGCAATTGACGCGCATAAATGTCAGCAGTTCCATTCAACGGATCGAGCAGCAGTCCCCAGGAACCTTCATTCAGCGAAAGTGCCATGGCGTTCGCGGTGAAGTCGCGGCGGCGCAGGTCATCCAGAATCCCCGCGGGAGAATATTCAGGTTTCGCCGGCTTGGGAAATGATTCCGTTCGCGCGGAGGAAATTTCCATCCTGGACTGTTTGCCAAATCGCAGATAAAGGGTGCGCGATGGCTCGTGTTCTCCGGTGATGCTGAAACCTGCTCGCTCCAGGTCTTTTTTGAACTTGAGAGGATTCGCCTGGACGGTAATGTCCAGGTCGCGCACAGACGCGCCACTCACAATGTCTCGAACCGCGCCACCCGTAAGAAATACAGTAATTTGCCGGGCGCGGGCCAGGTCAGTGATGGCGTTGAGTGCTTGTTTTTCATTCGGAGAAAGCTTGGATTCAAGCAATTGGATATAATCGGGCATGCCCAGTTTTGCGCCTCGGTCAGCAGCCTCTCACTTGTGCCGCTAAGACCCGTCTTTTCAATTAGATGTAGGCGGCGGTATCGCGCATACAATGTTCTACAATACCATATCGGCGACTGTTTTTCCAGCCGTTGCACAATAACCGCAGCGTCCGGTTCCGCTTCATGCGACAATCCTGGCTGAGTTCGCATGACGCGATTTTTCTGGTCGCGGTTGCAGGTTGTCCTGGAGAGCACGGAGTGGCAGGTTCAGGGTCGAGTCGAAAGAAAGTGATCGTACGAAAGTTCAGCCGCGATTGGAACTCCGGCTACGTCGATCCGCAGGGCTTTGCCCATGACGGCCGCCTGGAGATGCTGGACAGCACCGGCAAAGTTCTCTCCATGACGCTGCAGGATGTAAAAATGATGTGCTTTGTGCGGGAATTCCCCAGCGGCGACAGCAGCGACCCTGAACGCCTGGTGCGGCGAAATTTCACCTCCCGTCCGAGAACTCCCGGCCTGTGGCTTCGCATGCGGATGCGCGATGGCGACGAACTGGAGGGCCTGGCCAGCAACGATCTATCGTTTCTGGAGCCGGAAGGCATCCAGTTCACCCCGCCGGACATGCGATCGAATACGCAGCGCATCTTCGTTCCCCGCTCCGCGCTGCAGTCGGTGGAGATTGTCGCTGTGATTCATCCCAGCAGCCGCCGCAAGCTGGACCTGACAGAGCAGGAGCGGCTGTTCGCCAGCTGAGAAGCTCTCCCTCACACCGTCGCGAGACATCACATTCCCCACGCAAGTCCTTTCCAGACCGCGCGTGCATCCTTCCGCCCTTGACCCGATGCAATCCGCACGGCCCACTTCGCTCGTACTCCTGGGTGAACAGGAACTGCGGAAATGGTTGATGCGACAAATATCGCGGTGCAAAACACGATCCGCTGTAACTTCCCGCGGCGTTCATCGATCTAACATTCCGTGAGCCCCAGGAAAGGAGCGACCCGTGCTGATTCGTAAACCCTCAGATATTCCGTCGTCCCAGATCACATCCAAGTCCGATTACATGAACCGCCGCAAGTTCATGGCGGGAGCCGCTGCCCTGGGCGCGACCGCGCTGGGAGCCGACCTGCTGAAAAATATCGCGGTCCCGCGCCAGGCGGTGCATGCCACCACCAAGCTGACGACTATCCCAAGCAAGTATTCCACCACCGGCGTGACGTCAACCTCCTTCGAAGACATCACCACCTATAACAATTTCTACGAGTTTGGGACGGGCAAAAGCGATCCGTCGCATAACGCGTGGCGGTTGAAGACCAATCCATGGACGGTGAAGGTCGACGGCGAAGTAAAAAGCAAAAAAGAATTCGACATCGATGCGTTGATGAAGATCCATCCGCTGGAAGAGCGCATCTACCGGCACCGCTGCGTGGAAGCCTGGAGCATGGTGATTCCCTGGGTGGGCTATTCTTTTTCAGAATTCATCAAGCAATGCGAGCCGCTCAGCAGCGCGAAGTATGTGCAGTTTTTATCCCTGGACGATCCCAAACAAGAGCCCGATCTTTATAGCGTCAATCTTCACTGGCCATATTCTGAGGGTCTGCGGATGGACGAAGCCATGCACCCTCTGACGCTTTTCACGTTTGGTCTGTACGGGCAAACGCTGCCCAACCAGGACGGAGCGCCGGTCCGCATCGTGCTGCCGTGGAAATACGGATACAAATCCGCCAAATCGCTGGTTCATATTCGCTTTGTGAAACGTCAGCCTCGCACCACATGGAATGAAGCGTCGCCGCAGATGTACGGTTTTTATTCCAACGTGAATCCAAATGTCGACACGGTGCCCTGGAGCCAGAAATATGAGCGCGTCATCGGCGCGCCGTTCTGGAAGGCCCGTCAGCCCACGATGTTGTTCAACGGATATGGAGACCAGGTGGCCGATCTCTACAAGGGCATGAATCTGAAAGGCAACTACTGACTTCCCCATGTCGAATCGCGCTCTTGTCATTCTAAAATGCGTTGCGTTTCCGGCCTGCCTGATTCCCTTGGGCGTGCTCGTGTACCAGGGGTTCACCAACACCCTGGGTCCGGATCCGGTGGCGACCATCACCCACACCACAGGGTTCTGGACGCTGTACTTTCTGCTGATCTCACTGGCGATTACGCCGATTCGACGCTTAAGCAGCCGCCTGGTATGGCTGATTCGATTTCGGCGGATGCTGGGGCTGTTCGCATTTTTCTACGGCACGCTGCACCTGATGACGTGGGTCTGGCTTTACTCAAACTTCGATGTGCATGCCATGCTGCATGACATTGGCAAGCGACCCTTCATCACCCTGGGCATGACGGGGTGGACATGCCTGCTACTGTTGGCCGCAACCTCCACCGCCTGGTCAATTCGCAAACTGGGCGGCAGGCGCTGGACGAAGTTGCACCGGCTGGCCTACGTCGCGGCCATCGCGGGCGTCATTCACTACTGGTGGCTGGTCAAACCGGGCGTGCATACTCCATGGAAGGTGACAGCCATTCTCGCAGTGCTATTGCTGGCGCGCATCGCGTGGCAGGTGAAAGAAGCGGCCCGCAAGCGCAAAGTTGCCGTCGCGGCCTAGATCTTCTTTTTGCGGAGAAGCTGGTGTTTGCGGTGCGGCTGGATTTCGCCTGCTCGACCGGCCATCGAATTTCAGGGGATTTCTGTCCGCCCGCCGTCGTAACTATTC
>JAZKAG010000218.1:0-15185 GCA_040389265.1 Acidobacteriota bacterium
CAAATCTTCGTCGCGAAAACAACGCGCAATCTGGAAATAGCGATCCAGTCCGCCAATCATCAAAATTTGCTTGAACATCTGCGGCGACTGTGGCAGCGCGTAAAACTCGCCCGGATGCACGCGGCTCGGCACCAGGTAATCGCGTGCGCCTTCGGGAGTGGAGCGCGTCATGAACGGCGTTTCAATCTCGAGAAATCCTTCGCCGGAAAGATACTGCCGAATCGCCAGCGCCACCTTGTGCCGCAGGATCATGTTCTCCTGCATGGCCGGCCGCCGCAGATCGACGTAGCGATATTTCAGGCGCAGTTCTTCATTTCCAATCGCTTCTTCCGCAGGCGAAAACGGCGGCGTTTTGGCATCGTTCAAAATACGCAATTCTTCCGCGTCAATTTCGATCTCTCCCGTCGGCATATTCGGGTTGATGGATGCCGCATCGCGCCGCCGCACCTTGCCCTGCACCGCGACCACATACTCCGGGCGCACCGCTTCCGCCTTTTCATGAGCCTCCGGACAGCGCTCTTTGTCGAGCACAATCTGCACAATTCCGGCACGGTCGCGCACATCCAGAAAAATCAAATTTCCATGATCGCGCCGCCGGTTCACCCAGCCCATCACGACAACGTGCTCACCATCCGCAGACAGCCGCAGCTCTCCGCACTTATGTGTTCGCTGCAAATTTCCCAAAAGATCCAGTTCCATCGTTTCCTTATTGCACTGCTAGATTTTTGTAATCATATCTCTACTCCAAAGGTGTTCGGAGTGAGTGTTGAATCGGAAATTGTTCCGCCAATCGTCGGAGGTCTTGAACCGTCGCTTCCAGTGTGATTGGGTCGGTTTCGAACTCGCAGTGGATTGAACTCCGCGTCCCACCATCATAAGCGAAGACATCCGCTTGAACTCCTGCAACGCCAGTCCGAGCAAACTCGATGTTTACACGCAGATCGCCTTCCAGTGTTTCGAACTTGACACCCCCAGCAACACTTTCAACGGCTCCTGTGAGGCGCTGTTGAAAGTCTGCCAACTCGTAAGTAGTTACGGCAACTCTGACTGACCCCTGAAAAGGGCCTGCGACAACGTCGAGCTTGACTCGAAGCCAGTTCAAGTCACTGATATCTTTTGCCATTGGATTTTCGTAGCCGAGAATCTCCAGACTAATTCGCCCGGTATCGCCTCGAATAAGCACAGTGTTGGTCATCGTTCTCTCGACTTCTGTTTAGGTTCTTTACTTCTCGCGCAGAACTTCCGCCAACTCCCCGCGTGCGATCTTCGTCTGTTCCCCGCTCACAAAATTCTTCACCGTCATCACACCCGAGCGCGCCTCGTCTTCACCCAACAACACAATCGCCCGCGCCACCTTGTTCCCCATCTCAAACGACTTCTTCAGCCGAAACGAACCATCGCCCAGCTCCACCCGCAATCCTGCGCGACGCAGCTCCCGCGCCAGCACCAGCGCCTCCGCCTGCTGTGCCTCGCCCAGTGGCGCAACATACGCATCCGCCAGCGCGCTCGTCGTCTCGCCTGGGGCCGCTGCCTGCAACGTCAGCACCAGCCGGTCCGCGCCAATCGCAAATCCAATCCCCGGCGCCTTCGGCCCTCCGATGGCTTCGCTCAGCCCGTCATAACGTCCGCCGCCCAGCAATGCATTCTGTGCGCCTAATCCGCCATGCGTAAACTCAAATGTCGTCCGCGTGTAGTAATCGAGGCCCCGCACCAGCCTCGGATTCACCCTGTACGACACACCGCACGCATCCAGCGCCGCCAGCACCGCAGCAAAATGCGCCCGGGATTGCTCATCCAGAAAATCCGCAATCTTCGGCAGCGCGTTAATCTTGTCCTGATCCTCCGGAACTTTACAGTCCAGCACGCGCAGCGGATTCGTCACCGCCCGCCGCTGGCAATCGACGCACAAGGTCGGCGCCACATCCGTCAGCGCCGTCCGCAGCGCCTCCACATATCGCGGTCGGTCATGTGCCGAGCCCACCGAATTCAACTCCAGCGTCCAGCCCGTTACGCCCAGCTCATCCAGAAATGTGGCCAGCATCTCCAGCACTTCCGCGTCGCGCAGCGGAGATTCACTGCCCGCGCTCACCGGCCCAATGACCTCGGCGCCAATCTGGAAAAACTGGCGATACCGCCCCTTCTGCGGACGTTCCCGACGAAATTGCGGACCTATATAGTAGAGCTTCTGCAGCAACCCGTTGTCGCCCAGCTTGTGTTCGATATAGGCGCGCACCACGCCCGCCGTGTTTTCCGGCCGCAGCGTCAGCATCTGCGCTTTTTCCGACTGCGCCCGCGGACGATCCTCCCAGGTGTACATTTCCTTGGAAACAATGTCCGTCTCTTCGCCTACGCCGCGCGCAAATAGCTGCGTGTCTTCAAAAATCGGCGTGCGAATTTCACCGAACGCATAGCGCTCAAACACGCGCCGCGCCGTCGCCTCCACTCGATTCCACAGTTCTGTCTCCGGCGGCAGCAGATCGCGCGTGCCCCGTACCGCCTTGATCTGGCTCATGGTCACTTCTATTAACGATAAATGGTCTATTGCAGAAAGGCGAAGGAGGGACTGAAATTCGCGCGAGCGCTGCAGCTTGAACATCAGGCTTTGTGCACGAGAAAGCCCGAGAACCCAGCATGGTCGGCCCCGGCATCAATCAAGCCACATGGCTGTGGCATCTGAGCGCCCACGCTTACCGCGCACGGGCAAATTTGTTCTTACGCGCACGCATGCATCAGCAGCGCAACCGCCGCGGACGTCATTCTGGTTTTCGCGGAATCCGCGCGGCTGGTCAAAATGATCGGTACGGTTGCGCCAGTAACGATACCCGCCAAACTCGCGCCGCCAAGATACTCCAGCTGCTTGGCCAGCATGTTGCCCGACTCCAGATCCGGGACGACGATAATGTCGGCCTGTCCCGCCACCGCGGAAACCAGGTGCTTAATCTTCATCGCTTCCGGACTGACCGCCGTATCGAACGCCAGGGGGCCATCCAGGATGCCGCCGGTAATCTGTCCCCGGTCGGCCATCTTGCAAAGCGCGGCCGCGTGAACGGTCGACACAATATTGGACTGCACCGTTTCTACTGCCGAAAGGATCGCTACCTTCGGCATTGGAACGCCCAGCACATGGGCCAGGTCGATGGCATTCTGCACAATGTCCATCTTGTCTTCCAGGCTTGGAAGGATATTGATAGCCGCATCTGTAATCAACAAAATACGATCGTACGCCGGCGTTTCCATCACAAAGGAATGGCTGATCCGCCGCAAGGTGCGCAACCCAGTTTCTCTGACCAGCACCGGGTGCATGAAGACATCCGTGTGCAGGCTTCCCTTCATCAATGCATCGGCGACGTTGTTGCGACACAGTTCCACCGATAGCTTGGCAGCATGGATTTCATCTTCCGAGTCGACCAACTCGCAGGCCGAAATGTCAAAACCTTCTTTATCCGCCAGATACTGAATTTTTTGCTTAGGTCCCACCAGGATGGGATGAATCACGTCGCAGGATGCGGATTCCAATGCCCCGGCCAGCGCAACTTTGGTTAACGGGTAGCAGACAGCAACCGGAATCGGCGGTAATTGCCGCGCGCGCTCCAGCAGTACATCAAAACGGCTCACCAACGCATTCATTTGAGTCGACATTCCATCCTTCTTTCTGTAAGGCAGAAAATTTTCACCAATTCAGTGGATATGGCTGGAATCACTCCAGCGAGTCGCTGCCGAACGTGGCGGCGACAATGCAAGGGTAAAGGGTCGGTCTCGGGGTCCTCGGTGACAACCGTCACTTCTGTCTTCAACGCCGTCGACGATCCGCAGAGATTTTCAACGTGGGCCCGGGCCTCGTGCTCGACATCACGCGGTAGTGTGCGCTCCATCACACGCTTTCGCTCGCGCCCCTCCTATGATCTGCCTTAAGGGGGCCGGATTTATGTATACCAACCCAGAACTGACGCAAGGCCCGATTCTAGTTGGGATTGATTTCTCCCAGCTGTCTAAATCAATTTTAGAGTACTCAGTCAAGTTGGCACTGCAGGAGTTGCGGCCGCTGCATCTCGTCTTTGTCATGCCGATTGTCACTGATGACTCGCCCGATCTACTGCGAATCCAGGAATTGGAACTCGAAGAGTATGTGAATGCGGCCCGCCAGAAATTGCATGGCAGCGCTATCCCGGTCGAAGGGACTCTCGTCTTCGGCACCCCGGCGCATGAGATTATTCGCCTTGCCGACCAGATCGGCGCCGCCTGCATCGTAGTCGGAACCGAGGAGAAGAGCGGCCTCGAGCGCTTATTGCTTGGCTCCGTGGCGGAGGCGGTCATTCGCAAATCGGACCACCCCGTCATTGTTGTGGGCCCCGTGGCCGCTGCCATGGCCCACCAAACCATTCCCTGGAAACATCTCATGCTGGCCTGCGACACCGCGGAAGGCGTCACCGACGCCGCTCGCCTTGCCGGCGAAATCGCCAGTGGTCACCATGCGCGTCTTACCATCTTCACCGTACGAGAAGAAGGCATTGCCAGTCCATCGGAAGGGCAGTTCGACGCCCTGGAGGCCATGATGAGCCGCGACGCGTGGTTGGCAGTTATGCCGCAATGCCTGATTCGCGAAGGCGAGCCGGCAGAAGAGATCCTTCGCATGGCTGCTGATTCGCAGGCAGACTTGCTGGTGATGAGCGTGCATCGCGGGAGCGAGCTATTGTCGCACCTGCGTCCAGGACTGATGGCTCGGGTGTTGCGTATGTCGCGATGCCCTGCCATGATTCTCCGCGATGTCCATGCGCCTCATCATCTACACGCAATGCATCTGGCCAGTCAACAGAAAGTATTTCTCTAGCGCACTCTGGCGAACCCACTGCAGCGCCGGATCGACACCGAAGTTCGGCTCTTCAGCAGCTGTGAAGCTTACATGCATCAGGATTGAAGCGGCATGACGAATCTCCTGACGTCTTGTCGTCCTTAGGCCCCACATTTTCGCGGCCTTGAGGTGACAATGATCACAACCATGGGTGCCAGTTGGCACAGCCAGAGTTGCATACGGCGTCCACAATGAATTGATATTTAGGAGTTTCCTATGTCCAATAAACAGTTCCGGGAATGGACGCATCCACGGCGCATCCTTCTGGCCACGGACCTCAGTGACCTAGGATTTACTCTCCCCATCGCCAAGCAGCAGGCCCTGATTTACAAGGCGGAATTGCGCATCATTCACGTTCTGCCCGATCCCACCTCTTCGCCAATTGATCCGGTATTGATGGTGTATTTCGACACAGCCGGGATGCAGAGATCAGCCGAAACTACCCTGGGCAAGGTCCTCGCCGAAACCAAGGCTGAAGGTATTAAGTGCTCATTCCACCTGGCTACCGGTCAAACTGTCAAAGCGATTCTCGCCGCCGCCGCAGAATGGAAAGCGGATCGCCTTATCGCCGGCTCCCATGGCAAAGCCAAATTCCACCATCACATCCTGGGCTCGGTCGCCGAGTCGCTTTTCCATCAAATTGATATCCCCGTGATCGCCGTGGGTCCAAAAGCTCTCCCCAGCGAGAGCTCGTCGACCGCACACACTCGTATCGTATTTGCAGCCGCTCTGGATGCTGGCTCGAGCCGGATCGCGGAATTCGCGCTCAGTGTTGCCGAGAAGCACAGCGCTGACATCACCCTGCTTCATGTTTTACAGAACGTGGTTCCCGAGCATCCGACTACCATCTCGGCTCGTGGATATGCGAGCCGGATGTTGGAAACTTTGCTGACATTGCGGCCGGTGCGCAAAGCCCATGCCTCCTGCGAAGTCGCCTATGGACAGCCTGCGGAGGCCATTCTTGCCTACGCCAAGCATCACAATGCAGATATGATCCTTCTCGGAGCATCGGCTCACTCCGCGTTTAACCCTCGCTTCATCCCCGGAATCGCCTATCGCGTCCTCTGCGAAGCGCATTGTCCGGTCCTGGTCCTCAAGGAAGAATCTCCGTGGCAAATCTCCGCTCGCCACGCCCCTGCCGAGCAACGGACCCAGAACCTGGCCTAAGGTTGGACTGAAAGTTCCCTACCCCCAGCCCCTCCCCCAAATGGGCGCTGTCTTTCTTTAAGGAGAGCAGGCGCTAAACTCTCATCCGTCTACCCTTCATTTTTTGGAAAGCAGCCTTGCAGGCGTGACTCCCCAGTCAGACGCGTTCCCCGATCTGACTGCTGCCAGTTGTTGACGGGCCGTTACTGCATGCCCAGGTCGGTCAGTACCTTGGGGTTTTTATCATCCACCGCCAGCAGGTTATGGCACACGCTGCAATCGTTGGTCAGAGTCTTTCCGGTTTTCGAAACATGGTTTCCATCGTGGCAGCGGAAGCAGCCAGGAAAATCATTGTGCCCAATGTTGTTTGGATACGTTCCCCACTTCACCTTCATGGACGGAAAGACATTCCGCTTATAAATCGCGACCAGCGTCCGCGCGGATGCATCAATCTGCTGTCGTTGACTGTTCCATACTGCCGGGTATTGCGTACTGTAGTAGTTTTTCAGTCCATTGGTAATTTTGGCGGCGGCTTCATCCTGCGAGGAATAGTCTGCCTGGATCAACAGCAATCCCTCTTTATGGACGAAGGGTAGCGCCGGATTCACACTGCTATCCAGCATCGCTTCATTGATCGCGGCCTGCGGCGTCTGAAACACGTGTGTCGCCTGGTTGTGGCAATCCATGCAGTCCATCACCCGCGATACGCCTTTGACCGGTCCCTTCCAATCGGTGCTCACATACTCCGTCACCGTGCCGTCCGCATTGTGGGCCTTCACCGCAATAATGTTTTGGTCGGTCGCGTCCGTTGCAATGTATTCGAAGTGATTCAGGTGATGCCCGTGAATGCCACTCAGGTGTGACAAAGAATCCACTCCGCCCAGATGCAGCACAATCACCGACCGGGTGACCGAATTCGCTGCATCATCACCGAACGAAGTTTTCACCAGCAGCCGGTCACCCACAAACCGCGTCGGAGTATGGCATTGTTCGCAGGTTGCGCGCGCCGGCCGCAGCACCGAGAGCGATGCCCGGATCGGCGTTGGGTAAGTGTGGAATGTAACCTCCACCAACTGCTTGGTTCCGTTCATCTTGGCATGCACTGCAGCCGAAAATCCCGAACCGATGTGGCAATCCACGCAGGCTACATGCGAGTGCGGCGAAACCTGGTAGGCTGCCCACTGCGGCGCCATCACGTGGCATGTCTGGCCACAAAAATTTGGCGAATCCATATACGACACGCCCCGATAACTGGCCGTCCCCACAATGACAAAGTTGATAAAAGTCGCCGCAATCACTACCTCGATGCCCCGGCGAAAGACACTATTCTGTAGATCGATTGCCGGATATACCGACGGTACCTGGCCCAATGCCACCAGATGTCTGCGTCGTATGGCGATGCCGATAGGAATCAGAATCAGGCCCAGCACAAACAATGCCGGAAGGAAAAGGTCAAAGATCAATCCGACGTAAGGATTTCGCGAGCCGCTGTGACCGAAAATCGTCACCACCCAGAACCCGATCATCACGAAGGCGGCAGCACTGGTCAGCGCGCCTCCGATCAAGCTTAGCGGGTTGTTTCCATAAAACAGAATCGGTCGCAGCTTTTTCTCTAGTGTTCCAAACATCATTCCCTCGCATGAGTGGTTATACGGTGCCGAAATAAGCGACCAATGTCAAGACAAGAAGCACCAGGCCAATCAATATCGCCGTGAATCCGACGATACGGGCGAAGTTCACCCACCAGTACACCGGTTGATCCGCAACCTTCGCCTCCAGCTTTCCCTGTTGAGCGAGACGGGCAAATTCCAGTGACCGCTTCTTTCGAAATTCCTCTTCGGTTTCTTTCCCGGTAAAGATCACCATATCCATCGGGAAACTACCCGGACGCAGGTGCGTATTCACAAAGTGGATTGAAAAAATAAAGAGGATCGCCAGCAGCGCTTCCTCCCCATGAATGACCAGCACTGCGTTCAACGCCCACCCAGGCAGGAAACGTGCAAAAAAGGGCGCAAACCACATAGCGTACCCGGAGAAACCGATAACAACCATCCCCCAGAAAACCGCCCAGTAATCGAACTTTTCCCAGTAGGCGTAGCGATCGAACTGCGGCTTCGGCCCCAAGCCAACAAACCACCGCAGGTGTCCCACCAGATCCTTCACGTCCTTCCAGTTCGCCACCATTGAAGTCGGCCCCCAGAAGAGTCCCTTCTCCTTGTGCATTACCGCCCGCGTCACAATGTCCTTCACGTGGTAAAGGAATGCCAGCGTCAGCACAATGGCGCAGAATTTATGCAGGAAAAGAATGGCCCCAAACCCGCCCACCGCCCGCGCGAAAAACCTTGCGGGCGCGTTCTCACTGAAGCGCATCGGCAGCCCCGTCGCTGCCAATCCTAGAAATGAAGTGAACAGGACCGCATGCAAGTACCGCTGCGGCAGGGTGAATCGCAGGTAGTATTTCCCAGGCTGTTTCGCCTCCGCCGTGGCGGCGGGAGTGTTCTCGATCACTGTTGGCTCAATCATCGTTGGCCTCCCTCGTCGACCCGGACTTGCTTTGTTCGTACTTCGAGCGCAGGAACCATAGCAGGGTATGCAGTGAGAAGAAGCCGAGAACACCCCACAGCAGCAGGTTCATGAACAGGCGAATGTAGTACAGCGCCGGATTCAGCCGCCTATTGCGAGGGTTTGCGTGCGGCTGATATTGCACAAACCGCGCATTCGCGTCCGCATGACATTTGCTGCAGGTCTTGATCAGATTGCCCTGGGCCACGGGCGAGCGTGGATCCGATGCCGGCAATACTTCGTGCGCCCCGTGACAATCCCAGCAGCGCGCCGTCTGGACATATCCACCCAGCAAGCCTAACTGCGAGTGGAAGGTGTCTCGATACGTTGCCAGCTGCTCCTTGTGGCACGATCCGCAGATCGGCGTCGACTGCATGCGGAAAGTCGCCAGCGTGGGCTGCAGAATCGCATGTGCCGTGTGACAGTCAGTGCATACCGGCGCCTTCATATTCCCGGCCGCCATCTGCTTCCCGTGTACCCCGCCCATGTATTCCGCCTTCACCCCGCCATGGCAGGATCCACAGGTCGCAGCAATGTTCGCTTTGTTGGTCGGGCTGCGCGGATTTTTGTGGCTCAGAATATTGTGTGACCCGTGGCAGCTCATGCAATTCGCCGCCACCAACAGTCCCCCTTTGCTCACTGCGTAGCCGTGGATGGAATCCATGTACACCGAGTACACATTCTGCAGTCCATATTTTTGCGCCAACGCATGGTTTCCATGGCAGCTGCCGCAGGTTTTTGGAATGTTCAGCGGATACACCGCGGAGCGCGCATCTTCTTTCGGAAAAATCGTGTGTGCATCGCCATGGCAACTGGTGCACGGATGTGTACTCGCCTTGGCATGGATGCTGCCCGCAATTGCCTTGCCCTGATCCGCATGGCAAGTACCGCATTGCACCGCCGCCGGATGATCGGAATGAGGATAATCGTGGATTGCGCTGTGGCAATCACTGCATCCCAGGCTGCCGTGGACGCTGGAGTGAAACGCCGATGCGTCGACACCTACATTTTTTCCTGACGCATCCTGCATGGTCTTGTCCGCGTGGCAGGAGAAGCAGTCTGCATCCTTAGCCAGCATCACCCGTGGCAGGCTCAATAACAGTAGAGTCACAAGAGTGGCCAGCAGGATTCTTCCGCGACCGCTCCGTCTCCACATGCTGAATTTGGGTTGGCGCGTTGCCGCGTCTGGAGAAAGGCGTTCAGAAACAAGCATCCGGCCGACGTAGTCGCTGCAGATGATCTCAGGGTTACGCACAGCCGGAATGCTGTGGAAGTACATCTCTACGGAGGAAATAGTTTTCATTGGGTCTCTGACCCCTGCCGCGCTCTGTGCGCGGAAAACTAAAAACAACAAGTGCACCAATGCTCCATGCGAAGGGATCTTTCCTCCCTCCGCCCCAATCACTTCGACTATTTCTGCAAGGTGCGAATGTAGGCGACAACGGCGTTAATTTCAGCGCCGGACAGCTTCGAACTGTAGGCCGGCATTTTTCCCTTGCCGTCCTTCACGATCGCTACATAGCTGGCCGTCGATGCCTTCTTCGCCTCAGGCGTCAAAAAAGAGGGTACTTTCATTGCCTTACCCGCGCCGGAACTGGCGCTGCCATCGGCAGAATGACACATCGCGCATTTGCTTTTGTAAATATCCGCTCCGCTGCTTTGAGCAAGCACGGTGCACGTAGCCAGGCCGACGAACGCCAGGGTGGCCAGTACTGTTTTGTGTCGATTCATAGCTTGATCCTTTTTCGAAGGAGATTCAGCCCATGTACAACGGCTTCGCATACCTTACAGGTTTCGCTCTCAACCTGTGAAGAATATAAAACTCGGTGGATCATTGCCTGTGACAAACATCACACCTTAAGAAATCGCCAGTTACGACGCACTCGCCCGTATCGTCATTCCACTCGCCAAAGCGCCCGGCGTTCGTCGCCTCCAATGGAAAAAGGCCAGCGACGTACCGCTGACCTTTCTCCTCAAACTTGCTTGCCTCAATCGTAGACTTTTTCAGCGGTGGGCAACCTACTTCCTCAGCGTGTACACCACGTTGATCGTCGTATCGACATCAACCGCATTCCCCTCGACGAGATATGGTTTGTACGTCCACTGTCGAACCGCGACCAGCGCTGATTGCCGAAGCACTTTCGGCCCCGACACGACTTTCAGGTCTTCAACAGTTCCATCTTTCCCAATCTTCACATTCAGCACCTCGGTTCCTTGAATCCTCTTCTCCTTTGCCTCCGGCGGATACTTCGGCTGTACCTGGGTCACAATTCGCGATGCCATTACATGGGCCGGAACCTGGATCGGTCCCTTCCCTTCTGTTGTGCTCGCCGCCCGCACCGTCACATGCGTACCCACCGCGCCGACAATCGCCGCCCCGCTCATCAACATCACAGCCACCATCGCTGCGACACGTGCTGCGCCTTTGAGCCGATTATTTCGCTCCATCATCAAACTCACCCTCCTTTCAAGAGTGTTCCCTTCAAAAATTCCCACCGCCGCAGTCGCCCCTCCGCGCATCGTCGCCGGAATCACCATCGCCAGCCGCAGCAGTGACCGCGCATACATGCGCCTGCTTTCCAGCACCGCCGCAGCCATCGCATCGCACACTGCCTCGCGACTTTCGCCTACCGCCTTCTTGATCAGCCACGCGCATGGATGGTACGAGACCGGCAGCATCAGAACCGCATATCCAACATTCTTCAGATAATCCCGGCGTCGAACGTGCGCCAGCTCATGGGCCAACGCCGCCTCCAGATCACCCTCTTCCACCTTCGCAACGAATCCCGCAGGCAGCACCACCGTCTCGCTCCCCACCATCGCCGGTCCCGCCACCGCTGCAGATTCGCACAGCACCACTCGCGTCACGCCCAGCCGACGGCACAACTCATCCCACCGCAGTTGCAATCCCTCCGAAAATCGCGCCGCCGACGCATTTCGGCGCAGCATTCGAGTCCGCCACGCGCCCCACACAATCCGTCCTGCAAAATACAAAATGATCGCGCCATACGCCGCCAGCAATATCGCCATCATCGTCGTCGACAGCCGCAGATGTCCGCCCGCCACAGCCGTTCCCGGCATCATCGACACCTTCACATTCCCACCCGCCGCCACAGCCGCACTGCCCCAGGAAAAATTCGGCCACACATCCAACCGGATCGCGGGCAGCACCGTCGCCAATACCAGTGCGCTCACCCACGTCCAATGCACCACCGCAGTCGACCAAAGTCGAGCCACCAGCCGAGTCGCCACCATTGCGATCAGCAACACCAGCGGCACCTGCCACGCGGAGTTCATGATGTAATTCACCATCCAAACCATCAAAGCATCTATGGACGACTGTTCCATCACGCGTCCTCCTCTTCGTCCAGTTCACGGCTTAATCGCGCAATCCGTTCCGGATCAATCTCGCGACTCTTGATCAAGCTCAGCACGAGCTCTTCACTCGATCCGCCAAACATGCGATCCACCAGGTCGCGCACCGCATGCCGCAGCGCCTTCGCCTCGGTCACCGTCGCGCTGTAGACATAGGCGCGCCCCTCCAGCTTGCGCCGCAGCTTGTTCTTGCGGTGGAGCGTGTTCAGAACGGTCTGCACGGTCGTATATGCCAGCTCCCGCCCCAGACCCTGCTGCACGTCACCCACATTACTGGCGCCACGCTTCCAGATCACTTGCATGATCTCCAGCTCCAGCCGGGTTAAGCCTTCACCCTTTTTCGCCATCCGCATCTCCTATGCACGTAGTACTACGCCCATAGGAGATAAACTGTCAACTATAAATATAGGAGTTTTTTTCGCCGAGACGTTCAGCTCTCCACCAGGTACCTGTTTCGCGCCCGTAAGCTACTCGTATCGCAAGGCAGTCTGTGGATCTGTTTTGGTCGCGCGCCGCGCTGGAACCCAGCAGGCCACAAGCGCAATCACCGCTAGAAACAGTGGCACTGCGAGAAAGGTGATCGGGTCGTGCGGGCGCACCCCATACAGAAAACTGCGTGAGAATTTTGCTGCGAACCACGCTGCAGGCATTCCAACTGCAATCGCAATCGCGATCAGTGACATTCCCTGGCGCAATACCAGCCCGCGAATGGCATTCAGAGGCGCACCCAGCGCCAGCCGTATGCCGATTTCATGGGTCCGATGAGCCACCGAGTAGCTGATCACCCCGTACAGTCCTACGGCTGCCAGTGTCAGCCCGATGAATCCGAACACCCCGAACAGCGTCCCCGCCAGCCGAGGAAGAAACAACGCCTTGCCCAGGTGTTGCCGCATGGTCTCGACACCGTACACTGCCATATTTGGATCAAGAGCGCGAATCTGCGCACGTGTGGCCTGGATCACAGGGCCCGGATCGCCAGCATAATGAACCAGCAGTTGATACCCCAGGAAGGATGGATCGCTGCCCGTAGTCTGCGCCAGCGATCGGAACAGCACATACCGAGTCGGTTCGCCGTAGGTGCGCGATTTAATATTCCTGACCACTCCGATAATTTGGTACGGCACTCCGCCATCCGAAACGCTGCGACCAATCGGGTTGCTACGACCATAAAAATGTTCTGCCAGCGCTTCATTAATAATCGCCACCTTGGGCGCGGTTGGCGATTCGTTGCCGAAATCGCGCCCCATCAGCCGAGGAATTCCGAGCGTCTCAAAATAACCCGGAGACGCCATGTACAACTCTGCAATAGGGTCAGGGCCATTCTGCGGCTGCCCATTCGCGTGGATCGCATCGCTGCGATTGCCGCCAGAGAGGGGAACGGAGTCCGTCGCTGCCACCGACACCACGCCAGGCATCGTGGCAACGCGTTCCCGCAGCATCGCCAGAAATTGCGTCGTTCGCTCCGGGCTGTAGCCATGAATGCGCGGGTCCACCGACACCATCAACACATTGCGCGATCGAAATCCGATATCAATCGAAGAGGCGCCGGCAAGGCTGCGCAAAAATAGTCCCGCGGCCGACAGCAACACCAGGGAGATCGCAATCTGGGCCACCGCCAGCGCATTCCGCAAAGTGATTCGGCGTCCCGGGCGAGCGAGCGCATCTTCCCCTTTCAACGCGCGTGTCAACACCGGTCGCGAAGCGATCCACGCCGGCACCAGCCCGCAGAGAAATCCTGTCACGACGCTCAGCACAAACGTATACAGCACCACCCGCCAATCGACGGTCAAGTGGATGTCGAGCGGTACGGGCGCCGGTATCTGAAATGCCGAAAGCGCCGACGTCGCCCATAAAGATATCAACGTGCCGAGTACGCCTCCACCCAGCGCGAGCAATACGCTCTCCATGAGCATCTGCCGCAGCAACGCGCCACGGCTGGCTCCCAGAGAAATCCGCACTGCCATTTCACGCTGGCGGCTCGCCGTCTGAATCAGCATCAGATTGGCAACATTTGCACACGCCGTCGCCAGAACCAGCAGTACCACCACCGACAGCACCGTCAGAAATAACAAAACTGTCGACCGGTCCCGTGGCGGCAGCGAACCGGCCTGGTCAATCAGAAATCCGCCACCTTTTTCTGTATCGGGATAGGCCTTCGCCAGCCGCTGCGCAATCGTGGCCAGTTCCGCCGATGTCTGGGCGTGCGTCACCCCGGGAGCCAAACGACCGATCACTGCCAGCCAATGAAAATCCCGCGAAGTCCGATTCGGCACGCTCGGCGCAAGTTGCTCAACGTTTCCCAAAGGCACCCAGAATTCTGGATCGAGAATCAGGTCGAGTCCGTGAAAGCCTGGAGGCGCAACGCCGACAACGGTAAACGGATGCCCAGACACGGTCACCGGCTTTCCCACAATGTCCGGGTCGCCGCCAAATCGCTGCCGCCATACCCGCTCGCTCAGCACGATCACCTGGGCATGCTCTTCCCCGGGAACAAACCCGCGTCCCAGTCTCATGTGAAGCTGCGCCACGTCGAAATAATTCGCAGTCGCTGCTTGTCCCCAGATCCGCTCCGGCTCGCCTCGCCCGCCAATCGATGCCGGCAGCAATTCATAATAGGCGGCCACACCTGAAAATGAATGCGCCTGCTCGCGCACATCGTTGTACAGCGGCCAGGAAAAATTATTGCAGCACTGATCGCCATCGTGCGTGGTATGCAGCGACAACAAGGTGCCAGGATTCCCGACGGGCGCAGGACGAAGGACGAACCGGCTCACCATGGAGAAGATCGTCGAGTTGGCGGCGATGCCCAGCGCGATCGCGAGCACAACCGCCAGCACAAAGCTCGGCGTTTTCGACAGCCGCCGAATACTGTAGCTCAAATCCTGATACAAAGTCGCCATGGCTCTCCTCCGCGAATGCCTTGCGGGTTTGTACGGAGGCCACATCCGAAAAGTTCCCGGAAAGCTTCGCTGCTTCCTCCCACTCCCCGGTTTCCTTCTAGCGAGCCCATCCCTGAAGGCGTTCCGGCTAACCCGCCCTTAAACTCCGCCAGAAATTGCTTGACAGCCGTCCAACAGCTAAACTATCGTCTCCCATAAGATGTTTAGGGATGAAACCGCAGAGACTGGCGATCTAATTCAGGGCACTTTGGAGATGCTGATTCTCCGGGCCTTGCAGCGCGGATCCACGCATGGATATGGGGTTGCGGAATGGATCCATCAAACCTCACAACAGGTGCTCAAGGTCGAGGAAG
>JAZKAG010000218.1:15201-16133 GCA_040389265.1 Acidobacteriota bacterium
TGACCGCCGAAGGGAAAAAACGTTTGAGCACCGAATCGCAGCGCTGGGCAAGGCTGTCGGCCGCAGTCGCATTTGTCATGCAGGCGTCCTGATGCTGATGGAAAAGTTCTGAGGGCTTTCAATATGGGTTCCAGTCTCCACACATTCCTGCTTCGCATCAAAACGCTGTTTCGCCAGCGTCGCATGGATCGCGAAATGGCGGAGGAACTGGAGTTTCATCAGTCGATGTTGCGCGAGAAATTGGCAGGACAAGGTATCCCCAAATCCGATTTGAATACAGCCGCTCGCCAGAGCTTTGGAGATGCAGACCGCTGGCATGAACGGCTCAGGGAACTGTGGCAGTTTCGCGGACTGGAAAACCTTCTTCGCGACATAAGCTTTTCCGCCCGCATGTTGAAGAAGTCACCCGGCTTTACCACCATCGCCCTGCTCACTCTGGCGATCGGAATCGGCGCCAACACAGCCATCTTTTCGCTCATCAATGGCCTGCTGCTTCGCCCATTGCCGGTTCCACACGCCGACCAATTGGTCGTGCTCAGCATTCACGAGGGCGGACCCGAACCTAACTACAGCTTCCCCGCGCCATTTTTTCGAGCATTGGAGCATCAGCCGGCAATCTTCTCGGATGTTTTTGCCTATAACAACAATGGACGGCCATTGCAGGTGCAGGGTCGATCTGGCAGTGAAGACGTGCCCGGAATGGAAGTCAGCGGCCAATTCTTCCGGGCGCTGGAGACTCCTCCCTTGCTGGGGCGATACTTGACCCCCGACGACGACAAAACCGGAGGCAATCCAGCGGGACTGGCCGTTGTCATCAGCGAAAATTTCTGGCAGCGATGGTTCCATCGCGATCCCAACGTGGTCGGTCGCAAGCTTGTCATCGCCAACGTGCCCTTCACCGTCGTAGGAGTCATGCCGAAGCGGTTTATCGG
>JAZKAG010000218.1:16143-22592 GCA_040389265.1 Acidobacteriota bacterium
CGACCTCATGCAGCGGCCAGATCTTTTTGTTCCGCTATCGACCGAGCCGATCATCGACGCGCCGCGGCACAATCTTGACGATGGCCACAATGCTTGGTGGCTGACCGTGATTGCACGGTTGCAGCCCGGCGTCACGCTGCAGCAGGCGAACGCGGCATTGCGTACAGTTTCCGGCCCAATCCTTCACTCCGCGGATGATCCCAACTACATCGCGCAGGAAGATAAGGCGCATTTCCGTTTCCAGGCTGAACCGGGCGCCGGTGGATTCGCCATGGCGCGCTTTTTCTTTCGCAGCCCGCTTCTCGCCATACTTGCGATGTGCGCCGGAATCCTGTTGCTCGCCTGCCTCAACCTCGCCAGTCTACTCATTGCGCGCGGCGCGATGCGCGAGCGTGAATTGGCAACCCGGCTGGCCATGGGCGCCACCCGCTGGCGCCTGATCCAGCAATTGTTCATCGAGAGCCTGTTGCTCGCTGTGCTGGGAACAGTTGCCGGCATTGCTGTGTCACCGCTTGTCAGTAGCTCGCTCGCCGCATTTCTCACCAGCAGTACTGGCGATCCAAGCGTGGTTCTCGACACCTCGCTCGATCTCCGCGTGCTTGTTTTTGCCGCGATCATCGCTATTGTCTCCGCCGTGGTGATTGGACTGATGCCGGCGCTGCAAGCCACCGCAGGCAATCTCAACGACCACATCAAAGACGGTCAACATTCCCGGCAGTTGCATGAACAGCGATGGCTCCTGCCCCGGGTGCTGATGGCGTCGGAAGTGGCTCTGGCACTCGTGCTGGTTACGGGTGCAGCATTGCTGGCGACAAGCCTGGTAAAACTGTATCGCTCCGGCGTCGGCTTCGATCCCAAAGGCCTGGCAAACATCTCCTTCAATATGGACAAACAACCGCTAGAGGGCGATGCCCTGATGCGCGTGTATCAGGAAATCGGCCAAGGTTTAAGCCATCAACCGGGTGTAAAAAGTGTGAGCTTCCAGTTCATCACGCCGTTGTCGCATCGCGGATGGAACAGCAACTACTCTGCGCCAGGCGGCAATCCACACCTGATCTGGATGAACAGCGTGGCACCGGACTACTTCAAAACCATGCGAATCCCCCTCTACCTGGGAAGAGAATTCCGCTGGAGCGATACCAAGGATTCCGGCCTCAAAATCATTTTGAATCAGTCCGCCGCCAATCTCTTTTTTCCCGATCACCACTCGCTCGGGCAACAAATCGTGGATCCTCACGAAAAGACTTCGTATCAGGTTGTGGCGATCGTGGCAGATGCGAAGTACATGAGCATGATGGATCCAGCGCCTCCGGCCGCCTACGTGCCCATCCAGCAGGACGAGCAGAAAAAGCCCTCGCTCACCGCGGTTGTGCGTGTCGACGGCCCCATGACTCCACTGGCCGCCGCTGCACGTTCCCTCGCCACACGGCTGGCGCCCACCATACCGCCTCCAATACTCACCACCATGGATGAGGTCGTAAACAACTCTGTCAGCGCCCAGCGGATGATGGCAATTCTAGGCCTGTTCTTTGCTGGTTGTGCCCTGCTGATCACCGCCATTGGACTCTATGGAACACTCGCCTACGCCACCGCGCGCCGCACCAGCGAGATCGGCATCCGCATGGCGCTTGGCGCCAAGCGCGGTCAGGTAATCGCCATGGTCTTTTGCCAGAATGCCTGGGTCGCCATCGCCGGTTGCGTGTGTGGGTTGATTGCCGCCGTCCTTGCGTCGCGCGCCATGGCGAGTTTTTTGTTCGAGACATCCCCCCGCGATCCCTGGATCTTGCTCGCCTCGATTGCAGTTTTATTGATGATTGCCAGCTGTGCCTCACTGCTACCTGCATTGCAGGCCGCCAGAATCGACCCAATCCTCGCCATCCGCTGCGAATAGGGCTGGAAAGGTCTCAACGCAGAATCGCAGAAGTGGTCAACGTTTTTCTTCGCAGGTGCCTTGGGAATGCAAGCACCGTAATCGTCCTTGAAAGGCGTTCTCGGGAGTTTTGATATGAGTTCCAGCCTCCACGCATTCTTGCTTCGCGTCAAGACGCTGTTTCGCAGGCGTCGCATGGATCGCGACTTGGCTGAAGAACTGGAATTTCATCAGGCCAGCATCCGCGAAAAACTCATGCGCGAAGGCGCGGCTCCCAACCAGGCCGAAGTCTCCGCACGCAAGCAGTTCGGCAACCCGGCGCGCTGGCACGAGCGCCTGCGCGAACTCTGGCAAATTCGGCCCCTCGAAAACCTGCTTCGCGACATCAACTTCTCCTGGCGCAGACTGCGAAAATCTCCCGGCTTCACCGCGGTTGCGCTGCTCACCTTGCTCCTCGGCGTGGGTGCCAACACCGCCATCTTTTCTCTCATCAACGGATTGTTGTTGCGGCCTTTGCCTGTGCCCCGAGCCGACCGTCTTGTCGTGCTGCATATCGATGAAGGCGATCCCGAACCCACGTACAACTTCTCCGCTCCCATCTTTCGCGGCCTCGAGCGCAATCATCAGGTCTTCTCCGATGTGTTTGCCTATTTCGGATCGCCGCTGCAGGTGCATGGTCCCGCCGGCAACCAGGAAATCCACGGAGTCATGGTCAGCGGCCAGTATTTTAGAGCCTTGCAGACGCCGCCGCTGCTGGGCCGATACCTCACGCCACAGGATGACCAAAGAGGCGGCAATCCCGCCGGTCTCGCCGTCGTCATCAGTGAGAATTTCTGGCAGCGCTGGTTCAATCGCGATCCCAATGTAGTCGGCCGCCAGCTGGTCATCGCCAATACTCCATTCACCGTCGTCGGAGTGATGCCCAGACGATTCTTCGGTGCCGATCCAACCCAGCGGCCTAGCTTTTTTGTTCCGTTATCGACAGAGCCTGCTCTCGACGCGCCCTATGACATGACGGACAGCGGAGTTCACGGCAATTGGTTAACGGTCATGGCACGGCTCAAGCCGGGCATCAGCCTGCAGCAGGCAAACGCAGCCTTGATTCCCATGTCCATGCCAATCGTGCGAGAACAGGCTTCCGATGCGGAATGGGTCAAGAATGCGGAGCAGGATCACTTTCATTTCGAGGCCGACCCGGGTTCCACCGGCTTCACCTATCTGCGTCATAGCTTCGGCAAGCCTCTGGTCGCCATGTTCGCCATGTGCGGCGGCATTCTGCTGTTGGCATGTCTCAATCTCGCAAGTCTACTAATGGCCCGCAGCGCAGCGCGAGAGCGTGAACTCGCCACCCGCCTCTCGCTCGGCGCATCGCGAGCACGACTGATCCAGCAACTGCTGATGGAAAGCCTCTTGATTGCTCTCGCAGGCACTACAGCAGCCCTGGCGCTCTCACCCCTGCTGGCCCAGTCCTTGACCGCAATGGTGCTCCGAGGCTATTTCGCCGGATATCTGGATACCTCCATCGATGTCCGGGTATTGATGTTCGCCGCAGCAGCGGCCATCCTTGCCACATTGTTGATCGGACTGGCGCCCGCGCTGCAGGCTACCGGCGGCACTCTAAATCAGCACATCAAAAATGGCGGTCATTCGCAAAACTTCCACGCTCGCCACCGAATCGTTCCACGCATCCTGATGGCTGCGGAGGTAGCAGTGGCACTTGTCCTGGTTGTCGGCGCCGGCCTGCTCGCGACCAGCCTGGTTCGCCTCTACCGAACCGGCCTGGGATTTCAATCCAAAGGCCTCTTCAATATTTCTTTCAATATGGACAAGCAGTCTCTGGAAGGCGCTCCCCTGCTCCAGTTGTATCAAGCGCTGGGCGACGGCCTGCGCCACCTGCCGGGAGTGCGCAGCGTGAGTTGGGAATACGTCCCGCCCCTCAGCGGTATGGTGATCATCAACAGCGTTAAATCGCCGTATAGCAAAAGTGATCAGCAGTTTTACACGAACACCGTCGCCCCTGACTATTTTGCAGCCATGCGCATTCCCATGTTCGCCGGCCGCGATTTCCGTTGGAGCGACACCAGCAATAGCGGAAATAAAATCATTCTCAACCAAACCGCCGCCAAGATTCTATTTCCCGGACAGAATCCGATCGGGCGCCAGGTCACGAGTGATAAAGACACCTATGAAGTCGTGGCTGTCGTCGGCAATATCCGTTACGCCTCCATTCAAAAGCCGGCGCCCCCCGGAGTCTATCTGCCGGTCACCCAGGATAAATTCAAGAAGCCCTCCTACACCGCCGTCGTGCGTATCGATGGTCCTGTAGCTCCGCTGGCAGCCGCAGCACGAATGCTCGCCACGCGTCTGGCTCCCACCATTCCCGCACCCGATATGACCACCATGGACAGCGTCATCAACGACTCCATCAGCTCCGAGCGCATGATGGCGCTCTTGTCCGTCTTCTTCGCCGTCTGCGCGCTCTTGATCACCGCCATAGGCCTCTACGGAACTCTCGCCTACGCCACCGCGCGCCGCACCAGCGAGATTGGCATTCGCATGGCGCTCGGCGCACAACGTCCGCAGGTTGCCGCATTGGTCTTTCGTGAAAATGCCTGGATCGCCGCCGGAGGACTGTCTGCGGGCCTACTCGCAGCGTTCCTCGCTTCGCGCGCCCTCGCCAGCTTTTTGTATGACACTTCCGCCCGCAATCCAGAAGTGATGCTGGCATCCGCGCTGCTGCTGGCCATCATTGCCGCGGCCGCATCGCTGATTCCCGCCATTCGCGCCGCCCGCATTGACCCAATCCTCGCCATCCGCTGCGAATAACATTCCCTTCACCCCGCCTGTCGGCGTCCCCCAAGAAATCTCCACTTGACAATCTAGAGGACGCCATGCTCTCATCTTGATTGTCTAGAGGTGAAACGCCCATGCCCGCAAAACCCGACACAATCACGCAGCATGATTCCGACTCCCGCGACCTGGTCCAGGGAACTCTGGAGATGCTGATCCTCAAAACTCTGGCCTTGGAACCCATGCATGGATATGGCGTCGCCCTGCGCATTGAGCAGATCAGTCACGGCGTCTTCCGCGTCAATCCCGGTTCCCTGCTCCCCGCGCTCAGCCGCATGGAGCGTGCCGGCTCGGTGAAATCTGAATGGCACGCCACCGAAAATAATCGTCGCGCCAAGTATTACCAGCTCACGGCGAAGGGTCATAAATCTCTGGCTCGCGAAACCGAGCAGTGGCAGCGTCAGACGGCCGCCATCGCCCGCATCCTCGAAGCGTAGCTGCTATTTCGGCGAAGCCATCACCAGGAGAACGCCATGCAATGGATGACAAATATTCTCACCGGCCTCAAGTCCCTCTTGCACAAGCAGCAGGTTGAAAACGAGCTAGACGAGGAGTTGGAGAGCTATCTGCGGGCCTCCGTCGCCGACAAAGAAAAGTCTGGCATGACTCCCGAAAAAGCTCGTCACGCCGCGCTGGTCGAGTTAGGCAGTCGCAGCGTCGTCAAGCATCAAGTCTGGTCCTCACGATGGGAGTCGATTCTCGACAGTCTTCTTCTGGATATGAAGATCAGCCTGCGCACACTCGTGAAAAGTCCCGGCTTCACCGCCATTGCCCTACTCTCCATCGCCCTCGGAATCGGCGCCAATACCGCCATCTTCACACTGATTCATCAGGTGATACTTCGCGATCTTCCGGTGCGCGATCCGCAACAACTCGTCACCTTCGGCACATCCACGGGCGGCGGCATCCTCGGCGGCGTCGATCTCGGTGTCAACAGCATGTTCCCATGGAATTTCTCGCATCGACTGGAACGAAATCCCGGCCCATTCCAGGGCATCGCCTCCTACAGCAGTTTCGCGCCGGGCGTCAGCGTGCGGCCACCGTCTTCCGCCAACCCTCAAGCCACCGCGGCTTCTGCAATTTTGGCGCCGGCCGTACTCGTTTCAGGAAATTACTTCAGCGTCCTCGGCGCGCAGCCGTTGTTTGGGCGCACCATCAATCCGTCTGACAACACCACTCCCGGTAGCGGCGCGGTGGTCGTCCTCAGCGAACATTTATGGCGACAGTCGCTGTCCGCCGACCCGGCAATCCTGGGCAAAATCATCACCATCAACGGAGTTCCCTTCACCGTCATTGGAGTCATGCCGAACCGGTTCCACGGCATCAAGCTGGATACCGATCCGACCGCGCTCTGGACCCCCATCGCGATGCAGTCCGTCATCATGCAGCAACCTTCCTTCCTCGGACCCGATGAACCGTTTTTTCTGGAAATGTTTGCCCGCCTCAGTCCCACCGCATCCACCAGCAAAGCTGCGTTGGAACAAAGCCAGCTCTGGCTCGATCAGCAGATTCGCGCCGGCGTTCGCGCCATGGAAAGCGGCGCCATTTCTCCGACCCGCCAAAAGGAGATCAATCTCATCAGCGTTCCCTTGATCTCCGCGCAACGCGGCGTCTCTTTCATGCGCGGTCAGTACGGCAATTCCCTCATCATCCTCATGGCAGTTGTCGTCCTGGTATTGCTGATCGCCTGCGCCAAGAGTTGGCGATGGCCGAACAGGGGCACGGTTCG
>JAZKAG010000218.1:22602-26329 GCA_040389265.1 Acidobacteriota bacterium
CTTATCGCCTGCGCCAACCTCGCCAACTTTCTGCTGGCCCGCGCTGCAACTCGTCAGCGCGAAATTGCAACCCGCCTCGCTCTCGGTTCCAGCCGCCGCCGCATCATCCGTCAAAGTTTGATTGAGGCCCTCAGCTTATCGATGATTGGCGGCGTCATCGGCCTCGCCATCGCCTTCGCCGCTACGCGCGCCCTCATCGCGTTTGTCAGCCAGGGCAGCGCCAATACATCGCTCAGTTCCACTCCAGACGCAACTGTGCTGCTCTTCACTCTGGCAGCCTCACTTTTCACCGGATTGCTTTTCGGCCTCGCGCCCGCCATTGTTTCCGCCCGCACCGGCGCTGCAGGCTCGCTTAGCTCCAACGCACGCACCGCTCAATCCAGCCACGGACGCGGCTCCCGCCTCTGGCCCAAAACGCTGGTCACCGCCCAAATCATTCTGTCGCTGTTATTGCTCGTCGGCGCGGGCCTCTTCTTGCGCTCACTGCGCAACCTGCAACAGCAGGATTACGGCTTCAACCGAACCAACTTACTTCTGGCCAATTTCGATCCTAAGCTCGCCGGCTATAAATCTACCCAGGTTGCAGCCCTGAATCAGCAGATCATCGACCGACTCTCCGCTCTTCCCGGTGTGAGCTCCGTCGCCGTTGCCAATACTCTTCCCATTCAATTAGGAACGGAACAATCCAGCTTCAAAATCTCCGGCTACACGCCTGCTCCTAAAGAAAACGTGAGCGCCACCATCGATCGCGTCTCTGGCAAATATTTCCAGACTGTCGGCGTTCCCATCCTTGCTGGCCGCTCCATTCTGCCCTCGGATACGGCCAGCAGTTTCAAGGTCATTGTCGTCAGCCAGAGCCTGGCAAAGCACTTCTTCCCGGAGGGGAATGCGCTCGGCCACACCATTACCATGGACTCCGACAACATCAAGGGTCCCTGGCAGATCGTCGGCGTCGCCAAAGATACTCGATCCGGCGATCCACGCAACACAACATCTTTCCCGACAACCTACCTTCCCTTGGCGCAAATCGATCCATGGGTGGTATCCACCAACCCGTTCAGCGACCCGTCTCCAGCATCTGCTGGCAATGCCATTCCCGCACCGCGCGAACAAAATGAGGACGCCTTTGCCGGCTCCATCCTGGTGCGAACTTCCGGCGATCCCGCACAGACCGCAGACGAACTTCGATCCGCCGTCAGGTCGATCGACCCACGCCTTCCGGTGCACCACATCATCACCATCCACGATCAAATCTCCAGCCTCATGACGCACGACGAACTCATCGCCACCCTCACCGGATTATTTTCCCTGCTCGCCCTGGTGCTCACCGCCATCGGTCTGTTCGGCGTCATGAGCTATAACGTGGTCCGCCGCACCAACGAAATCGGCATCCGCTTCGCCCTCGGCGCGCGCCGCGCAACCGTTCTGTGGATGATCCTTCGCGAATCGCTCCTCCTGCTTGCCTTCGGCGTGGGCGTCGGCATTCCTCTCGCCCTGATTGCCACCCGGGTCATCCGCCAGCAGTTGTACGGTTTGGGCGCAGTCGATCCCGCCACCTGCATGACAGCAATCGCCGTCGTCATCGTGATGACACTATTCGCCGCCTGGCTCCCCGCACAACGCGCCACCAAGGTCGACCCTATGATCGCCCTCCGCTGCGACTAGTTGTTGGATCGACCCACGCCGCCGCGCACTCTTGAACATGCCACCCTCGGTCTTGGCGATGGTCACGTTCGTTTTTCTACTGGCTCTCGCTCGCCTGCACTCCATACAATCGGTCGGAGAGGTCCCACGCGCATGCCCTTCCGTCCGACTTTCACCACACCCAATCCCTGCCCCCCTCGCAAACTCGACTCGACATCGCGCACGCGCTTCCTTCGCGCGACCCTCTCAGCCCTTCTGCTCATCTCTCTGTGCGCGAGCCCGCTAGCCGCCCAATCGCAAGTCCCCGCCCCACCTCCCTCCGCCGCGCCCGCAAAAGTTCAAAGCAACTGGCGTGTGCAGGAATTCATGGTCCCAATGCGCGACGGCATTCGCCTCCAGACCGTCGTCATCTCCCGCAGCGATCAGACCAAGCCGCTGCCCATTCTGTTGACCCGCACTCCCTACGGCGTCCCCACGCAACAGGACTTCGACAAGGCTGCCGCGAAAAATGGCGCCGACTGGGTTCCGACCAACTGGAAAGAACTCGCCGCCGACGGATACATCTTCGTCCTGCAAAATCTGCGCGGCCGCTTCAAGTCCGAAGGTGTCTTTCTTCTCACCTCCCGCTACGATGCCAACGATCCCAAACAAACCAACGAGACCAACGATGCCTACGACACCATCAGTTGGCTGGTGAAGAACGTCCCCAACAACAACGGCAAGGTTGGCATCTACGGCGTCTCCTATAACGGATTAACTGCCGGCCTCACCCTGCTCCATCCCAATCCCGCGCTGAAGGCCATCAGCGAACAGGCCTCCCCCGTCGATCAGTGGATGAATGACGACATGCACCGCTACGGCGCTCTCCGCGAAAGCTACGCCTTCGAATATTCCGTCATGGAGCAGGCCGACAAAAACACCAACAAGCATTTTGACTTCGACACCTACGACACCTACCAGTGGTATCTCAACCTCGGGCCTCTCACGAATGCGAATGCGAACTATCTCCACGGTTCGATTCCCTACTGGAACGACATCATGGCGCACCCTAACTACGACGATTTCTGGAAACAGGAAGCATGGGTGAACCAGTTGCACAGCTCGCCCGTTCCCAATCTGAACGTCGCCGGCTTCTGGGATCAGGAAGACCCCTGGGGCCCATGGCAGATTTTTCGCCACGCGGAGCAGCACGATCCCGACCGCACCAACTTTATGGTCGCAGGCCCCTGGTACCACGGCGAATGGCAGACGCCCGTCGGAGACCGCATCGGCATCGTTCCCTTCGGCGGCCACAAAACGGCGCTCGAATTTCGCCAGAATATTCAGGCCGCCTTCTTCCGCTACTATCTCCACGACGAAGGCGCCAAGCCCGACTGGCAGGTCACCACCTTCCAGACCGGATCCAACACCTGGCACAGCTATGCGGCGTGGCCACCCGCCAACTCAAAGCCGACCAACCTCTATCTCCACTCCGACGGAACCTTATCTTTCGACCCCGACGCCGCCGGTAGCGGTCCGCAATATCGCCAGTACGTTTCCGATCCCGCCAATCCCGTGCCCTATCGTGTGCGTCCGATCTCACCCACCTATCCACGTCCGGAGTGGACAACATGGGAAGTCGCCGATCAGCGCTTTGTCGAGCATCGCCCCGACGTCCTCACCTTTGAGAGCGCGCCCCTCGATCACGACGTCGTCGTCACCGGCCCCATCTCCGCCGCGCTCTACGCCTCCACCTCCGGCACCGACTCTGACTTCATCGTCAAGCTGATCGACGTCTACCCGGAGAGCGGTCAAGTCAGCGCCGACGACGTTCCGCCTAGCAAGCCGAGCGGCTACGCCGACTCACTCAACGGGTATGAGCTGCCCATTGCCATGGAAGTCCGCCGCGGCCGCTTTCTGCATAGCGACGAACACCCCGAGCCTCTCAAAGCCAACCGCCCCGAGGAGTGGGACATTCCCCTGCGCGACCACGACCACGTATTTCTCAAGGGCCATCGCATCATGGTGCAGGTGCAATCCACCTGGTTCCCCGTCATCGACCGCAACCCGCAGAAATTTGTCCCCAGCATCTATCAAGCCACCG
>JAZKAG010000218.1:26394-30008 GCA_040389265.1 Acidobacteriota bacterium
AGATCGGGTTATCGGAAATCTTCCCGCCTGCCAAAGCAGCCTTTTGGATATCCAAACGTTCCACGCCCGAGCAGTTCCACGGCTTCATTTTTTATTGCGTTTGGGATTCGCATCGCCTGTGACTCGTATACTCGGTAAATCTACGGAGGGATTGGAAAATGCCCTGTTGGCCAGATGCTTGGGATCATATAAAGCGCATCACGCCAGTAATTGCAGAATTTGTTGAAATCGTCGGCTATACCGCGTTGGTTGCTTTACTTCTCTGGGCACCAAAGCTTAAAAAACGTTGGCAGCGGATCTCATCTCGTCTCCTCGGGGCTGCGGGAGTCGTGCCGCTCGTTTTTGCGATCCCCGTTATCCTCCTCGGCCTAGGGTTAAACGCGGGTAACCCACCCACGAGGACCCAGGTGATAGAGTCACCAGATGGACAGCAGGCCGAACTGAGTTACAGTGCTGGCTTTCTTGGGCGTGATTATACCGAAGTCACATTAAAGCACACTGGCTGCTGTCGGCACATTACTGTCTTCTCACATAATGGCCCAAGTTGGTTCGACGATCCAAAACTTGAATGGCGTGACAATCATCATTTGCAAATCACTTACCACACCCGTCCTGGCGATCCACAACATTGCGAAAACAAAGTGGGAGAAATCACAGTCACGTGTACCTCTTTGCCATGGTCAAATTCGCCCTCAAGGACCACGACCTCTCCGAAGGCTCTTCACCGTTGAACCGAATCATGATTTCTCAAGATCACGCACCAATCCGACTTCTACTGCCCTCTGCGTTTTAACTTCGGCGAACAAGTCTCCGAAAATGGATTCGCAATATACGTCCCAGCAAATCCCGAAAGAATCACCGTCCCATCCTCATTAAAATGCGCGGTATGGAATTCTCCCTCCGGCAGTTCATTCAGCCGCCGCCAATCCTGCCCATCATCCTTGCCGGGTGCCCCATCCTGGCGTAGCTTGGGTGGGATAGAAAAAGCCCGCGCCACGAAACCAGCGAATCCGCCCTATCGCCCTCTTCGTTGCAGCTGGGCGAACACGTCTCTGAAAAAAGGACTTGAAGCACATTGCCCATTGATAGATAAGTGTGCGATAAGATCGGCTGAGTCAAATGGAGGAAACCAGTCGATGTGGATTTGGGTCGTTCTTACGCGGCAGAGGAAACTATACATACACATTCCAGTTGGACAGTGACGGGCAAAGTTCCATCGAGATTGCAACGAGGATAAAGCCGCCATTGTGCTGGCGCGAGGATTCATCCGGCTTCAGTGCGGACATCTACCGAGTGGTTTACCTCGACGATCCGACACGCGATCTCAATCACGAAGCAATCCGCATAGAAGTCCTCTCTGGGAGGCATACCGGATGGAGTGGGAGTGTAGACGCTCGCCCACTTGGGCTTTGGCTTGGAATTCCAGCAGGAATTCTGCTCATTATCGCCGGTGGCGTCGGCGCTCTCCGCAATCGGCGTGAGTTACCCGAACCCGCGTTAGTAGCCGTCGCAAGTGGCGTCCTCGCAAAGGATCAAAATTCTGATCTGACCGACTTAAACCTCCATTGATGGGTGGACAGACTGTCCAGGAATTCAAAGAAAACGCGTCACCATAACGATGATCTCTCCTACTGCCCTCTCCGCATCAGCTTCGGCGAACAAGTCTCCGAAAATGGATTCGCAATATACGTCCCAGCAAATCCCGAAAGAATCACCGTCCCATCCTCATTAAAATGCGCCGTATGGAATTCTCCCTCGGGCAATTCATTCAGCCGTCGCCAATCCTGCCCATCATCCTTGCTGACGTACACCCCAGTAATCGCACTCAGCACCTCGTTGTTCGGCCGCAGCGGATCCACCTCAATCCCATACGCGCGAATATTCGGCCCCACCACATCCTTCATCCGATGCAGCAAAAATCGCGCATGTGTCACCCGAGCCACCTCGTCCGGGTTCACCGGGTTATACACGCCCCAGCACGCCGCAATGTGCAGTCCACCCACCGTGCTCATCCCGTGGATTGCGGAGTCCGGCCCCACTCCCGTCACCCGCCTCCATTGCATCGTCGCCAGATTCAACCGGTACGCCTGATCGCCGGTACCTAGATACAACGAGCGCGGATGCGCCGCATGCGGATCATCGTAGGCCATGGAAAAAATATCCAGATCGTTCGGCAGCCTAGGAAATCTTCCCTCCTCCACCCACATCCCCTGCTTGTCTTTCCTATAGATGTAGACCTGCGGCGTCAGATCGAAATACCCGTAGCCGATCAGCATCCGCTTGCCGTCCGCCGTGATCAGCACCACACCCGCCCGCACCGGCTGTCCCGCCTGTTTCGGAATCGGTACCTTCGGAGTCGCGTCCGGCACTCGCGGCCCCGCGATCGGTCGAATCACCGCATCGGCCATCTTCTCGGCCGGAAGTATCTGGAATGCACCCAACTGCGTCGTCACCACAAAGTCCTTGCCGCCCGGCGCCACCGCCAGCCCGTTTCGCAAGCCTTCCCCAATTTTCGCGTCGTAGTACTTCCCGCTGATGCGCGCAATCGGCGTCCACGTCACCCCGCCGTTCACCGACTTCGACAGATAAATCGCCCGCTCCGCCATCGGAACGTGGCTGTCCAGGTCCGCCGTCAGCCCCCACACTTCATTCGAGCCCTTCGCCCGCGGATCGATCGCCATCGCTTCCAGAAACTCGCTGGCATACTCGCGAGTGCCCGGCAGTGTCTGCACTCTGTAGACGTGACACCCATCTAAACCGCTCTTTGTCAGATTGTTAACAGGAATTGCAGAAGTTTCAGATGAATGTTTTTCGCCCGCCTTCGCATGCGGTTTTTTCGCCTGCATCGCCGCTCGAGTCGTCACCGCCCCAGCGACAACCCATGCTGCGATCAACAGTCTCACCAATCGTAGCTGCAGCTTCCGCGTCAACATAGCTTCTCTATGTCGAGCTTAAGCGCCCGGGCAAGGTCCCTTCAATGCCCTTTTCTTCCGTTCCATCCGCTCTAGACATTTGATATAGTCAGCCACGCTACACGGTTCCACCATGACTGCGAGTCCGCGCCCCATCTCCATCACGATTCTCGCCTGCATCTACATCGCAGTCGGCATCATGGGCCTCATCTACCATTTTCACGAGATCATCGCGCTGCAGCAGGACAGCCTCTGGATCGCACTCACCGAGATCGTGGCCATCGTCTGTGGAGTTTTCATGCTGCGCGGTCAGAATTGGGCCCGCTGGCTGGCGCTTGCGTGGATTGCAGCCCACGTCATCCTCAGCGCCTTCACCTCGCTGCATCAATTCCTCATGCACAGCCTGATCTGCGCTCTCATCGCGTGGGTTCTGCTCCATCCCACCGCAGCCAGATATTTCCGCTCCTCCGAAGCCGCCTCAACCTGAATAAATCCGCGGCAGCCCTCCGCCCGATCAAGCCGGCAAAACGAAACAACAGCCCTCCACCCTGCATTTCTCCTGCAGCGTGAAGGGCTCAATTTTGTCTGCCTGCGCGGATTGCGGATCGATCATGGCGCCATACCGACGCACCCAACATGAAATATTTCATCCACTGGGCCAACAAATCCATCGGCTACCCCGACAATGAATAGCCTCCCCAC
>JAZKAG010000219.1:0-3012 GCA_040389265.1 Acidobacteriota bacterium
GAACATTGCCAGCCCCACCCCTAGGGCCAGCGCCGTGAACAGATACCTGCTCACCCCAGTCAGCAGCACCACGGGGAAAAACACAATCGATGTTGAGACGGTCGCGGCCAGTACGGCGAGGTCAACTTCCTTGCCGCCTTGTTCCGACGCCACCATGGGCGACTCTCCCATCTCCATATGACGGAAGATGTTTTCCAGTACGATGACGGAATTGTCGATCAGGCGCGAAAGCGCCAGTGCTAGTCCACCCAGGACCATTGTGTTGATTGTGTTGCCCGTGGCGTTCAGCAGCAAAAATCCGGCCAGGGTAGAGAGGGGAATCGACAGCATCACCGCCACCGTGGCGCGCATGTTTCCCAGGAATAGAAGAATCATCAGAGCCGTCAGCAGAAGCCCGATGCCGCCTTCGCGGATGACATTGTTCACCGCCATCTTGACAAAGACAGACTGATCGAACACCAAATTCGCTTTCAGCTGTGGAGGAATGTCGAGCAGATGTTTCACGCGTTGACGAATGCCATTCACAATCGTGATGGTGTTGCTGCCACCGCCCTGCTTGAAAATGGGCAGGTAGACGGAACGCTCGCCGTTTACACGGACCACGTTGTATTGCATCTGCCCGCCGTCCTCTGCATGTCCAACATCGCCTACCAGTACAGAAGAATCGCCCACGGTCTTCAGTGGAATGGAGTTGACATCGGAAGGCTTTGGAACCTGGCTGTTCGCATAGATGTTGTAATCCTTAGGGCCGATGCGAACGTCACCCGCAGGGAGAATCAGGTTGGAGTTGTTGATGGCCTTATACACGTCATTGATGCTGAGGTTGTTGGCCTCAAGCTTCATGGGATCCACGTACACCATTACCTGGCGATAGGTTCCGCCGTAGGGCTGGGGCACCGAGGCACCTTTGACGCTGGCTACCTGGTTGCGAATTTCGAATTGTGCATAATCCTTAAGTTGCGTCTGATTTAGTCCTTTGCCTTCTACCGTAATCAGGCAAACAGGGAGATTGGAAGCATCGAAGCTAAGCACAACCGGCGGTAATGTGCCCGGTGGCAGCCGTCGCAAGTCGGCCATCGCAAGGTTGGAGATATTGCTGACATCGGCATTTGGATCCGTGCCAGGCTGAAAATAGATTTTGATCAGGCTGACGCCAGTCATGGAACGCGATTCAATGTGATCGATCCCGCTGCCCAGCGTAAAGAAACGTTCAAACGTACCGGTAATGTCAGCTTCAATCTGTTGCGGAGGCATGCCGGAGTAGAACGTGGCGACGACAACCACAGGGATCTTGACTGCGGGAAACAAATCGACTGGCATGCTCAGCAGATTGACCGTCCCGATGACGACGATGGCGAGACAGGCCATCAATATAAAAAATGGATACCGTATGGCAAACGAAGACATCTACTTCTGCCCTCCCTTTGCCGAGGACGGCCCTCGGGCCGATCGCTGCTTCGGCGAGTGGGCGGAAGTTTGACTAAATGTGGTTAGGTCAAGATCTACAGGACTTGGCATCACTTTTTGACCGGGTTGATATTCGGACAAATTTCCAACGATGACGCGATCCCCCAGCTGCACTCCGGTGACCACCTGATAGAAATTTGGTCCTTGGATTCCCAGCACTACCGGACTCTTCACAACGTGATCAGTGTTGTCCACCAGTAACACGTAGGGTTGATCTCCCTCCGCGATAGCGTCAATCGGCACCACCATCGCATTCCGGTCGTGCCGCAAATGGAAGGTAGTGTTGGCATACATCCCGGGAGCCAGGTGCAGATCCTTGTTGGGAATATCCACTTCCGTCAGCATGGTCCTTGTGTCCTGGTTCAACGAGCGGGTAAATCGCACGATTTTAGTGTGAATCGTTTCTCCTGTGGACTGAATCTGGACGACAGCTGGATCGCCAATGTGCATGTAATCGACGTCGGATGCAGGTACAGGCATGCGAAGACGGAGGACTTCGCTTTGAGCAAGACGAACGATCGGCATGGCGCTCTTGGTTTCGTCCGTGCCAGCGGCAATCAGCGCCCCGGTATCCGCATAGCGGAATGTAACCACTCCATTGAAGGGAGCGCGCACGTAGGAATAGGCCTGCATAGCTTTATAGCGTTGCAGCGTGGCTTCGTCTTCGCTGACTTTCTCCTGCGCAGCTGCGTAGGCTGACTTGGCAGCATCAATCTGCGCCTCGGAAGATAGATCCTGCGCCTGTTTATTATCCAAATCCTGTTGGGCAATCAGTCCGGGTGCGCTGGCGGCCGCGGTCTTCAACCGCGCATATCCAGAATGAATTGCTGCATGGATGGCTGACGCGCGTGCAACGTCGTTACGAGTACGCTCGATTTCCGATTTGTCGCGGCGAACCGTGGCTTCGGCCGCATTGACCTCAGCGTCTAGCTCAGGAACTTCAAGAACTGCCAGGACTTCTCCGGTATGCACGCGATCGCCGATATCGACAAAAATGCTCTTGATGTAACCGGAGACCTCAGCATGTACCAGGACGTCCTGGTAGGCCCGGAAAACGCCGGGAACGGTGATGGAGGTGTCGGTCGGTGCGCGAGTGACTGTGGCCACGGCTGCTGAAGGCAGCTCGTTTTGGGATGTGCTGTCAGCCGAGACTCCTGGGCTGCCGCCTCGCGAATGGATCGCCCAGCCGGCGCAAATGGCGATGAGAATGGAGATCACAATGATGCCGGTTCGCTTAGAAATTTTCATGAGAAAACGTTCCTGCCTACGCCAAGGCGTAACTCGAAAAAATGTGCGATTTGTGGATGCCAGCGGGATAGGAATGAATGAGCGAGTTTAGGCGCCCGCGAAGGCAAAGATCCTTACAGCGCGGTTTGGGGGCAGGGGGGAGGCAGAAAAAAGAATGCATTCAAAATCGCAAACCATCGCAAAAGCCAGATTCTGCTTCCGGTGAGCGATTCCAAACGTGCGACGGCTTGCAGAGCTGCGCTGGTCAGAGTCAAAACGAAGAGAAGAAGGAACGGAGTAAATTGTGTCCGGACCGGT
>JAZKAG010000219.1:3140-11027 GCA_040389265.1 Acidobacteriota bacterium
ACTTGCCGCCACGGCTGCCTGCTCATCGGCTGACAATAGCTTGGCTCGGGGCATGTTACGGGTGATCGCTTGCGGTGGATCGTACAGCGAAAGCTTGTACTGTAGTCCCCAGGTAAAAACGGCAACGGCGAGTCCCAATAAAAGAAGTGGAATCTCCCAACGAATGCATCGTTTTGTGGTCGTTTTACTCCCGGGGAAAATAAAGGGTGATGCAGATAGTCCGCCGTAAAACATCGCAGATGCCACTAGCAATATTTCTACGGTTGGGAGCAATCCAACACGTTAGATAGCACAATTATATGAAACGTTAGCAAAATTGTGACGTTTGCCCCTGCATTAAATATATCAATGTCCTACCTCACTCGCCGATCTCATCATCCGGCCTACGCCACTAGGGAACCGACGAGGCGATTTATTTCCTGCAAAACATGTAACGAAGCAGCGGGGGGCAGGCTTTATTCGAGTGAACGCTCCAGATAAGGATATTCACTCGATGTGTGCACGTATCTATAGCGCCTTATTCTTGCTGACATTTTTGTGTATGGGGAGCGTGGTCGTTGCCCAGCAGCAGCCTCTTACTCTTCAGCAGGCGATCGAGCAGGCACTTAGGCAAAACCCTCAGGTCGCGATGGCAAATGCAGATGTGAAGGCGGCGGAAGCCGACGTGAGCCGCGCACGCAGCGGTCTGTTGCCGCGGCTCAACTTTGCTGAAGATCTTTCGCGCGGCAACGATCCCGTGTACGTGTTCGGTACCCGGTTGCGGCAACAGCGATTCACACAAAACGATTTTGCGCTGAACAGCCTCAATCGGCCAACTCCTATAGGAAATTTTGCAAGCCGATTCAGCGGCTCGTGGATGCTGTTCAATTGGTTCGGTACCCAGGAGCAGATTAAGAGCGCCAGGTTCGTGGCGGCCAGCACGGCTTCCATGGGAGAGACAGCGAACCAGGCGATCGTGCTGCGTGTAGTCGAGGCGTATCAGGCTTTTCTCTACGCCCATAAGCGGGTGGATGTCGCTCAGCATGAAGAGACCACGGCGGAAGCGTTGTTGTCGGACGCGAAGAGAAAAGTGCACGCCGGCTTGGCCGTAGATTCGGACTCGCTGGCCGCACAAGTTAACTTGTCGGAACGCCAGCAGGCCAGGATTTCCGCCGAGGGTGAAGTCGACGTGGCCTGGGCGGACCTGGAAACGGCCATGGGGATAAACGTTAGCTCGCCGCGTGCAACGCTGGTGCCGATCCAGGCACGAAGCTTCCCCGAGGGCAATCTGGCAGAAGATATCGCAAGCGCACTCAAGGTGCGACCCGACCTGAAAGCGCTGCACCAGCAAACGTCTGCACGGGTCGCAGCCGTCAAGTCGGTGAAGGACAGTTTTGCTCCAAAAGTAAGCGCCTACGGCAATTGGGAGATGGACAAAGCCAGCTTCGCCGGCGACGGTGGCAACAACTGGGTAGCGGGTGTGCAGCTCAGTCTCGACATTTTTCCTTTGGAAAAGCGAGCTCAATTGGCGCAGGAGCGGGCCGCACAGCAGAAAGCAGAAGCGCAAGAGCGAGCCCAGGAACAGCAGATTCGACTGGTAGTGAACCGTGCCTGGACAGAACACAGGACCGCTGAGCGAATTGTCGCTACCGCGCAGGCATCGATGGAGCAGTCGGCCGAAAGCTTACGCATCTTGCAGAATCGCTACAAGTCGGGCCTGGCAACGATGACCGATCTTTTGCGCGCAGAAGATGCACAGCGACAAAGTCAAAGCGACTATTGGCACGCGGTTTACGGCAACACGGTGGCGTATGCGGCACTGATGTATTCGACCGGAAACCTTACCCCCGAATCAGCGGAGACCCTGCAATGAAGCCAGCGCTATCCACTCTTCTTCTTTTAACTCCTATGTTGTTGCTGGGATGTTCCCCCCGCAGCCAATCGGTGCAGCCGTCACCCTCCACGGCGCAGGCGCAGCTGGTGAAAAGCACCGAGCAGGAGATGCCTCAGGCCATTCGCGCGGCTGGAACCGTACATGCCAAAGAGACCGCCATGATTTCCGCGCAGATGACAGGCACAATCCGCCAGGTGCTGGTACAGGCAGGCGACCGTGTACGCCCCGGACAACTGCTGGTGGCACTCGATGATTCTGCTATGAGCGCTGCGCTCAACCGCGCGACGGCCGCGCAGATGGCAGTAGAGAAACAGCAAATGGCAGCGACAGCCAATGCGTCCCTGGCAGCGGGCACGCTTGTGCGCTATCAGCAGTTGAAAGACGAGAAGAGCGTCAGTCCGCAGGAATTCGACGAAGTGCAGAAGCGTTCGGAAGCCTCGGCGCTGGAACTGCAGGCGTTTCAGGCGCAGAGCAGCGAGGCCAGAGCCGAGGTAGCTGGAGCCCGCACCCAGCTTGCGTATATGCAGCTGCGAGCCCCGTTCAGCGGCGTCGTGACAACTCGTCTGGCCGACCCTGGATCGCTGGCGGCGCCAGGAACTCCACTGCTCGAAGTCGATCGCGATGGCCCTTTGCAGATGTACACGTCGGTAGATGAGTCCTTGATCGGCTCGGTCCATCCAGGGATAAAAGTTTCAGTGAGCATCGATGGAGCGGGGGCCGAGGCCATCGGGACGGTGGTCCAGGTGGTTCCAGCAGCGGATCCGGCAAGCCGCAGTTTTCTGGTGAAGCTGGATCTACCAGTATCAAAATCACAGCACGCAGGTATGTTTGGCACCGTGAGTTTTCCTGGATCGAAAAAGTCAATGATTTTAGCTCTCCAATCGGCGGTGGTGATGCGTGGATCTCTAGCGTGTATGTATGTGCTTGATGCAGACGGAGTGGCGCAACTTCGATATGTGAGCCTGGGAGATGTCCACGGCGACGAGGTGGAAGTCTTGTCGGGACTCGCTGCCGGCGAGACCTTAATCAATCATCCTGGCGACCGTGACCTGGCCGGCAAGCGCATCGAGGCACAGCCATGAAGCCCCTCCTCACACCGGACGAGCCTCAGCTGGTGAGTAAGCCCCATGGCATTGCGGGGCTCCTGGCGCGCATGTTTCTGACTTCAAAACTGACGCCGCTATTCGTGATTGCGTCGCTGGTGGTCGGTCTGTTTGCCATGCTGGCGATTCCTCGCGAGGAAGATCCGCAGATCCAGGTGCCGATGCTGGACGTGATGACAGGCATGCCGGGCGCATCGCCGGCGGAAGTAGAGCAGAGGGTCACCAATCCCATCGAAAACCTGATGCATGAAATTTCCGGCGTGCAATATGTGTATTCCATCTCCAGTCCAGGACAGAGTCTTGTGATTGTGCGTTTCAAGGTGGGGAGGCCGGAACAAGAAGCGTTGGTCAAGGTGTACAGCAAGCTGTATTCGAATGCTGATCGTATGCCCGCAGGCGCGTCGCAGGCACTGGTAAAAGTGCACTCAATTGACGATGTGCCCATCCTGGCGCTCACAATGTGGGGCAAGAATTACAACGGGTATCAACTGCGACAGATGGCTGATGAGGTCCAGCATACGATCCGCCAAATCCCAGATGTTTCGGAAACGAAGCTGCTGGGTGGACAGCCAAGGGCGATGCGGGTGGTTCTAAGCAGTGCTCGCCTGGCTGCGTTTGGACTGGCTCCTGACACAGTCGTCGAACGGCTGAAGGCAGCGAACGCTCGGACCCAGGCCGGAGAGTTTGCCGATGGCAACCAGGAAATTCGCGTCGACGCAGGCAATCTCTTTCAGAACACGGCAGACCTGGCAGGCGTGGTGTTGGGGGTAGCGAACGGGCGGCCCATTTATCTGCGCGACGTAGCCGACAGGATCGTGGATGGGCCGGCGCAGGCACAAGACTACGTCTTGTTCGGTACGACCCGGGCGAGTGCGCGTGAAGGCGCTGCCAAAGAATATCCAGCGGTCACGATCACAGTTGCCAAGCGCACAGGCACTAATGCCACCGACATCGCGAATGCTGTGTTAAAGCAAGTGGGCGCGATGCGGGGCGTAAAGCTGCCCGCCGATGTCAACATTGCCACCACGCGCAACTACGGCGCGACGGCGAAGGCCAAATCGGATGAATTGCTGGAGCATCTGCTGCTGGCAACCCTGTCAGTGACCTTCTTGATTGCCCTGTTTCTGGGTTGGCGTGAGTCGGGGGTGGTGCTGCTGGCCATTCCTGTAACGCTGGCATTGACCATGGTCGTATTTTACCTGCTGGGCTACACGCTGAATCGGGTGACGCTGTTTGCGTTGATCTTCAGCATCGGCATTCTGGTGGACGACGCGATTGTTGTGGTCGAAAACATGGTCCGCCATTTTCGCCTACCGGAGAACTGTCGCCGTCCATTGAGCGAAGTGGCGGTCGAGTCGGTGGCCGAGGTGGGAAATCCTACCATCCTGGCCACTTTCACAGTAATTGCTGCGATCTTGCCCATGGCGTTTGTTCGCGGACTGATGGGGCCCTATATGCGGCCTATTCCGGTGGGTGCCTCAGTGGCCATGATGTTCTCGTTGTTCGTGGCCTTCGTGGTGTCGCCGTGGGCGGCCTTGCGCCTGCTGGGACGAAAGCATCTTGAAGGGGCGCGCATCCTGGAACCAGAGAAAGAAGGGTGGCTGACGCGGTTCTATCGCCGGGCCATGCATCCGTTGCTGTACCGGGCGAGGACGCGCTACATGTTTCTGGCCGTGGTAGTACTACTGCTGCTGGCTGCCTGTGCGCTGGTACCGCTGAAGTTGGTGCTGGTGAAGATGCTGCCCTTCGATAACAAAAGCGAGTTCCAGGTCATCATTAACATGCCGGACGGCACGCCCTTGGAGCAGACCACACGCGTAGCACAGGCGCTGGGTGCATATCTGAGTCAGCAGAATGACGTAACAAACTATCAAATTTACGCGGGGACGTCGGGACCGTACAACTTTAACGGGTTGGTGCGCCATTACTACCTGCGCAGTCAGCCCAACCAGGCGGACATCCAGGTCAATCTGCTGCCGGTGAAAGAGCGCAGCGCACAGAGTCATGAGATTGCCAAGCGGCTGCGTCCTGGTTTAGATCGTGTTGCGCAACGCTATGGTGCGACCATCCAAGTGGCCGAAGTGCCGCCCGGTCCGCCGGTGTTGCAGACCGTGGTGGCTGAGATATATGGCCCCAATTTGCAAGGTCAGGTTGCGCTCGCTCGTCAGGTGAAGCAAATCTTCCAGCAGACCAAGGGAGTCGTAGACACCGACTGGTACATGCAGGATCCGCAGCAGCAGTTGATGATGCATGTCGATCAGACAAAGGCCGCGCTGCACGGAATTGTTGTGGCGCAGATCGCAGAGACGCTGAAATTGGCCACTTCCGGGATGCAGGTGGGCCTTTTGCACTCGCAATATTCGCGCGAGCCGGTGCCGACTACGGTGGAATTCGATCGACCGGAGCGATCGTCGCTGCAGGCGCTGGAGAACATTAAGCTGCGAGGGGCCGACGGCAGCATGGTATCGCTGCGCGAGCTGGTGGATGTGGATCACACCACGCTGGAGCCCGACATCTATCACAAGGATTTGAAGCGTGTCGTCTATGTGACCGGCGATATGGCGGGCTCCGAAGAAAGCCCGGTGTACGGCATCCTGAAAATGAACCAGGCTCTGGATAAGCTGACACTGGCGGACGGCTACAAACTGGTTCGTTACAACTCCGTACAGCCGGAATCCACCGCGCACTACTCCATGAAGTGGGATGGCGAGTGGCAGATCACGATTGAAGTCTTCCGCGATCTAGGGCTGGCGTTCGCTGCAGTCCTGATCCTGATTTATGTTCTGGTCGTGGGGTGGTTCAAATCGTTCCAGGTGCCGCTGGCGATTATGGCCCCAATTCCGCTGACGCTTGTGGGCATCCTGCCGGCTCATGCGCTGCTTGGCGATTTTTTTACAGCGACATCGATGATCGGGTTTATTGCAGGCGCCGGAATTATTGTGCGTAATTCGATTCTGGTGGTCGACTTTATTGAACTACGACGGGAGCAGGGAATGCCGCTGGCAGAAGCCGTGATCGATGCCGGCGCGGTGCGACTACGCCCGGTGCTGCTGACGGCGGCGGCTGTTGTGGTGAGCGCCAGCGTCATCCTGACCGATCCGATCTTTCAGGGATTGGGCTTATCACTGATTGCGGGTGGAATCGCTTCAACGTTTCTCTCCTGGCCCGCTGTGCCGGTGCTGTATTACATGATGCACTCCCGCCAACAGGATGCCGGGGAGACAGATTCAATACTGGAACCACAGGAGGTATGCAATGACCGTTGATCGAGCTGTAAGGTTGTTAGCGGGTGTGATCGTATTAGCCTCCCTGGCGTTGGCCCATTGGGTCTCGCCCAACTGGCTATGGCTGACGGGTTTCGTCGGTCTCAATCTGCTGCAGTCGGCATTCACCAACTGGTGCCCGGCAATGGCAATTTTTCGTGCCATGGGGTTGAAGGATTCCGCCGCCCCTTCCATCGTGTAAGCCAGCTGCCGGTTCATGACTTCTCTCGCCAGAAATCGGGATGCTCTCAAGGACGAACTCTACAGGCATATGCTTCGTGTGGAGGCGCGTCGCCCTGGGGCTGAGATGGATCTTGCGATTGCCTTGACTCGGACATGCATGGCCCTATATTCCTCGCGAAGGTCAGAAAAAGACCGGCGATGGCTAGAGCGGATCGGACCAATCTGCATCAGCATGTTGCAGGTAGCGCGTGGGACGAACCAAGATGACAGCCTATCGACTCGGTAAGCCTTGCCAATCGATTGAGTGGAGTTTGAATGAAGTCCCTCTCATCCTGTAGCTGCGCTGCGGGGAATATACTGGACTTACTCTCTGGGACTCTTTGGCATGCGACCCGAACTGATCGAAGCGACGACTCTTTTACGTCGCAATACCCCCGAAGCGATCGACCAGGCCATCGCATTGCTGCAGAACACGGTCTATTCCTTCAGCATGAAGCTTTGCGGACACCCGCAAGACGCGGAAGACACCATGCAGGAGGTGTTATTCCGTTCGCTCGGGCATCTTGCAAAGATTGAGGAGCCGCGAGCGCTCGCCGTGTGGCTGTATACAGTGACCAGGAATCGTTGCTGGCGCATGAGGCGCAAGGGGGAAGATGTTCGCAAGCACAGAGTTTCTCTCGACGAACTGATGCCCGATGACGCGGAACTGGAACGGCTGTTGGTGGACGCAGGCGAAAGCGCTGAGAATACTCTGATTCACGCCGAACAGCATCATCTGCTGCATCAAGCGGTGTTACAGATTCCGCCACCGTTGCGCATCGTTCTTGTACTGCACGATATGGAGGAGTTGACGACCGACCAGGTCGCCGAAATTCTCGGACTGCAGCCGGGAACGGTTCGGGTGCGGCTACATCGAGCTCGCCTGTGTGTGCGCAGAGAGATTGATCGAGCCCTGGATGCCGCTTCCGCGAAGAGAGCGAAGAAGAAACCGAAATTGAAGCCGAAGGGGTCTCATATTCAGACGGAGGAGCGACCCGCCGAATGCCGCGAACTGTTCGCTAACCTTTCTGAATATTTGGATGGCAGAATGGGAACGTTGCCCTGTGAGCAAATGCGTCGTCATATCGAGGCTTGTCCCGCCTGCGTGGCATTTCTTCGCGACTTGCGACGCGCCATCGACCGTTGTCGTTCGCTCGAGGTACCGTGCGATGCTGCTGTCGCGCTCCGCCTGCGATCGATGCTCACCCAGGAATATCTGCGCATGTTAGGCATGCCAGTTCAGAAAAAAACCTCTTCCGTCCTGTAACAACCCGCCTGCACTGTGTCTCTCATCCAGTGAAAGCGAGGATCACCATGCAGGTAACAGTCACGCAACTGGACAATGTAAAGTTCTCCATCAAATCCCGGTCTCACACCGTAGTTTGTGATCAACCCGTTGAGAACGGCGGTGAAGATGCCGGTATGA
>JAZKAG010000219.1:11037-11429 GCA_040389265.1 Acidobacteriota bacterium
CCGGAGTTGATGCTGGCGTCTTTAGGGTCATGTGCTGCTTTCTATGCCGTGCAATATCTTAGGAGCCGTCACCTGGCTGAGACGGGCGTGGAAGTATCGGTATCCGCCGACAAGCTGCTGCAGCCGGCCCGACTGGGCAACTTTCACATTGAGGTTTTATACCCGGTTGAAATTTCAGAAGACCAAAAGGCTGCTCTCATGCGATCCGTGCGTCAATGCCTGATTCACAATACCATGATGTCTCGGCCAGAGATCGCGATTGAGTTGACCAGCAGGGTTCTCGCCAGTATGCCCGGATAAGTCGGCGATAAAATCGAAACGTGCCGACTTTGGCATCGATGAATCTCGGCCCGCGGAGGGGTCTGATACGAACCTTCGCATCTCTGGGCCAG
>JAZKAG010000219.1:11439-14999 GCA_040389265.1 Acidobacteriota bacterium
TGTTTCATCCAATGAACATGGAGACAAAGTTGGCCATTTCGGTACTGGATCTGGTGGGCATGCGCCCCGGCGAGTCCGCGGGCAGCGCCATCGCGCGCTCTGTGGAACTGGCGAAGCACGTGGAGAAGCTGGGATACAAGCGCTATTGGCTCGCCGAACACCACTCCATCGCCGGCCTGGCTTGCTCTGCAACATCGATTTTGATTGGCCACATTGCGGCGGCGACAGAAACCATCCGGGTGGGCAGTGGAGGAGTGATGCTGCCCAACCATGCCCCCTTGGTGGTGGCAGAAGAGTTTGGCACGCTGGAGGCGCTCTATCCAGGAAGAATTGACCTGGGACTGGGTCGCGCTCCAGGTGGCGACCTGGCTACGATGCGGGCACTGCGTAGAGACAAGGGGCAGAACGGTGAGGATTTTCAAGTCTTGCTGCAGGAGTTGCAAACCTATCTGGCCCCGGAGCAGCGGCAGCAAGTGGTGAGAGCGATTCCCGGGCAGGGAAGCGAGGTGCCAATAACGTTGCTGGGCTCTGGTCTATACAGCGCGGAGTTGGCGGCGCGGCTGGGGTTGCCGTTTGCTTTTGCGGCCCACTTTGCTCCTGCCCAGATCTTTCGAGCCACCGAATTGTATCGACGCGAGTTCCGCCCCAGCGAGACTCTGAGGGAACCGCATCTGATGATTGCGGTGCAAGTAATCGTGGCCGAAACTGACACGACCGCGCGGCGATTGTTCACCACACCGCAACAGCGCTTTCTGCAGTTGATCCGTAACGGTCCGGTCGAGTTGCTGCCTCCAGTGGATTCCATGGAACCGCTGTGGGAAGACTGGGAACGAATCGCGGTCGAGGACAAGTTGGCCGCCGCCATTGTGGGATCCGATTCCACGGTGCGCGCGGGCCTGGAGAAATTGGTTCAAGAAACAGGCGCCAACGAGTTAATCGCGGTGACGGACACTTATGAACCGCAAGCTCGGTTGGAATCCTATCGCCGTTTAGCCGGGCTGCTAGCGGACTAACGCGCCAGGTCAGCGACGGCCGCGGAAATGGGCAATTTCGCGACGATCGCGTTTCGACGGCCTGCCGGCTTGCGCGAGTTCGACCAGCGACATTGCCTTCCGCTCTTCGGCGACCTTTAGGCGCAGTTCGCGGCTGGCTTCTGTCTCCCGATACAAAGTTTGCGCCACCGCAGCTGGTCCGCGTATCTCACTCAACTGCAATACCTCGACTTCAAAGTCGCCGCTGTCATTTTTCACCTTGAGAAAATCTCCGATCTTCACATCGCGCCCTGCCTTTGCCGGCTGCTCGTTACTAGTGATTCGACCGAGTCCACAGGCGCGCGCTGCCACGGCACGCGTCTTGAAGAAGCGGGCCGCCCACAGCCACTTGTCCATCCGTACGGTTTCCACGCTCCATTTTGCCACTCTTTGAGCTTTAGTTGGAAACCTGCGCCGTCAGCCGAAACCTCCAGACATTTTTGCCATTGGCAGACTATTATGGGGAGTCCGGGAGGATTTACTCCGTCCACTGCAGTGCATCGATGACGACTCTCTTTCAACCCGACTACCTAGGGCTCTGGGAAAATTCACTCGCACAATTCAGGGATCGCGTTGCGGCTGGCTCCCCAACGCCCGGAGGAGCAGCCGTCGCCGCGGTTTCGGCGACTTTCGCTGCCGCACTGCTGCAGATGGTGTGCGCGATCAGTGCGAAGCGTAATCCGGAAACGATCAAAGCAATCGTCGCTAACGTGAAATCGATCGAAGAGGAATTGGGTCGGTACGCAGACGAAGACATTCGCGCCTTCGACCGCTACATGGCTGCAAAAAAGGTTCGGAATGAGTGTTCGGCTCGAGACGCACACCAATGTCTATTGGAGTGCACCGAGGTTCCGCTAGCTGCGGCGGAAGTGGTGGCGAAACTAGAAGCGTATGCGACAGCGATGATTCCCGAAACGCCGGAATTTCTTGAGAGCGAGTTGGCCACGGCTCGCCTCTTATTGGGCGCAAGCCGAGAGGCATTGCTCGCGAGTGTCAAAGCTAATTTGAAAGGATTGGAGACAGGGGAAGCCAAAAACGCGATCGTCCGACGCTTGAACGCACTTCCGGGCGAATCAGGCTAGCGTCGCCGGGGAGCATTCTCAGAATCGTTGTTGGCCTCAGTGACGCCGTCGTAACAACGGCGCTCCCCAGGTTCCTATCGCGAGCAGGGCGCCGAACAAGACGACGGCATCAATACTTTCGCGTCCCTGTCGCGACCAGTACGCCATCGGATCCAGATTGAGCCACAGGGCAAATTCATCCAGTGTCAGGGCTGCGCCCATTCCGTACCCGATCGACAGCAATCGACTCATCAAAATGGAGACGGAAGTTTCGCCGATGCCGACCTCGGCCAGTTCCGCGTAGCCAGTGATAAGCAGCAGAAGAATTCCCCAGACAAGGTGATGGATATGACGGCCGCCCACCTGCACATAACCGAAAGGACCAATGTGATGGGTGATCGAAGCGACCAGCAAGCGGACGCCAAGAAATGTGATGAAGAAGCTGACCGAGGCTAGAAAGAGCCGACGATGGGGTCGATCGGGAATCCGCTGGTGAATGAGCAACCCTAGCTTCGTCCGGTGAAGCGCAAGCATCATCAGGGCAGCGGTTGCGCAGACAAAGATCAGCAGAATCCAGACTCCGCGAATGTGCATACGGTAGAAATATCACGGCTTTGGAATCGGCGGGAATATCGTGGGATGGCGCCTTACGATGGCGGCAAAGATAGCACTATGAAGCTGCCCTGGCGCTTCGGCATGCTCATTTATGGGGCTTTCGTTTCAACAGGCGGATTAGAGCGGTTTCCTCTCGTCGCAGCCCGTGGCCGGACGAAGCGCGCCTGCGTTGCGCACCTCGATTCACAATGCTTTTCATCATGCCGCGCATGTAGTTGTCGAGCACCGCAGGATGTACATAACACTTGCGGCAAACGGAAGCCGTATTTCCGAGTTGCTCGGCGACCGATTGGATGGCTTGCACCACATTTTTCTTCGCCTGCGACTCGGTCTCGAACGCCTCGCATTCTTGCAGGGCGACACAGGCTAGCACGGTTCCGGCCCAGGTACGGAAATCTTTGGCGGTAAACTCCTGGCCGCTGATTTCGCGCAGATAGTCATTCACATCCGCAGAGTCGATGGAATGGGTCTCGCCATCGTCGCCTACATATTGGAACAGTTCGTAGCCGGGCAGGTCCTGGCATCGCCGGATAATTTTGGCCAATCGTCGGTCGTGGACATCGATGGTGTGACGCACGCCGCTCTTTCCCTGAAATTTAAAGGTGATCTTCGAGCCATCTACTTGAACGTGGCGGCCGCGCATGGTTGTCAATCCGTAGGAATGATTTTCGCGAGCATATTCCGCATTGCCCACGCGTATGTAGGTCGTTTCCATCAGCCGGACGATGGTCGCCATGACCTTGCGAAGAGGAACGCCGGGAAGTGCCAGGTCGCGATCCACTTGCTCGCGGATCGCGGGTAGGGCCGCGCCAAACTGCAGCATGTGCTCATATTTGGTCTCGTCGCGAACTTC
>JAZKAG010000219.1:15009-23747 GCA_040389265.1 Acidobacteriota bacterium
GTCGCGACCGGTGGCCTGCAGATGCCCTTTGGGATTGGTGCAGATCCATACCTGTTTCCACGCAGGCGGAATAACCAGCGACTTGATCCGCGCCAGAATTTCCGGATCGTGCACGGTCTTTCCATCAACGTCGACGTAGCGAAATCCTTTTCCCTGGCGTTTTCGTTGAATGCCCGGCTGCGCGTCGGAAACATAGCGAAGGCCCGCTTCCCGGGCGGATTGTATCGGGTCAAAAACCTTATCTTCAGCATGCATGATGGGGAAAGAGTTCTCGACTTGAAATTGGCACCGCTTCGATTGGATGCAGATTTCATGCACGCGGAACTCAGGGAGTTTTACGATGCGCATCTAGCGACCGAGAGCGAAGATCTTCCGCAGTTCCTGCGGGGGTACAACTTCCAACTGCGCGTAGGTGCATTTGTGAGGATCTTTATCGAGTCTCCATCGGCGAAAGTGAGCCATATGGCGGAAGCGATTTCCTTGCATGTGCTCGTACGCCACCTCGACAACAAGCTCTGGACGAAGCGGCTCCCAGGAAAGATCTTTTCCGCGGCTCCAGCGGCTTTTGCCACCCGGCATGCGATGTTCGTTGCCGTCTGTATTCTCTTGTTGCCACGATTTCCAAGGGTGATGCGCCAACGCATTCTTGCGATATGGTCGGAGGAGTTCGAGCAATTCGCGGCGTTTTTCCCTAGTGAAACTGGAGCAAACGCCGACGTGCTGCAGCGTACCCGCATCGTCGTATAGCCCCAGCAGCAGGGAACCGATGGCGTCGCTTTCACTCTCCTTGTACCAGCGAAAGCCGGCGACGACGCAGTCGCAATCGCGCTCATGCTTCAACTTGAACATTGCGCGTTTGTCAGATTCGTAAGCGCTTTCCATCGACTTAATCATGACGCCATCCAAGCCTGCACCTTCGAAGCGCCGAAACCAGTCGGTGGCGACGAATCGTTTTGTAGTTGCTGGTGTCAAGTGAATTGGCGGCGTGGCGTTAGCGAGCATTTCTTCGAGACGCTCACGACGTCGATCGAATCGCTCGAGACGCAGATCTTTGGAACCTTCGCACAGCAAGTCAAACAGCACAATGGACGCTGGAGTTTGCTCGGCGAGCAGCTTGACCCTTGATGCTGCGGGGTGGATGCGGAGTTGCAACGCATCGAAGTCGAGTGCGCCATTTCTCGCGATGACGAGTTCGCCGTCTACGACGCAGCGGGCAGGGAGTTGTTGCAGCAATGGCGGAATCATCTCTGGGAAGTATCGGTTCAGGGATTTTTGTTCACGGCTTTGAATCAGGATTTCCTTGTGATCGCGGAAAATTATAACCCTGAATCCATCCCACTTTGGCTCGAAAATCCAGTCGCTGCCGGGTGGAATTTCTTCTACACGCTTGGCCAGCATTGGCAGGATGGGAGGATTCACTGGGAGGTGCACGAATTGATCCTAATCTGACGACGCGAAGGTCCAACGCGATAGCGGAAAAATGACTACGGCACCTTCGCGATACTGTCTGTGATGTTTGCGGAGGTGACCGGGATGTTTCACCCGCGCACGTGCAGGACGAGATCTCGGGCATTGGCCATTGAGGGAAAGTCGATGGTGACGGTTTGTTCCTCGCCAGGCACCAGAAAGATGCAATTGTCACTGAAATAGGCGGCAACACTTCCGACCCATCGGCTGCGAATGCTCCCAGCTTGGAATTGGGTGCGACAACGTCGCCTGTATTCTCCACGTCGATTTCGATTTGATCATTGCTCGCGGTTCTGGTAGCGGCGGTGCGTTGTAGATGGGCGGCGGCGATTAAGCGTTTTGCGGGCGACAGCTGAGTCAGCCGCGATAGCCCGAGTCCGAGGCGGACCGCCAATAGAAATTCTGCGAAAGAAGCTGGGCGTTCGATGAGTCCAACTCCAACCGCACAAACACAACTTTGCCATTGGTGGCGCGATGTCGAGATTTTGTGCTCGAGCGATGTCATCGGCTTGGGCGTCCAGAAACCCATCACTGTGCAGGAGCAACTTGCTGTCGATGTACATGTCTAGCTGTACATGGACCGGCCCGCAAGCTCTCGCTTCGATTCAGACAACGGGCGGGGTATGCTGGTTTCAAAGCCTGGGAACATTTGCCGCACGAGAGTCGAGGTGTCTTTCTGCGCCGAGAAATGCGACCATGGAGAGGAAAGCCGAGGGTGTTGCCGAACAGAAATATGAAAGACGCCAACAAAACTGATATTTCCGCCATTATTCGTCGCGCTGTGCTGGAGTGCCTGGCGGTGGAGCGATCCAGTCAAGCATCTGAGGGAGAGCCGCAGCAGATTTTCAATTCTCCCGAGGCTAACGCACTGAAGGAAGAAATTCTTCGCGTCGGCAAGAAGCTTTGGGAGCGGCAGTATGTAGACGGAAATGGCGGCAATATTTCCGTTCGCCTCTCTCCGCATTATGTTTTATGTACCCCGACGCTATGCAGCAAGGGTGATCTGTGTATGGATGATTTTTCGCTCGTTGATCTGGATAACTGCCAGATATGCGGCGATCGTCCGCAGACCAGCGAGATCCTGCTGCACCTTGAGATTTATAAGTTGGTGCCCGCCGCGAAAGCGGTCATTCACTGTCACCCACCGTACGCTACCGCGCATGCAGTCGCCGGAGTTGTGCCGCAAGGTAACTTGATTCCGGAGCAAGAGGTCTTCATTGGTCCGGTCGCACTGGCGCCGTATGAGACACCGGGCACGCGCGCCTTCGCAAAAACTGTGTTGCCCTTTGTTCAAGATCACAACACCGTTCTGCTGGCGAACCACGGAATTGTCTGCTGGGCCGACACAGTAACTCATGCCGAATGGTATGTGGAGGTGGTCGATACCTATTGCAAGACGATAATGATCGCGTCGCAATTACGGCCGAAGTTGAACGAGATTCCGCCGGATAAAATTCTCGACCTGCTATCTATAAAGAAGAGACTGGGTTTACCGGATCCGCGTCTGAAGCGCAGCGTCGATCCGATAGAAGCGAGCCCGGCAATGACGCAATCTGTGGCGCCCACAAGCAGAAAACTGACGAATTATGAGACCGATGAATTGATCCATCGCCTGACTGAGGAAGTCACAGCTTTTCTACGGGAATGAAAAACGGACGCGAGGTGTAAATTTGCGGCGAAGAGATCTGATCTTTGGGTCGGCTATGGCGACGTTCTCCGCCTCGCTGAAGCTTCAATCGTCGGTGTTGAATCCCGTGGCATTCGCAACCCAGAGCGGCCCGCCACTGCGTGCTGTCACCGTGGAGGCCCCGATTCCAGTAGCTGAGAGTGAAGGCGATACGTGGACGCCGACCTGGGCGGATAACGAGCGACTTTACTCCCCATCGAACGACACCACCGGGTTTCGCTCAGCACCCAAAGCGAATATCGCGTTCAACCGCATCGATGGTATCGACCCGCACCACCTGAGCGGTAAGACTATCAATCCCATGTCATCTTACGGTAGAGAAGCGGAACGCGGTCCGGATGGATGCACCTGGAAATCCAGCGGATGCGCCTGCATCGATGGTGTTTTATATTGGGTTGTCGCCCGGCATCGATACGGGCAGGAAAGCGGTGATCCGCATCGGCGCCAGACGGCAAACAACGCAAGCATCATCAAGAGCCTGGATCATGGGCGAACATGGACGCGTTCCGCCGAAGCGAACTACCATGCGCCCATGTTTCCAGGACGACGTTTTGCAACGCCGTACTTCGTTCAGTTCGGCGGCAATGGTGCGGCCCCTCGTAACCTTGGAGACTACGTCTACGCGATTTCCAACAATGGATTTTGGGATTGCGGCGATGACATGATCGTCGGACGGGTGGCACGATCCAGGATCGGACGCCTGAAAGGCGAAGATTGGGAATTCTTCGTCGGCGGGAATGGTGATTCGACTTCCTGGACCCACAATATGGAACAGGTCAGCCCGATACTCCGCGATCCTGGAAAATTTGGAATGACGGGCGCGGCCTATCTGCCTCGATACCGAAGATATTTCATGATTGGCTGGTACTATCCGGCAGGTGGCGGCAAAATGGACGGCGCCGCGACTCACACTGTCTGGGATTTCTACGAGGCACCCTGGCCATGGGGTCCGTGGACCCAAATAGGGTCGTACAACTCTCGACCTTCCGGCTATTATTCTCCGCAAGTGTGTCCAAAATTCCAAACTTCAGAACGCGTGTATGCTTTCACGGCAGGGAACTGGGACAGTCCGAGCGACTATCGCCTGACGGTCGTCCCTTTAAAAATACAAACGTGATTGGGTGTTCGGGTCTGGGATGAGGGGAAAATGTCGAGGGGCGAATCCTCTCGCGAGAAATCGCCCCTGACTTCCGAATATTCGAAGATCCGATGTTCGGCGATCGGATCACAACTCTGTCTTCCCGGAGTTGCCGAGAGACTGCAGGCAAGCCTGCATTCTCTGGAACTGCCGTTCCGTCTGGTTGTAAGAGCTTCCTTTTGGCTGCCGTCTTCAGTTACCTGAAGTGAGTCTCGTTGCCGATTCTCTGGCTGGCTTCGATTCCGCTCTCTCCTCTGAAAGATTGCTCTTTCGTTGAAATGAGTATTGCACGGGAAATGCGGGTTCCAGCGGAATTATTTCGGTGCAAATCGTGGCCGAACTGTGCAAAAACGGCGCAATTTTATTGCGGTTGAGGCAACCTGAAACAAGCACGTTACGCCCATTCCCCCTGTCGCATCAGCGGCTCCGCAATGCCGGTCGCAGTGATGCCGTCGATGTCTAATTTTCCTGAGCCGATCATCCAGTCGACGTGAATGAGACTGTCATTTGCTCCCTTGGCTGCCAACTGTTCGGGCGTTAGCTTATCTCCGTCACGCAGGCAGGACGTGTATGCCTGACCCAGCGCAATATGAGACGCGGCGTTTTCATCGAACAGCGTGTTCAAAAAAAGCAGGCCGCTGGCGGCGATCGGAGAAGAGTGCGGCACGAGTGCGACTTCTCCCAGTCGCCGTGCGCCTTCATCGGTGTCGATTAAGCGCTGCAGCACTTCCTGGCCACGGCTGGCGCGCGCTTCGACAATACGACCTTTTTCGAAACGCACTTGGATGCCTTCAATCATCGTGCCCTGGTGCGATAGCGGCTTGGTGGCAGTGACGGTGCCATCCGCGCGATCTTTATGAGGAGTGGTGAATACTTCTTCCGTCGGCATATTGGGAATGCAATAGAGTCCATTGCCGGCAGTGGTTCCGCCACCCAGCCAGAGATGGTCATCGGCCAGGCCCAGACGGAAATCTGTGCCGGGTCCTCGATATTGCAGCGCGGAGTAACGCTTCTCGTTTAATCGCGCGGCGCGCTTTTGCAGGCCGGCATCATGAGTCTTCCACGCGGCCACCGGGTCGTCAGCGTTGATGCGTGTGGTGTAGAAGATTGCATCCCACAATTTCGCCAGGGCTACGTCGGCAGCTTCATTCGGAAACATGGCGGCCGCCCACGCCGGAGTCGCGCTGGCTACGATCGTCCAATTGATTTCATGTCGCGTAATCAATTCAAGTGCGGGGCGATAGGCCTGGGATACAGCACGATTGGCACGGCCTACTTTTTCTGAATCTTCATTGGAAAGCAGCGTCGGATTTCCGCCCGCGATAGCGAGACGTCCCGCGCCGCTTTTGAAGGCTGCACCCATGCCATCGTAGAGCCACTTGGCTGCATGATCGAAACTTTCATCGGAGGCATAGTGGTAGCGCATCAGAGCCGCTTCATCGTCGCTGTAGAGCGTGGTCACCAGGGAAGCGCCGGCGCGATAGGCCTGCTCGGTAATGCGGCGAGCGAGCGGTAGCGAATCCAGCGACGCTGTCATCACCAGTTCTTGTCCGGCGCGTAATCCCAGGCCGACTCGCACTGCAACTTCCGCCAGCAGATTCAGCTTTTCTTCGTGTGTTCGTCGCTCCGTCACGACTGCTGTTTCATTCATCTCTCTTGATCCCTCATGATCTATACAAATTTTAATTGCGCTCGGGATTTGTCGCACACCGCATGGCGGGATCGTGTTTGCAATGTCCACTTTCGTCTCAGGTGAGCGCCATATATTCATGCACCAGGCGGACGACCATGGAACCCTCACCCACGGCGGAGGCCACGCGGTTCATGGCGCCGGAGCGCAGGTCTCCAGCGGCAAACACTCCCGGCACGCTGGTCTCGAGCAGCAGCGGTTCGCGCAACTCTTTCCAGGTACGCGCGTACGCATCCGCTGCCATCAGGTCTCGCCCGGTCAGCACAAACCCCTTGGCATCGCGCAGCACCTCAGGCGGAAGCCACTCGCTGCGCGGACGAGTGCCGATAAAGATGAAGAGAGCGTCGGCCGCCTCCGACTGCGTTGACCCGTCGTCAAGTGAGGAGAGAATGACTCGCTCCATGTGGCCATCGCCCTCAACGCGTGCGACTTCCATGCGTGGACGAATGTGGATATTGGGCGTTTTTTCGATCTGCTCAATCAGGTACTGTGACATGGTTTCACGCAAATCGGTGCGGCGGACCACGATGTGCACCTCGGTCGCGTATCGCGAAAGATAGATCGCGCCCTGGCCTGCCGAATTTCCGCCACCCACAACCATCACTCGCTGATCGCGGAAGGCCGCTGCTTCTGTGGTCGCGGCGCCGTAGTAGACCCCCGCGCCTGTGTGTTCTGCCACGCCGGTTGCGGGATGCTCGCGATAGAACATTCCAGTGGTGGCCAGCATGGCGCGGCTCACGATTTCTCGGCCATCGGCCAGCATCAATCGCTTATAACCTCCATCGATCGAGAGACCTGTGACCTCCAGCGGCACCAGGAACTCTGCACCGAGCCGCTGTGCTTGTGACAGAGCACGTCGCGTCAACTCACTACCGCTGACCCCAGCCGGGAATCCAAGATAATTTTCGATTCTGGAACTACTGCCCGCCTGTCCACCGGGAGCATGCCGATCCAAAAGGAGAGTCCGCAATCCTTCTGATGCACCGTAAACAGCGGCCGCAAGACCCGCGGGTCCAGCGCCGACGATGACCAAATCGTAGAGATCATACGCAGCTGTCATCGACCGGCCAAGGCGTTCGGCCACCTGCCGCGTATCCGGGTTCCGCAGCACCGGAGTGTCGTCATCGAAGAAGAGTGCCGGCAGTTCTTCCGGCGTAACTCCACCCGCATCCAGCAGCACGCGTGCGCCGGGATCCCGCGTCACCTCCAGCCAGCGATAGGGAATCAGGTTGCTGGCCAGAAAATCTTTGATGGCATGCGATCGCGGAGACCACTGATGACCCACGAGTCGCAGCCCTTTTGCTTCCGGCAAAGACTCTGCCTGCCAGGCATCCAGCAAATCGTCGATCACAGGGAACAGGCGTTCCTCCGGCGGATCCCACGGCTTGGAAAGATAGTGATCAAGGTGGGCTTCGTTGATTGCTTTCACGGCCGCCTCAATGTCGGAATACGCCGTCAAGAGAACTCTCCGCGCCATGGGATACACCGAACGCGATTGCGCCAGCAACTCGCTGCCCATCATGCCGGGCATCCGTTGATCGCTGATCAATATTGCCAGGGAATCGCCGCGACTCTTGAGCTGGCGGATAGCATCCAGCGCCTCTTCTCCGGAGGTTGAACTTATGATGGTGTAGCTCTCACGGTAGCGGGAACGGAGATCGCGTCGCACGGCAGCCAGTACCTGCGGGTCATCGTCCACAATCATCAGAATCGGCTTGTTCACTGCACCACTCCGGTGCCTTCGCTTTCGGCAATGGGAAGTGAGACGCGAAACTCGGTGCGGTCTGGCTGCGACTCGACTTCGATGGTGCTGTCGTTGTGGGTTGCGAGTCGTCGGACAATGTCTAGGCCGAGGCCCATGCCTTGTCCCATTGGCTTGGTAGAAAAGAAAGGATCGAACATGCGTTCCAGCACCGACGGCGGAATGCCTGGGCCATTGTCGACGATCCGTACCACCACGCGATGATTTTGGCGGGTTGCCAGCACTTCGACGCGCCCACCTTGTGGCACTGCATCGAGTGCGTTATCGATTAGATTTCCCCAGATCTGGCTCAACTCTCCGGCGAAGCCGCGCACGCGGGGCAGGCCTGGTTCTAATTCGACGGCCACCGCAACGGACTTTGTCCGTGCTTTCGACTTCAACACGGTCACCGTATTTCCCAGGCTGGGCGTCAGATCCACGGGCTCGGCGACCATGGCCTTATCCATATTCGTAAATCCCTTGATGGCCGTGACCAAACCAGAAATACGCATCGCTGCATCTTGTATCTCTGAGGCCAGACTTCGGACCGCGCAGCCCGCAGCTGCCCACCGCAACACTGCGCTCAGCGCTGGTCCCTCTACAGCCTTGGCAAGCTGATCCAAGGCTTCGAAACTTACTTCGGTATCGGCCAGGGCCTCGGCGCTATCGGTGTCCAGGCCATGATCCGCGAGCCAATCTGCAATGGCCTCTTCGCGGCTGGCTTGGTCGACCGGCGACCTCACGCCGTGCAGCTGGTGGGCGAGACAAGCGGCTCGAATGGAACTGACTGCGGCGATTTGATGGTCACTAAGTTTGGCTGCGCCGAGCGCCTGGGTCGCCACTTCAGCGTTGTCGAGTTGCTGGTCCAGCAATGCAGCACTCCGCTCTATAGCAGACGCTGGATTGTTAAGCTCGTGTGCCAGTCCTGCCGATAGCTTACCCAGCGAGATCAATTTTTCATTATGCAGATCGCTTGAGGTAAACAGTCGCGCGCGATCTACCATCGAGTGCACCA
>JAZKAG010000220.1:0-2566 GCA_040389265.1 Acidobacteriota bacterium
CGTGATCGAGTTATCGCTGGAGATAGCCTCAACCAGGTCCAGTGCATGTTCAGGATCGGTATCCAGCTCGATGACGACCACATCGTAGTGAGATTCAAGCAGCCGAGGCACGTCGTCCAGGCCTGGATAGGCCGTCAACTCCCGGGTAACGCGAGCCTGCGACCCCGCCAGCGCGACCGCCACGGCGCCCCGGCGAATCTCGTCGGGGCCAATCAACACAACCGTCAAGGTGGTTGCACCCAGTGAATCGCGATCCTGAGTCGTTGTGCCCATCAGCAAATCGCTCTTCCCTTCTGATTGCGATGAATCGTCTTGAACTGATTTCCGCATGTCATCCCGTCAATCCGCCACTGTTTGTACACCTGTCCTCAATGACCAAAAAAAGAAATCAAGGTGCCGATTGCGATTGCCGGAGCATAGGGCATTTTGCGGGTCAGCGGATTGGCGAGCACCAGGTCCGGGTGCGGACGAAGCCCACGCTTCCTCAGCCCAAAAAGCAAGTCGCCCGTTCCCCGGAACAACTCCCCGGCAAAACCACCAAAGAGCGCCCAGCCCAGTGCCATCACTCCACCGACGATGCCTGTCAGCACCAGGGCAAATAGCAATTGCTCAGGTCCGATCCACGCTCCCACCGCCGCAACCAGTTTCAAGTCGCCCATTCCCATTCCGCCCATCCAGCAGAAAACTCCAAGAATCGCAGTTCCCAAGGCAATGCCGAGCAAACTTTGCTCCACTCCGTGCCAGCCGTGCATCCAGCCCGAGACAGCCACGCCTGCCACCAGAAACGGCAATACCAGCCAGTTTGGAATCCGGCAGCTGCGCAGGTCTGTAAAAGTGGCGATCGCCAAAACACTCACGGTCGGCCACCAGGCTATCGAATGCATACACCAACTCTTCCTCCCCCTCACGGGGAACAGATATGGAATTGCAATCGTCCGTCCAAATCGGATTCGGCCCTCAGGAGTCTGAATTCAAGGCGTTATGGGCTTTGTAATCCGGGCGGGTGTGCACGGTTGTTTACAGGCTGTGCTGGTAAGTGACGGGGCGGATACACCCTCACCTGGCTTCGCCGCGGTTGGAAATAGAAATGGCAGTTCCGAGATCGGGCCCGTGATAAAGTCAACGCCCGCTGCGTGAACCGTTTGCAGTCCAGAGGCCGGGACCTTCTGCCGCACCTTTTCAAGGTATTCTCGGTAGGATCCGGTCCCGTCGGGCAGCGGGAACAGGACGAAGCGCACGAAGGTATCCGTGGGCAACGCCGCCAGCAGCGTCGTTCGTCTGCCATGCATCGCAAAGACGCGAATTCCCTCCCTCAGTCGCTCTTCCGGGTATTCGATCGTGACATAGTCAGGCAGGTAATATCCGGCGTGACGATAACCAAGGAAATGGGAGTCGAAGCCGATAATCAGGGTCCCAGTTGCCGGGGCCACCTGGGGAAGCGCTGCGCACACGGATTGTAGCCGCGCCTCGAATCGGCGCACCGAGCGATACGAACAATAGAACGGAGAATAAAGAAAGATGGCAACGTTCGCGATCGCGCAAAGGGCAATCAGCGCCACCTTCCAAGGTTGCCGCCACCGCGCGTTCCGGTACCACTGCGAGGCCCAATAGCCCAGCCAGGCGCAGGCCGGCGCGGCCAGCAGCAGAAGATATCCGCTATTGACGAACTTGAGAAAAATGAAGGTGAAGAATCCAAGGGCCGGCGCAATCCACACCCAGGTGAATATCTTTTTGCGAGGATCGCAAGCTTCACTCCGATACATTGCCCCGAGTGGACCGATCGAAGCCGCGCCAAATCCCAGCAGATAGATCAGCACAATCGTGCAGGCCCGAGCGATCGAAGTTGCCGGGGAGGAATTGAAGACGGTCGCTTTGGCCGGCACCATCCCCCACAGTGAAAACAGCGCGCCAAAATAGGCATCAAAACCACCGCTGCATGCGATCATCGGCAGGAACCATGCCAGGATCGTCGCAGCCAAGACGACAACCCCCGCCACTCTCCTTCCTGGCGCATAGAGCAGAGAGAAGAGGAACAGCGGGCCAAGAAAAAGCAGTGAAGAGGGGCGAACTCCAGCCGAAATCCCAAGCAGGATGGCGGCGGCGAACACAAAGTTGCGCTGCCCGCAATAGATACGCCAGCACAGTAGCCCGATGGCGGCAGAAAACAACGCCTCAACACTGTAGGTGAGTGCTACCGTCCCGTGAAACCAGGCCAGCGGCGATAGCAGAAAAAGCCCTCCCGCAAACCGGGCTGCCCCAATTCCAAACCATTCCAACGCCAATTGATACACCAGCAAAACCGTGCCGCAACTGGCAAGAATACTCATCACTACCAGCGCCAGGTTTGCATTGTGAACAGCAAGATTCAGCAGGTGTCCCATGGCAACGTACAGGAAATAGCCAGGTGGGTGAGGCTGATAGGCGCGTGGATCAAAGTGATCCATTCCAAGCGCAAAATTCACTGAGTCGATGTCGTAAAGATAATGGCTGCGGAATGCGAGGCGGGTTGCGGCGACAGCGCCCACCAGCAGCGTACTCTCCATCCAACGGCGACGCGTCATACCTG
>JAZKAG010000221.1:0-1126 GCA_040389265.1 Acidobacteriota bacterium
TTCCGCGTCGAGGTCTCCTTGGGCGCCTTCTTCGACTTGTTTCCCTTGGCTCCCACCGACTTCTTGGCCGCTTTCTTGCCCTTCCGCTTCGGTGTCGCTTCGGTCTCCGTGGCGTTCGCCTTCACGTGCGCGTGCGTCGCAATTCCCAGCTCATGCTGGCGCTGCACCGTCTTGATGCGCGCAATGTCCTTCTTTAACTCGCGCAGCTTCTTCAAGCCTTCGTTCTGGCCCATCTTCATCTGGAAGCGAAGACGAAAAATCTGCTCCGCAGACTGATGCGCCTGCTGCACCAGTTCCTCTTTGTCCAGATTGACGATCTTATCCATTTCCATGATTCAATCCTTCACCTTCGGATTTTTCCGGAGCCGTTGACTCCGGTCATCCTCTACGAAAACTGGTTACGACTTCTGCGTGGCAGCCGCCACAGCATCATGACGAGCGACAAACAGTGTCTTGATGGGCAGCTTGTGCGAGGCCAGTCGCATGGCTTCCATTGCGACTTCCCGGCTCACGCCTTCCATCTCAAACAAAATCTTTCCCGGCCGAACCACCGCCACCCAATGATCCAGCGGTCCCTTACCCGAACCCATACGAACTTCGGCGGGCTTCTTGGTAATCGGCTTGTCTGGAAACAGGCGCAGCCAGATCTTGCCGCCACGCTTGATGAAACGCGTCATGGCCACGCGGCTGGCTTCAATCTGCCGATCCGTGATGTGCGCATGATCGAGCGTCTTCAATCCAAAATCCCCAAACGCAAGCTCAGAACCGCGCCAGGCCTTGCCACGATTGCGGCCCTTCTGCTGCTTGCGGAACTTCACCTTCTTCGGCATCAACATAACGAAATCCTCTTGAGCGTTCTGCTCCGACTGCCACTTCTAAAATCTGTGCTAGAAAATGCTCGATCCAACCCGCGGCTCGCGCTTCTTCTGCTGGTAGATATCGCCGCGATACACCCAGGCCTTGACGCCGATAATTCCGTAGGTGGTGTGCGCCTCGGCAAAACCGTAGTCGATATCCGCGCGCAGCGTATGCAACGGCAAGCGTCCCTGCAGATACCATTCGGAACGCGCAATCTCCGCGCCGTTCAAGGCCGCCATCCAGGGCGCCGCCTACGCGCCGGTGGGCA
>JAZKAG010000221.1:1178-1807 GCA_040389265.1 Acidobacteriota bacterium
CGCGGCAACCGAATCGCAGCGCCGAGTCCACCGACTTCCTCATGGCGCGACGGAAGCTGACACGCTTCTCTAACTGCAGCGCGATATTCTCGGCCACCAGCTGCGCATCCAGCTCCGGCTTGTTCACTTCCAGGATGTCAACGAACACTTCCCGGTTGGAACGCTTCTGCAGGTCGGTCTTCAGCTTCTCGATCTCCGCGCCCTTGCGTCCGATGATGATGCCCGGCCGCGCCGTGCGAATAATGATCCGCAGCTTGTTGCCTGGACGCTCGATTTCAATCGAGCTGACGCCCGCGGACTTGAGCTTCTCTTTCAGCTCGCGCCGCAGCTGCACATCTTCGACCAGCAGGTTGGAGTAACCCCGCTCGACGAACCAGCGCGACTTCCAAGGCTTGTTGATTCCTAGCCGTAACCCGTAAGGGTGGACTTTCTGACCCATAATTCAATCCTTCCGTTCGCTACTTCGCTGACTTCTTGGCGGCGGTCTTCTTTTTCGCCGCGGCTGGTTTGGCTGCCGGCTTGCCGGAACCTGACTTCTTCGCTGCCGTCTTGGTCGCCGTTTTCTTCTTGCCCTTGGCGCCGGTCTCAGGCTCGTTGCCAATCGTCTTTGCCAACTCCGGTCGCTTCTT
>JAZKAG010000221.1:1817-6038 GCA_040389265.1 Acidobacteriota bacterium
CAACCGTGATCAGCAGATTCGACATGCGCCGCTGATAACGAAACGCGCGCCCCATCGGGGCCGGACGAATCCGCTTCAACCGCGGTCCTTCGTTGGCCACCGCCATCTTTACGTAGAGGTTGTCGACATCAATGTTCAGTCCGCGTTCTTCGCTCAGATAGTTCGCGTTCTCGAGTGCCGAACGCAACACCTTCTCCACCAGCGGAGCAACACGTTTCCTGGTGAAGGCCACCGTCTGCAGCGCATCTTCCACGCGCCGGCCCTTGATCAAATCCAGCACCAGCTTCGCCTTCTGCGGCGACACTCGCTGAAACTTCGCTTCCGCCCTGAATTCCTGTGCTTCGTATTGCATCGTGCACTATGCCTTTCCCGCTATGGACCAGTTTTCCTGTCACCGTCGAGTGCCACCGGTCGCTACGCGCATCCGTTCCTGAATGAACGGATGCCTCTGGTTCCTCTTTCCTGGCGTACACCTTCAGGAAAACTGGTCTACCGCGGCTTGGTAGCCGTCTCGGCTTTGGCGGAGTGACCTTTGAATGTACGTGTGGCGGCAAATTCGCCCAGCTTGTGACCCACCATGTTTTCCGTCACATAGACCGGAATAAACTTGCGGCCGTTGTGCACCGCAATTGTGTGCCCGACCATCTCCGGAAAAATTGTGGACCGGCGCGACCAGGTGCGTACCACCTTCTTGTCATTCGCCTTGTTCATCGTCTCGATCTTCACGATCAAGTGAGTGTCGATGAAGGGTCCTTTCTTTGTCGAACGTGCCATTGTTTCTCCTTAGCCCCTGTTCCCTGTACTGCTCTTACTTTTTCTTCGGGCGGCTGACGATCATGCCATCGGTCCGCTTATTGTTCCGTGTCTTGTATCCACGAGTCGGCTGTCCCCAGGGCGTCACAGGATGACGGCCACCAGAAGTTTTTCCTTCGCCACCGCCATGCGGGTGATCCACCGGGTTCATGGTCACGCCACGATTCGCCGGACGAATTCCCTTCCAGCGATTTCTGCCGGCCTTGCCGATCGAAATATTTTCGTGATCCGTGTTGCCAACCTGCCCAATCGTTGCCATGCAGTCGACCAGCACCTTGCGCGTCTCACCCGAAGGCAGTTTCAACAGCGCATAGTCGCCTTCTTTGGCCACCAGCTGCGCCGACGCTCCAGCCGAACGCACCATCTGTGCACCCTTGCCCGGCCGCAGTTCCACGTTATGCACCGTGGTGCCTGCCGGAATATTCTTCAGCGGCAGCGCGTTGCCTACCAGGATGTCGGCCTCTTCACCGCTCATGATGGCCTGGCCCACCTGCAAGCCAATCGGCTGCAGAATGTAGCGCTTTTCGCCGTCCGCGTAGTGGATCAAAGCGATGCGCGCCGAACGGTTGGGATCGTATTCAATGGTGGCGACGCGGCCCGGGATGCCAGACTTGTCGCGCTTGAAGTCGATCAGGCGCAGCTTGCGCTTGTGGCCGCCTCCGTGGTGGCGCATCGTCAAATCGCCGGTGTTGCGACGTCCGCCCGTGCGCTTACGAATCGAGGTCAGCGGCTTATACGGGCGATCGGTCGTCAGGTCATCGTTGACCACCGTGGAGGTGAAACGCAGGCTCGGAGTGATCGGTCGGTATGTCTTGATCGGCATCGGTTTCTCTTTTTTGATATCGGCCCTGGTCGTGGCAACCAACATCACGTTCAAATCTTGTGTCTACCGCGAATACTGCGGGTGACCCGGGTCTCGATTTTGAGACCTGGGATTCTTCCGCCTACAAACTGTTGATGTACTCCGGCATCTTCTGTCCCGGCTTCAAGCGCACATACGCCTTCTTCCAGTCCGAACGATAGCCGCTGAAACGGCCGCGCTTGCGTTCCTTGCCCACAAAGTTGGCGGTGCGAACACCCTCCACCTTCACCTTGAACAAAGTCTCAACCGCCTGCTTCACTTCCGTCTTGGTGGCCGATGTGGCAACCTCAAACACGAGAGTGGCTTCGGTTTCCTTGGCGCCCAATCCCTTTTCCGTAATTACCGGGCGACGAATTACTTGATATACATCTGCCATCAGGCCACCTCTGTTGCGGCTGCCAGCTTGCGCTTGGACACCGTTTTCTTCAATGCTTCGTACAACTGCTCCATGGCCGTCACAGAGATGATGGCGCGCTCGTGCTTCAGCAGATGGTACGGATGCACTTCATTGCTCAGCATCAATTCCACCCCGTGGAGGTTGCGCGCGCCCAGCAATAGGTTCTTGCTCAGCGTGTTTCCGCTTTCCACCAGCAGCGCGGTCTTCTTCGCATCGAGAGTCGTCAGTGCCGAGCGATACAGCTTGGTCTTCGGCTCTTTCAACTCCAGGCTCTCGACCACGATCAAATGTCCATCCGCCAGCTTCGCCGCAATGGCAGAGCGCAGCGCCCCCAGCAACTTCTTGCGCGGAAACGCGTAATCGTGCGAGTGCGGCACCGGTCCGTGCACCGTTCCGCCATGCCTCCAGAGAGGCGAGCGAATGGAAGCGATACGCGCCCGGCCCGTTCCCTTCTGCTTCCACAACTTCTTGCCGGAACCAGAGACCAGTTTGCGATTTTTGGTGGCATGCGTCCCTTGACGCAGGGCAGCGCGGTAATGCTTCACCGCTTCCCAGATCAAGTCTTCGTTCACCTCGGCTGGCCCGAAAACTTCATCCGCCAGCTCCAGCGTTCCCACTTTCTTGCCACCCAGATCGACTACGTCAATGTTTGCCATCGCTCTACTCTCTCAAACTGCTTTACTTTTTCTTGCTGCCTGATGCCTTCTTCGAAGCCTTCAACGGATCTACCGTGGTCGCGCCGCTGAATCCACGACGTTCGCGGGGCGGCTGCTTCGCCTTGGTGATCAGAACATATCCGTCACGATGTCCTGGGACCGCGCCCTCCAGCATCAGCAGGTTCTCATCGGTGTCGATGCCGCGAATGCGAAGGTTGCGCACCGTTACGTTATCGACGCCCATGTGACCCGGCATGCGCATTCCCTTCATCACGCGCGAAGGAAACGAGGAAGCGCCGATCGATCCCTGCACCTGGAACATGTGTCCGTGCGATTTCGGTCCGCCACCAAACCCATGCCGGCGAACCACGCCCGCAAATCCGCGTCCCTTGCTGGTGCCCAGCACATCCACAAATTTTTCATCGGAAAAAATATCGACCAGCACACGATCGCCGGTTTTCACGCCTGTCGCCTCTTCGCCATCTACCGGCTTGCCCGCGGCTTCAATCGGAACTTCGCGCAGAATCCTTACTGGAGGAACATTGCTCTTGCCGAAGTGACCCGCCATCGCCTTGTTGATTTTGGAGCTCTTCACAAACTCCACCAGGCCAAGCTGCGCCGCATCGTATCCATCTTTCGCCTGCGTCTTCACCTGTGTAATCACGCATGGACCCACCTGCACCACGGTGATCGGATGAATTTCTCCGTTCTCATCGAAGACCTGGGTCATGCCGATTTTCTTGCCGATCATTCCTGCTACTGCCATCGTTGTCTCCCCTCATCATGCGTGCCATCGGGCCCCGCACTGTAGGTCCTTCTGTCTTTCCGCTCGAAGAGCGGATTCGTCTGGACGACTAGTCCCTATTTTTCGAAGGCCTTGATTTCCACGTCGACACCGGCAGGCAGATCGAGACGCATCAGCGCATCCACCGTCTGCTGGGTCGGCTCCAGAATGTCAATCAGCCGCTTGTGCGTGCGAATCTCGAATGCCTCACGGGACTTCTTGTCCACGTGCGGCGACCGCAACACGCAATACTTGTTCTTCACGGTCGGTAACGGAATCGGCCCCGCAACCTGCGCACCCGTCCGCTTGGCCGTGTCCACAATCTCGCCGGTCGAAGTATCCAGCACGCGATAGTCATACGCCTTCAGGCGGATGCGAATTCTTTGTCCAATCATGGTTACGTCATCTTTCCGCAGATAATTCCTGAACTAATCTGCTTCCAATTCAGTCGCTTCTGGATGTACATTTCGCAGACATCCGTGTTTGCCGCAATGGGCATGCTTCCTACTGAGTAATTGACCTAGCTTGCGTTCGGCAGCCACGCCGGCTGCCGGACTCTCTACTTTTGCCTCAGCCAACTTCTCATATACCCGAGCAATCTCAATTTCGAAATTCTCTCGAATCGAGCAGGGCTGAGACATTTCCAAATCCCTGTTACTTCAAAATCTCAGCAATGGCTCCGGCGCCCACCGTGCGTCCGCCTTCGCGA
>JAZKAG010000222.1:0-9314 GCA_040389265.1 Acidobacteriota bacterium
CCCAGGCGCACCGATGCAGGGCCATAGAACATTGCAGCCTTCTGCGAACTGCTGGACCTGGACCCTGGAAAGAATATTTCTGTCAGCGGGGATGAGGGGCAAGCGTTTCCGTTCAGAGCGTACAGCGATGGTCGCTCAGTTCCACTGCACGAGCTTCCCATGCAAGTGGCAGCGGCGACTGGAAAACCTGTGGGTAGCGTGGAACTCGAGTTGCACAACCACAATGGAAGAATTGCGCAGGTGTTGGCGAGCGCCAATCCGCTATTCGACGATTCAGGAAAAATCCGGGGCGCGGTGGGAGCGTTGATCGACATCACGGAACGCAAGCGCGTCGAATCCCAACTGCAGGAGCAGCGCGAGCGCTTCCGCTTCGCGACAACTGCCTCACAGATTGGCTACTGGTTCTGTGATTTACCGCTCAACAAGCTCACCTGGGACGAGACAGTCAAGTCGCATTTCTGGCTGCCCGAGGACGCTGACGTGGATATGGCACTTTTCTACCAGTGCATGCACCCCGATGATCGCGAGCGCATCCGGCAATCGGTCGAGGACGCGATCGCAAACCATTGTCCCTACGACGTCGAATTCCGCACCCTCTCGCCGGAAGGAAAGCAAAAGTGGATTCACGCCATCGGACGTACGGGGTTCGACAAGTCAGGGGTCGCGATTCGTTTTGACGGAGTTACTCAGGAAATCACCACGCAGTTGCTGGCGGAGGACGCGCTGCGCCGGTCGGAGAAAGTGGCCGCGATGGGGAGGATGGCCGGAATCGTAGCTCATGAAATCAACAATCCCCTGGGATCGATCACCAATCTTTTCTATTTGCTGCGGGATCATCCATCGCTGGATGAAGAAGCGCGGAAATATGCTCGTATGGCGGAAGCCGAATTGTCGCGAGTCACGCACATCACCAAGCAGACGCTCGGTTTCTATCGCGAATCGGCGAACATCATTCCTGTCTCTATCGCTGCCCTGTTAGACGAGGTGCTTGAATTCCAGTCGCGGCAAATTCAAATGAACCAAATTACCGTCGTTCGGCGATACCGAAGCGATGGTGTTGTGCATGGCTTTCCGGGCGAATTGAAACAGGTTTTCCTGAACCTGGTTTCTAACGCCATCGAGGCCATGCCTGAAGGCGGTTGCCTACGTCTCCACGTGGGCGAATCTTCCGGAGGGCCACAGCAGCCTGGTGGAGTTCGAATTTCGATCTCCGACAGCGGCACCGGGATACGGCCGGAAGATGCACAGATGCTGTTTGAACCCTTCTTCAGCACCAAGTCCACCAAAGGAACGGGGCTGGGCTTGTGGATCAGCCAAGGGATCATACAAAAGTACGAGGGAACGATCAGCTTCCGCAGTGCGCGCCTGCCGGGTGGAAACGTCACCTGTTTTTCCGTGTTTATCCCCGCTTCATTGCACTCTCGGAATGCCCAGCCGAGCATGGTTGCCGACGTCGGAACATCCATCCCGCTGAAGGAAAAACGGGGCGAATCCATGGCGAATTCCGGGAGCAATTCGTTTCGACATGACTGATGGCAGTTTTCCGGCAACTTGAGAGTGAAGCGAGCGCGCCTGGAATTCCACTTACTGCATTCCTCTATCCCATCGACGTGCCATCCGTGAAAGGCTAGCCGTCACTTCGGGGATCATTGTCAGCGAACCTGGTGCGGCGAGTTAGACGGATTTTGAGTCCGATGTTAGTCATATTGCACATTTTTACCATTCGATAGAATCCAGCGCATAACTGGCTCATATGCAGAAGTTAGTGGCCATCTTATGAATGCAATCAACTGCATGCTGTAGAGGAAAGTTCGAATACCAACATGCATATGGATACATTTCGGACTTACTGAAACCGTGGCATACAAAAAAAACACAAGTGGCAACCTGGATTTAAATCGCGTTCATTTGCGACGCCGATAACTTGACACATTTCTTGGGATTCATATAGAACTTCCCAGTACATGCAAAACGAATCTATTCGCTCGTAAACCACGAACTTCATAACCACAACATAAAAGCCACGGGGTGCCAAGTGAGCCGGATTTCCTTCAAGACCCTATGCTCGATCGTTTTTGCAAGCTCCAGGCGATTGGCGGATCGTCTCGGCTTCGCAATATTCGTCCTCCTCCTAATGGTCTCCGGGTTGACTGCACGTCGAGGTGTCGCCCAGATGGTCAACGCCACCCTTCGAGGTACAGTCAGGGACAGCTCCGGAGCCAGCGTCGTCGGAGCCAAAATTACACTGTTGGAGCCAGCCACAGGACGCGTTGTTCGACAAGCCGTATCGTCTGCATCTGGCGACTATGAATTCGACCAACTGCAGCCCGGGACCTACACACTCAACTGCGGGCAGCAGGGTTTTAAGTCGTTTAATGCCCAGGACATCCTGCTGGACCCAGGCCAGACACGCCGAGTGGATCCGATCTTGGCGGTCGGTGCGGCGTCCACTCAGGTGGTTGTATCGGCTGGAGCTGCTGTGATGAACACTGAGACAGCAGCGATATCGACCACCTTCAGCGCAAAAAACAACGACCGGACTCCATTAGTCAACATTTACCCAAGCATTTACTCGTTGCTGACAACGGCATCAGGTGTGCAGGGAGGCTATGGCGGCTTTCCAGTCATGAATGGCCAACAGCAGACTAACGAATCGCAGATCTTCGATGGAATCCCCAACGATCTACAGGGGGAACAGAATAACAACTCAAATTTCTTTGATGAAGCCTCGGTGGCGACTGCCAACGCGCCGGCAGACAGCGCCGTACCGGCGGATATCAGCCTGATCACTCATCGCGGTACCAATGCTTATCATGGTGTGGCGAGTTACAAGATTTATGATTCCGTGCTGAATGCCTCAGAGTATTTTCCTCCTCCGAAGACCCCTTATATTCAGCATGAATGGAACATTGCCGCAGGTGGGCCAATCTACAAAAACAAAGCATTTTTCTATGGAGAATGGTTTGCACAGCGGATTCCTCTCGGCACGCCCTATCTCATCAGCGTTCCTACGCCTGCTTGGCGTCAGGGTATTTTTTTACAGAATTCGCAAATTATCATTGATCCCAAGACGGGTCAGCCGTTCCCAGATAATACGATTCCTAAGGATCGGATAAGTCCTGTATCGTTGGCCCTCCAAAATACCTTTTATCCTGCGCCAACAGGGGCATATGCAAACCTGCCGCCAGTCAATAACTATCCATTCGTGTTTCCCTTCAACAGCGACTTATTCAAGGGAGACTGGCCCATGGGACGCGTCGACTACAACGTCACAAAGAACAATTCGCTATTTGTGCGGTGGTTGGATCGAATTACTCCGTATGTGCTGAACGATGGTGTGCCGTCGTCTCTGTGGACACGCGTGCGCAAGCAGCAGCAGTGGGCGATGGGGGACACACACGTTTTTTCTCCTCACCTGGACAACAACTTCAGATTCGGTCTTGAGTATGACTACATGAAAGATGGTCAAACCGAAAAGGGTCAGACGCCGCCCAACGGTGCTGACGTACTTCAGGCTGTGGGCTTGGAGGGTTCTAATCCAAGCAACTCCCAAGGCCAAGGACTTCCAACGATTAACATTAGTGGGATACAGGGAATCTCGGACGTACCTGGCGGCTTGAAGTCGGATGACCGGGTTGTAACTGTGACGGATTCTGTGGACTGGCAGGTTGGCCGCCATGTCTGGAAATTCGGTTTCCTTGTACAACGCTATAAAAATGGCTATGGCTTTGTGAATGATTATGGAACATTCAACTTTGATGGGTCAGTCACCAGTAATTCGCCCACGACAGGTAACGCCTATGCAGATTTCCTGCTCGGTATCCCGCAGTCGAGTGCACGCACCAACCCGCTCCCGGCGCGCTCTCAGTATGTAGGCGATCTGGGCATCTATGCCCAGGACGACTATCAGGTGAGCGATAGGCTGACTCTTAACTACGGTCTTCGTTGGGATTATTACGGAACTCCCTCCTCTCCTGACCATCTGATGTACAACTTTGACCCAACTACGGGCAACGTCATCGTAGATCCAGCGGCGATTTCCAAAGTTAGCCCGCTATATCCTTCAAACATCACCGTTGTACCGGGAGCTGTTCAGGCCATCAGTGACAAGACCAACTTTGCGCCGCGTTTTGGTGCTGCCTACCGTCTCAGTAAGAACTCCGTGATCCGTGGCGGCTATGGGCTTTACACCGCACGACTGAATGCCGAGCTTGGGGGCAATGGTCCGGGCAGTTACAATCCTTTTGAGCTGATCAATCCACAACTCGGCTCGACGGGACCTTTCTCGATTTCGCAGAACTATCTGAATGTTATAACCCCAGGTCAACCGGCTCTCTTCCAATTTCCCGATCCATATCCGTCAAGCATTTCGCTTGCCTCCGTTCCCAGTCAAACTGTGTACGGATACCCCAGGCAGTCTAGTCTTGGCAAGATTCAGCAGTTCAGCGCGACTTATGAAAGGCAGATCAGGGATATAGGTCTACGCGCCTCCTACGTGGGCTCCCGGAGTTCAGGGCTGAACTATCTGGTCAATGTAAACTTGCCGCAGCCCAGTACGACTCCTTTTACCTCAAGCGAATTGCCCTATCCACAGTTTTACCAGGCATACGAGGCTTACTATAACGGGAGCGCTCAATTCGATAGCCTTCAGTTTGAGGCGTTGCGACGAGCCGGCAACTTTACGTTCGATGCCACCTATAGCCTGCAGAGGAGTGTCGCCAACTACCTCGACACCGAGAATCCTTACAACGTGTTGAAGCATGGCTGGGCCAATGACGGTCCGACTATGCGCCATTATGCATCCATCACCGCATCCTGGACGCTACCCTTCGGCACGGGGCAACGATACTTAGCGACTGCTTCGCCGATAGTCGAGAAAGTAGCCGGTGGATGGGTCCTTACCTCACTCACCTATCTTGGTTCGGGAATCTGGTATTCACCTCAGTTTTCCGGTTCCGATCCGTCGAATACGGGAACCTTTGGCGGACTGCCGGATCGTGTCGGAAACCCGAATTCTTTTCCGAATGGCAAAGGAACTCTAGATGCCTTCAACGATGCTGCGTTTGCGGTTCCACAGAATGGAACTTTCGGCAATGCGAAGCCAAACAGTCTCGAGGCCCAGCATTTATATGTGACGCACCTGGGAATTTTGAAGGTAATCCCCATCACGCACCGAGTCATGTTCCATTTCACGACCCAGATCTCGAATTTGCTCAATCATCCGGAGTTTCTGCCGCCGAGCGGAGACATTTCCGTGCCGGGCGGGAACCAATACACCTCTCAATTGGGCGTTTTCAGTTCGCTCGAACGCGCCACGCCACGCCAGATTACATTTCAAGGAGCTTTCACATTCTAGAGAGTTGTCGGCGCTGCACATGACTCCAAAGACCGTGTGTACGACCGAAGCTTCAAAATCGCAATACGTGGTCGCACCATCAGTTGAATTGCCTGGGCAAGCAACCGGAACGGAGTTAAGGATGACTAAGTGAATTCAAAAACTATCCTATAATTAAGGCTTTCCGTAGGATACGAATAGCCAACTGCTTCTTAAGCCGAGTTGACTGTTGGTGGACCCTCTATTGTCACAGCCGCGCCATTCAGGGAGAAACTTACATGCCTGTTCGAACTTGCCACCTTCGTCTTCGATCTTTCGTCCTCCTGACTTTGCTGGTCGCCCTGGTTTGCGGCATGGCCATTCCCGGCTTAGCCGCGCCTGCCAACGGTCCGTCGCTCGCCGCAACTCCGCCGATGGGCTGGAATGACTGGGCCCACTATCAGTGCAACTTTACCGCGCAGACGATTCTGACGAACGCGAAGCAACTGGTGAAGACGGGGCTGGCCGCGCACGGTTACAACACGGTGACGATCGACGACTGCTGGATGCTGAAAGATCGGGATGCCAAAGGTGACTTACAAGTGGATCCGCAGCGTTTCCCGCAAGGGATGAAGCCAGTCGCGGAGGCCGTGCATGCGATGGGCCTGAAGTTTGGCATCTACGAGGACGCGGGCTATCAAACCTGCGGTAAATTCGCCGGCAGCGGCGTGCCCAATGGCGGCGGCAACGACCACTTTCTCCAGGACGCGCGCTTGTTTGCTTCGTGGGGAGTGGATTATCTCAAGCTGGATGGGTGCAACCTCTATGTGCCAGCGGGCCACAGCCAAGCCGAAGTGTATCGCAGCGCCTACGCAGCAGAGAACAAGGCGTTGAAGGCCGTGGGCCGGCCTATCGTATTTTCCGAATCGGCTCCAGCATATTTTCAGGGCACGCCGGACTGGTATGACGTTCTCAGTTGGGTTCGCGATTACGGTCAATTGTGGCGCGAAGGCACGGATGTCGAGACTTTCCGTCCGGCGCAACCGGGCAGATCGCGCTTTCATAGCGTGCTGTGGAACTACTCCTACAATCTACCGCTGGGCCGATTTCAGAAGCCGGGAAACTGGAATGACGCAGATTTCATCATCGGCGGGGATGCCGGCATGAGCGTGCCCGAGACTCGCAGTCAATTGGCGTTGTGGTCGATGATGTCGGCGCCGCTGATCCTGAGTTCCAATCTGGAAAAGCTGAGCCCGGAAGCCATCGGGATTCTCAGCAACAAGGCCGTCCTTGAAGTCGATCAGGATGCGTTGGGGAAGACCGCCACGCTGGTGCGGCGCACTCCGACCATGGATATTTTGTTCAAGAAGCTCAGCGGCGGAAATTATGCGGTCGCCGTGCTGAACCGTGGACCTTCCTCGATTCAGGTTGGACTGCATCCATCCGATTTAGGATTTTCGTCGAATGACGGATGCCAGCTGGAGGCACGCAATCTTTGGAGCGGCGCGAATCAGACGGCCGTGTCCTCGTTGCAGGCCAGCATTGCCAGTCACGATACCGCCATCTGGCGCGTCCGTCCGTCTTCTTCCTGCGGCATGCCGACACGTACCGGAACGATTGTGACGATTGCGGTCGGCAGTCACCATCACGAGTTCATCGATCACTACACCCGCTGTGTAACCACATCGGGAATCGTCGAAGATTGCGCCGGGACAGCGGCGGAAAGCTGGACGGTAACTCCGAGTGGGACGTTAAAGTCCGGAGGGAAATGTCTTGCTGCGGCGGGTGGCAAGACGGCGATGCAGTCCTGTTCCGCAGGAAAAGACCAGCAGTGGAAATATACTCTGCTGGGAAATTTAGTGAATGGCAATGGCTCCTGCCTCACGGCCAGTGGCCCAGACGATCGATCCGCGCCGCTTAGCCTATCCGCCTGCGGACATAATCAGCCGGACCAAATCTGGTCGTTGCCAAACTAGATGGGGACCGAGGATTTCTTCGGAGTACTGCTACAATCTCGGCTCACGATCGATGCGCCTGTTTAGAATGCAGGGACGATTTACCCTGACTGCGCTCTACTTCATCTTGTAGAAACCTGGACAAGGGTGCAGAAGAGAAGCGCGAACCCTTGCACGCGCTATGCAAGTGTCCGGTTCTTCGCAAGCTGCCATCGCGCTCGGATGGGCACTGTGCTTGAGAAATTTATGGAGTTACTGCAATGGACGATTGGACACGCCGAGAGTTCTTGAATACAGCGGCTGGAGCTGCCATCAGCAGCGCGATGATTGGACATACCAGGATACTGAACGCTGCGACCGGAGGCGCTCCCGCTGCCGCAGTGGGACCCAGCGCGCCACTCTATGCCGGGCCAACTGGACCGCTCGACGCTGTCATCTTCCCCAAGCCGCAGGAAATTTCCAGTGCGGACGGGAATTTCATTGTTGATGGCCAGGTGAGTATTTTGGTGCCGCCGAACGCATCGCAGGAAGATATGTTTCTTGCGCGCTCTCTGGCAAACGAGTTAGGAGACCGGTTTGATGTTCACCTAAGGATCGAACAGACTCCCAGCATCCAAGCCGGGGCGCGAGTCATCCTGATGGGGACGATGCAGAATCCCCTGATTCGGCAGTATTGGTCGCGAATGGCTGAAGGTGGCGACAAGCAGATTCCCGGGCCAGAAGGTTACATTCTTCGGAGCAGCAACAACGTCGTGCTGGTGGCGGGAACCGACGATCGCGGCGCATTCTACGGATTGCAGTCTTTGCGGCAACTGATATTCAAGCAGGATAACCAGGTACAAATTCGCGGCGTGCAGATCCGCGATTGGCCCGAGAAGCCGTTTCGGGGAATCTATCTGTTTCTTCCCGGGCGGGACAATATCCCCTATTTCAAGCGCTTCATCCGCGATTACATGGCGCTCTACAAATACAACACGCTCATCATGGAGATGGGCGCAAGTATGCGGCTCGACAGCCACCCGGAGTTGAATTCCGGATGGATTGAGTTCGTCCGGGATTGCAACTATAGCTGCCGAAATTATCCGCCGGGCCCGTACCACGACGGGGAACAGAACTCATCGCACCAGGACACGGCCGATGGCGGTTTCCTTGAAAAGGAAGAAGTAGCAGACCTGGCGCGATTTACGGCAAAGTATCAGATCGAACTTATTCCAGAGATTGCATCTTTTACTCACAGTTACTATCTGCTGACAAAGCATCGAGATCTTGCGGCGGTACCTCAAAGTAAGTGGCCCGATATTTATTGTGCGTCGAATCCAAAGTGCTACCCATTGGTGTATGAGGTCTACGACGAATATATCGACCTTCTGAAACCCAGGATGATCCACATTGGGCATGACGAATTATTTCTGCCCGTTGGAGTTTCCCCGCAGTGCAAAGACGAGAATATTGGTGAGTTATTCGGCGAGGATGTGAAGAAGGTTCACGACCATCTGTCATCTCGCGGAGTCCAGACGGCGCTGTGGGGCGACATGTTACTCGAGTCTGTGCGCGGGCGCGGGTTGCAAAAGCATACAACGCAAGATGGCTGGGTTTACTATATGCCCGGTGGTATGACTCCCGAGCAGGTCCAGCGGCTGATTCCAAAAGACTGCCTGATCTTTAACTGGTTCTGGAGTCATGAACCGGGAGAGAGAGGCGGAAATCCGGAATTGAATGAAGATACGCTGGATAAGATGGGCTTCCGGCAGATTTACGGTAACTTTGAGCCGACGATCCAGAACTATGACACCCGGAAAAAGCGTTCGACCTTGCTGGGGGGCGCGCCTTCGGCCTGGTTTGCCACCAACGAAGTTGGATTCGGAAAGAATCTTATGTCCACGTTTCTTGGGTGCAGCAGCATTCTGTGGACAGGTCAGGTGATCGAGGGGAAGAACTTATCAGGCAGAGTCCAGGCGATGCTTCCCGGTATTCGAACGCGACTTAGCGGCACCATTCCACCTACGCAGACAGAGAAGTCCATTGTGCCAGTCGATATCTCGAGC
>JAZKAG010000223.1:0-4971 GCA_040389265.1 Acidobacteriota bacterium
TTTGGTGCTGGCTCTTGGGTTTATGCTGTATCTCGCTGAAAGTAAAAAGCCTCTTGTGCTGCCCGTGCTGGCGATCGCGGTTGGTGGTGGATTTTTGATCCTGGTCGCCTCCTATGCATTCCATCTCGATGGCCTCAGCTATGTGTTTGAGAGCGCGGATGCGCGCATTTGGTTCTCCTGGGCGGGCAGCTTTCACATGATGGAAAATGTCTCGAACGCCGGCCTGACCATTGCCGCGCTTTCCGCTGCAGCGCTCTATATTTTCCATCGCCGGTCGCGGTATTTTGGCAATACGACGCCGCTGATCGTGGCGCTGATTCTGCTTTCGCTGGAAACCACTGGGATGCGCAGTGAGCCCTGGATTTGGGCGTTGCCCTTCGTTTTGACGTTCACCGGAGGGGTGTTCGCGGACATGCTCGAGTCTCGCCGCAAACGGATGTTTGTGTCGTTGACAGGGGCGCTTGCAGTGGCCCAGATAATCCTCACCCTTACCAGCTTACCGCTACTTGCTTCCTAGCGTTAAGTCCAAGTGAATCAATAGATGAGGGTGCCTCAACTTCGCTGGTTCAAGGCTGCTCAAACCCTGAAAACACTGTATTCTAGAAGGAGACCTTCCGTTCCGTCCGGCGCGCAGAATGTAGTTCCAACGGGCCGCCTGGATAGGCTTTAGGCTCACCCTCTAGAAGAACGGTTCGCGATAAAACATGGCAGACGAGCAAAACCCCCAACTTCCTCTTGGCAATAATGGCAGCGACGGCACGGGCACCAATGGAACTCCACCGGGGGGGCCTACGGGTCCGGGTGCCGCCCACATGATTTTCATCAACATTGAAGACGAAATGCGTCGCTCGTATCTCGACTATTCGATGTCGGTGATCATTGGACGCGCGCTGCCGGATGTGCGCGACGGCCTGAAGCCTGTCCACCGGCGTGTGCTGTACACGATGCAGGAGATGGGCCTGCAATACAACAAGAAATACACCAAGTGCGCCAAAGTGGTCGGACAGGCCATGGGACTCTACCATCCCCATGGAGATGCTTCAATTTACGACACTATGGTGCGCCTTGCGCAACCTTTCACCATGCGCTACACCATGGTCGATGGGCAAGGAAATTTCGGCTCTGTCGATGGTGATCCGCCAGCGGCGATGCGGTACACGGAAGCGCGTTTAACCCGCATCGCGGGCGAGATGCTGGCTGACATCGATCAGGAGACGGTTGACTTTACGCCGAATTACGACGAAAGCACCATGGAGCCTGTGGTGCTGCCGACGCGCATTCCCACCCTGATTGTTAACGGATCAAGCGGCATTGCAGTTGGCATGGCGACCAACATTCCTCCCCATAATTTGACGGAGATTGTGAACGCAGCCATTGAGATGGTGAACAACCCGCACGCTGGGCTGGCGGAAGTGATGCAGCACGTGCAGGGGCCGGATTTCCCGACCGGCGGTTTCATTTATGGCCGCAGCGGGATCCACCAGGCGTATAAGACGGGGCGTGGCCGCTTCCTGATGCGGGCGCGCGTTGCGATTGAAAACATCACGCAAGGGCGTCAGGCCATTATCGTCACCGAAATTCCGTACCAGGTAAACAAGTCGAAGTTGATTGAGCGGATTGCCAGCCTGGTCAATGAGAAGGTGATTGACGACATCAGCGACGTGCGCGACGAAAGCGATCGCGACGGCATGCGCATCGTGATCGAACTCAAGCGATCCGCGGAAGCGCAGATCGTTTTGAACCAGCTGTATAAAAATACACAGATGCAGGACAGCTTCTCGATGATCTTTTTAGCGGTTGTGAACGGCCAGCCGCGAGAGATGGGTCTGCCGCAGGCGATTCGGCATTTTCTGGATCACCGGATCGATGTTGTGCGGCGGCGAACTGCGTACCTGTTGAGAAAAGCCCGCGAGCGCGAGCACATCCTGGAAGGCTACAAGATTGCTTTGGACAACCTGGATGCCTTCATCAAAATTATCCGGGGATCGTCTTCGCGCGCGGACGCCAGAGAGAATTTGCATCGCTTCTCACTGGGCAAAGAGATTGTTATCAAGCTGGACAAGGATACGACCAACATGTCGGCCGAAGCCGGTATGACGTATCGCCAGATCGACGCAGTCCTGGAACTGCAGTTGTATCGCTTGACGCAACTTTCTATAGACGAATTGTTGAAGGAACTCGGCGAAGTGCGCGACAAAATCGCCGAATACGAATCGATCTTGGGTAGCGAGAAAAAACTGCGCAGCGTCATCGTCAAGGAATTGGAAGCGGTCAAGAAGGAATACGGCGATGCGCGTCGCACCCAGATTCTGGATGAGACGGCCGAGTTGCAGATGGAGGACCTGGTTGCGGATGAGCAGGTCGCGATCACGGTTTCGCATTCCGGATATCTGAAACGGACTGCGATTTCCACTTATCGCCAGCAGCGCCGCGGCGGTACTGGGCGTTTCGGCATGCGCACGCGCGAAGAAGATTTCGTTGAGCAGTTGATCATCGATTCCACCCACGCGTATTTGCTGTGCTTTACCAACACTGGACGCGTCTACTGGCTCAAGGTCTATGAGATTCCCGACGTGGGCGCCGCGGGCAAGGGCAAAGCGATGGCCAGCCTGTTGAGCCTGCAACCCGGGGAAAATGTCTGCGCCATTCTGCCTGTGCGTAACCTGGAAGAGGAAGGGAAGTTTATCTTCTTCGGCACGCGCAATGGCACAGTCAAGAAGACTCCCCTGAAGGATTTCTCGAATGTGATGTCCAAGGGAATTATTGCCATCGGTGTCGATAAGGACGACGAACTGGTGGCGGCGAGGATTACTGATGGCAAGCAGCTCGTCTTTCTTGCAACGCACGACGGCATGGCCATTCGCTTCGATGAGAACGATGTTCGTTCTATGGGACGACCGGCATATGGCGTGCGCGGTATTGACCTTGCGAAGGATGACTATGTCGTTGGCGTTGCGGTCACTCCGAAGGAGCGAAAGAAGAGCGATGGCGGAGCAGATTGTGCCTGCCTGATTCTTTCCGTGACAGAGAACGGCTATGGCAAGCGCACCGATGTCGACGAATATCGCTTGCAGTCCCGCGGCGGTAAAGGTGTCATCAACTTGAAGACCATGAAGAAGAACGGCAAGGTCTGCTCCATTAATCTGGTGGATGATGCGAGTGAGTTAATGGTGATCAGCCAGTTCGGAAAGATCATTCGCATCGATACTAAAACTGTGCGCGCAGCGGGCCGTTCGACTCAGGGCGTTCGCTTGCTGAACCTGGAAGAGCCGGACAAGGTAGCAGCGGCCGTTGTCATTCCGCCGGAGGAAAAAGAAAGCGGCGAAGAACCGACGCTTCTTCAGTAAACGCCTTAGCGAAACTTTCCGGCCTGTGTCGCCATCAATTGGATGCAGGCCGCTCTACTCTTACGGTTCCAGTTGAACGGAATTTCCTCAATACCGATTCACAAAATAATCTAGGGAGAAAATATCGATGGCGATTAAGACGGTTGCACTCAAGAATGGTCCCTTCATGGTGACAGGCAATTTGTCGGAGCTGGAACTGACCGATGCTGAGGGAAATCGCTACGACCTTACGGGCAAAGAGAAAGTTGCACTCTGTCGCTGCGGCGCGTCCGTGAACAAGCCTTTCTGCGACGGGCACCATTCCAAAATCGGTTTTCAGGCAGCGGAAGCTGCGGTGAAAGCAGAACAGAAGTAGAGTTTCTCTCTTGACTATCAGCAAGCAATGTTGAACCAAAGCCATCGCGCAGAGATTCAGCGGTTGTGGGATCGGAAGGAGCAGCAGGATGCTGCCAATCTCCCAATTGCGGAACGACATCGCAACCTTGCCCCGGCGAGCGCTGAATTTCTTGCGACGCTGGCCTGCGGTGTCGGTGCTAAATCGATTGTCGAAATCGGCGGTTCGAGCGGCATTTCCACCATCGCTCTGGCCGCAGCCGCCAAGCAAACGCAGGGCAAGTTGATCTCCCTTGAGATTGAGCCCGAGCGACAAGGCGAGTCGAAAGAGACGATTGCAAAGCTCGGTCTCGGCGATTTCGTTGATTTTCGGCTCGGCAATGCTTCAGAAATTCTGCCGCAATTTGCCGATGTTGAATTCGCGCTGATTGACTGCGAAAAACAGGATTACATCCGTTTTTTTGACATGCTGCGTCTTCGACCCGGCGCCATCGTTGTCGCGGACAACATCCTGTCGCACCACCTCACGGACTACGTCAAACATGTTCGAGCACAGCGAGGTGGGGCTTCCGTAACGCTCCCGATTGGCCACGGGTTAGAGTTGACTCGAGTTTCGGAATGAGCTTCCGCCGAATAGATGAACTAAGGTTTGTCCTGACTGTGACGAATTCATGCTATGCTCGGAATCACATTTCTCCCTTCGCCAGGGGATTATTACCAAACTTGTTTTTTGCCACGTGGGAAACCGTAGCCCGATGCAACTTCAATGACTGATTCGAGTGGCCGAAGTCGTATACCTGGTTCCCGCCTCTATCTTCTCTGCAGTCAGCGCATGAGGTTCGCGCCTTCCCATGCGTAGACGCACATGGATGAGCTTGGCGATTGCCCTGGCGGTGCTGGCCGCGCTGGCTACCGCAGTCTACCTTCGCAAACAAGCACCGCCGGAAGTTGCCCGGCTGCTTCCCGAAGCCAACGGCATCGTTTATTTCAATTTGAAGCCTCTCCGCACCTTGACGCGCTTTGATCAGCACCCTATCGCGCATGATCCCGATTATCAAAAGTTCATCGATGCGACCGGCATCGTATTTGAACGCGACCTCGATGAGGCTGCTTTTGCCATCCATCGCATGGACGATCCCAGTGGTCCCAATGGGGCGGCGGCGTATTCGGAGGTATTTCAGGGTCGCTTTGATGGGCAGCGCCTGACTCGGTACCTTGAGGCCGAGGCGTCGGCCACCGAGAGGTATGCTGGTCATGAAATCTACTCACTTGAGTACGACGGGCGGACAGA
>JAZKAG010000224.1:0-2277 GCA_040389265.1 Acidobacteriota bacterium
CGCGCCTACGCTGAAGTCGGCTTTGAAGGGTATGCTCGTCCCGACCACGGCCGCATGATCTGGGGAGAAAAAGGCAACTTTAGCTATGGCCTCTATGATCGCGCGCTTGGCGCTGTCTACCTGAACGGACTGTGGGAAGCGAGCACGAAAATCCTTAACAACAATTAACTGCCGATCAAGCCTGTCCGGCTCTCGAGGTAGCACTGCGCTTGAATGGCCATTCTTTTTCAATGAATGCACGTCCTGCGAAAATCGTCAGGCCGGTCAGCAACAATCCCGTGGCGAACTCAATTTCTTTCGAGAGATTTTTGCCGTGGATCAGTACAAATAGAAATCCCGCGATCGCCAGCAACGCCGGGATAGGGTACAGGGGCATCTTGAACGGATTCGGCTGGCCGCCGAGGCGATTTCGAAACGCCACCAGTCCCACTGCCTGCAATAAAAACTGAAATACGATGCGCGTAATGATCAGTGCCGAAATTAAATCCGGCAACCGAAATAAGCAGAAGAAGACAGATACCGCACCTAATACCAGTAACGACACGGTAGGGAAGTGTTTTGTCTTATGCAGCGTGGCGAAGCTGGCAAAATAATTTTTGTCGACCGCCGCCGCAAAGGGTACGCGAGAGTATCCCAGCAGCACTGCGAACACGGACGCGAACGCAGTCCACACAATCAACACCGCCATGGCCTTGCCCGCCCAGGCTCCATAGAGGCGCTGCATAACCACCGCGATCACTGAGCTGCGCGTTGCGATCGCACCTGGCTTCATAAACTCATGTACCGGGATGACCTGCAGCACGCTGATATTCAGAAACACGTAAAGGCTGGCGACAATCAAAATGGACCAGAAGATGGCGCGGGGGATGATCCGTCTCGGATCTTTTACTTCCCCCGCGAGGAAGCAAATGTTGTAGTAACCGCCGTAGTTATAGATGGCGATCAGCAGTCCAGCGCTGAATCCCCCGACACCGTGCTCCGCAGTAAATGAGCCTGCGTGTGCACTAGCCGCTCCCATGTGAGACAGTCCGGAAACGATGACCCAAACGATGGCCAACAAGACGCCAATCGACAGCACACGCGAAATGCGCCCGACTGCTTGAATGCCGTTGTAGATAAGAAAGGTTGCCAGGCCGCACGCCATCATCGCAACGATGGAACCCAATGTCACCGCCAGGTGCACATGAAACCAGCCACCAAGTCCAATGTCGGAGTTGAACCAGGAAAGATTCAGCTTCGGCCAGAGGTAGGCCGCGTACTGCGATAGTCCCACCGCTCCTGAAGCCGTTGACAACGGGGCGCTAAACGTCAACTGCCATATATATAGGAAGGAGAGCAGGCGTCCCCATCGCTGTACCCCATAAATGCGATTCAGATATAAATAACTGCCGCCCGACTCGGGAAAGCGAGTGCCCAGTTCCGCCCATACCATGCCATCGCACAGCGCGAGAATCGCTCCGAAGATCCATCCCAGGATGGCTCGGTTTCCCAGCGCGACTACCATCAGCGGCAGCGTAATGAAGGGGCCAACCCCAATCATGTTCAGCACGTTCAGATTGATCGCAGTGGTCAGCCCTATGCCGCGCACCAGCCCGGTGGGGCCGGTAGCGCCGCCTGCGGTTGCTGCCGAGCTGGTCGAAGATTCCATGCAGATCAAACGAAATTTGGTTCGAGAAGCTGTGCTGCGTCTGAGATTATGGAAGGAGCGAAAAGGATGAGGATACCCGCCAATCCGCGAATCGTTCCAACACCAATCCGTGTCCAATCATCATCGCATGTCATTGCAGAACTGCTCCAACTCTCTCATCCTCAAAGGTCACACGAATGAATCGATGCTCTGCCCAACAATCCGTCGGATTCGCCCTGCTTGCCTGCGTGGCATGGATCACCATACCAGCTTTCGGCCAGACTTCAGCCAGGATTGAGCCAGATCCCAACGTGCGCGCGATTCAGCTGAACCGCGGTGCGGCCGCACTGTCGCGCACGCTGCGCGAACTGCATACCCGGGCTAGTCTCATCATGTTCACGGCCCACCCGGATGATGAAGATGGTGGTGTGCTCACCTACGAAAGTCGTGACGTCGGCGCTGATACCAGCTTGTTCACGCTGAATCGCGGCGAAGGCGGCCAGAATGTGATGTCGTCTGATTTTTGGGACCAGCTCGGCGTTCTTCGAACCGAGGAACTGTTGCGAGCTGATCGTTACTACGGTGTCCATCAATATTGGTCGCGCGCGGCCGACTTCACGGCCTCCGCTGCACCTTTCGGGATCGGCTGC
>JAZKAG010000224.1:2287-5892 GCA_040389265.1 Acidobacteriota bacterium
CGCGCGGCCGACTTCGGTTTCACCAAGACCAAAGAGGAGGCGATGCAAAAGTGGGGCTATGATCGCGTCCTCTACGACTCGGTTCGAGTGGTTCGCGTGACACGTCCACTGGTGGTCACCTCGGTCTTTTCCGGCAATGTTTCCGACGGTCACGGGCAGCACCAGGTCGCCGGCCAGATGGCGCAGGAAGTCTACAACGCTGCCGCCGATCCAAAATTGTTCCCCGATCAAATCCGTGCCGGTCTTCGTCCATGGGCCCCGTTAAAGATGTATGTGCGGACGCCGTTCGCCACGATTTCTTCCCAAGGCGTGTTTGTTTACGCTACGGGTCACTGGACGCCCGCGCGCTTTCGTGATTACATCAACAATACCTGGATCGACGGCAAGCCGACCCCAACGCTTTCGATTCCACCGGGCCAGTATGATCCCGCCGCCGGCCTCTCCTACTCGCAGATCGCCACCGAAGGATGGGGCCAGCAAAAATCGCAGAACGGCGGACACGGAATCCCTTCTCCAGGTCCCGATGAATCGCCCTACCGACTGTATGCGTCGCGCGTTACCGGAAAAGGCAAGGACTCAGCCTTCTTCGATGGAATTGATACATCTCTTGCTGGCATTGCGGACTATGCTCCCGCGGACCAAGGGGTCTGGATTCGTGCCCAGTTGAACTCCATCAACACGCTCGTTGAGCAGGCGATCCATAGTTACTCGATCGACGCACCGGAAAAGATTGCGCCGCTACTCGCGCATGGATTAACAGAGACCGAAGCGCTGATGCAGCAAATCCAGCAGAGGCCGTTGCCCGAAGATGCCCGCTACAACATGCTGCACGAGCTTGGCGTGAAGAAGGTGCAATTCAACACTGCTCTTATCCAGGCGCTCGGCCTCAACATGGAAGCGGTGGTTTCGAACGGCGACGGATCCCGACGCGGCCACTATGGCAGAGGCAGCTCGAACACTTTCCAGTCCGCCATTCCGGGGCAGTCGTTTCAAGTCAGCGTGCATCTTGCCGATCAGGGAACGGATGCAGTCACTGTGAAGGAGGTTCGCCTGGAGACGACGCCGGATAAGGATTGGAAACTCGCTCCGGTCGGCACCATGCCAACTTCGATCGGTGCAAACGATACTCAGGATGCGAAATTCTCCGTCAGTCTCCCAGACGACGCAACCATCACCAGGCCATACTTCAGTCGCCCCAATCTGGAGCAGCCTTACTACGATGTTTCGAAGCCGGAATATTTGAACCGCTCGTGGATGCCCTATCCGCTCGCCGCCAGGGCGACACTCGCGTATAACGACGCGGAAATAGTTTTGTATCAAGTGGTGCAGACCGTGCATTCGGTGCACGGCTACGGGCCCATACTCGATCCCATGCTGGTGGCGCCTGCAATTTCTGTCTGGGTGTCGCCGAAGGCCGGTATCGTTCCACTCACGAGCAAATCGTTCACCATCCACGTCCAGGTTCGCAGCGAGGTTGAAGGCGCTGCAGCCGGCAGCGTGTCTCTGAAAATGCCAGAAGGCTGGACCTCCAATCCAGCCAAGGCAGAGTTCGCCACACAGCAAAATGACGGTGAACAGAACATTGAATTTGAAGTGGTACCGAAACAGGTGGACGCCAAACCCTACCGGATCACCGCCGCCGCGTCCTACCAGGGCCATACTTACACGTCAGGCTCCATCTCGGTGGGATATCCGGGTCTTCGTTCTTATCCGTACTATCGCGACGCAACCTATCGAACGACGGGACTTGATATCCATATTCCGGCGGGGTTAACCGTGGGCTATGTGACCGGAACCGGAGATAGATTGGCGGAGTCGCTGGAGCAATTAGGAATTCAGACCACGTTTCTTTCTCCGCAGGATATAGCGACAGGCGATCTGAGTCGTTTTCGCGCCATCGTACTTGGAGTGCGCGCCTATGCCGTTCGTCCGGAGCTGAAGACCTTCAATGCGCGGCTGCTCGATTACGTCCAACATGGCGGCACGCTTATCGTCCAATACAATCTGACGGAATTAGGCGATACCTCCGGCCCATACCCATTTCAACTTGGCGACAATCCTGAAAAAGTGATCGATGAAAATTCCCACGTGACCTTTCTGAATCCAAATTATTCCGCGCTGGCGTGGCCTAACAAAATTACTGAGAAGGATTTCAGTGGCTGGGTGGAAGAGCGCGGTCACGGATTCATGCGCAGTTGGGACCCCCACTATGTCGCACCCACGGAGACGCATGATCCCAATCAGGACCCGCAAAAAGGTGGATTGCTGATCGCTTCCTATGGCCAAGGATTTTATGTTTACGACGCGTATGCGTTCTACCGCCAGCTACCGGAAGGGGTGCCCGGAGCCTATCGCATCTTCGTCAACTTACTCAGTCTGTCGAGCAATCCTGGCATGCAGAAGCTATCGGGCAGCACAGCCAAATAGGTTTGGTCGAGGAATTATGGGGTGTGCGAAGTCGCGGCAGCGATCGGCGATCACTGCTTGAAACCGCAGCGACTATTTCAACTCGCCGCTGGAGTCATCGCCGGCACGGAAGGCATCGGACTTGCGACTGCCATCTTTTTGCTTTAGCAGGATTTGGATTTTGCCTTCCGCTGCCTCCAAATCCCCCTTGCAGGAATTCGACAATTTGACGCCTTCCTCGAATAATCGCACCGACTCTTCCAGCGGCAGGTCGCCGCGTTCCAGCTTAGAGATGATCGTCTCCAACTGCTTCAAAGATTCTTCAAAGCTTGCCAACGTTCACTCCCTGTTGTGCTTCCTCTCGCGCTTTGGATAGCGGGCCTGTCGCGGGCGACTCGACGGTTTGCTTCGCCTTGGTGGGCAGCACGCTTTCCATCACGGTCAATGCCGCTTCAAACCTGCCGGAGGGCGCGCTGACCTGCACTCCCTGCACCATGTCGCGTGCCGCAACCAGCATCTCCTGCGCAATTTTCACGCCCTCCGCGCGCGCCAGTTCCGGCGTGTCCGCCTGTTGCATGCGTAACAGAATGTCATCCGGGACAAAGACGCGCAGGTCATTGCGCATAAACTCCGCATTGCGCAAGCTGACGAGTGGCCAGATGCCGGCAATGACCGGCAATTGAAATTGCTCGATTCGCTTCAGAAACGCCTCCAGCAGCCGCAGATCGAAAACCGGCTGGGTGATGGCGTATTCAGCTCCGGCCTCCACCTTATAGGCAAATCTTCGCACTTCATTGTCCAGATCCGGCACCCCGGGATTGGCCGCCACGCCGATCGCAAATCCAGTAGACGCACCAATCGAATTGCCGCCGATATCGAGACCGCTATTCAGATTGCGAACAATGTTTACTAGGCCAATGGCATCCACATCAAATACAGCCGTAGCATCCGGATAATTTCCAAGCTTGGGCGGATCGCCCGTCAGGCAAAGGATGTTGCGCAGACCCAGCGAGGCAGCTCCCAGCAGGTCGGACTGAATGCTCAGCACGTTGCGATCGCGGCAGGTGTAGTGCAGCACGCTCTCGATGCCAACTTGCTGCTGGATCTGCAGACAAAGGCTCAACGCGCTCATACGTGCGGAGGCACGCGGCGAATCGGGCACATTGATCGCTTCCACGCCGCTCTGCGCCAACAGGGTT
>JAZKAG010000225.1:0-4042 GCA_040389265.1 Acidobacteriota bacterium
ATTCACAAGCATCGCCGCCGAAACCTGCCCGTGCTTGGTATGTACAACGACGCCGTCGCCCACACTGTTTGCGCCCAACACCTCGGTGGCTTCCAGCAGATTTCCGCCTGCTGCGCGCAAAGCACTGGGCAACGCCTCCCGCAAATCGTTAGGATCGACACTGCCCTCTTCCAGCCAGACAAATCTGTGATCCGTCGGATTGAGACCAGGCGCGAGCCGAGCGATTTCGGCCCCCGTCGCATGCTGGTTTGAATGGCTTGCCTGCGTAACCTCCTGGAGCGTGCGATCGGTGCGCATGGGTACGCGGTGGCGCGAAAGCGACTCTATTCGCTGCAGGTATGCGGGATACAGTTCGTCACTGCGTACACACAACGGCATTAACTCAGCAGGATTTTGCGGATCATTGACAGCCAGCATGCCGCCAGCGGCCCAGGAAGCGGAACTCATCGCCTGCCCGCGCTCCATCACCGTAACCGAAAGCCCGCGCTCCCGCAATTCCAACGCAAGCGAAAGTCCGATGATGCCGGCGCCTGCGATGGCGACATCCACTACACCCGCGCCGTTCATCGCTTCATTCCGTTTCTTTTGCCGAGTGGCCGGTCATGTTGCAGACAATTCCATTCACGTTTAGCGAGTGACAATCACTTCGCGGGTGTTGTCTTTCGCCAGCAGGAATCGGCAGGCGCCCATCTCCTGGAAGAGGGCCTCAATCTGGCGATTCTGGTAATTCCTTAGAACCGGGTGGCTGGACCCCGGTTGCGTCTCGATAGTATCGCCATCCATCACGTGATAGCGGCAGAACGTGGTCTCAGGCCCTGTCGTTCGAGAATGGAAAAATGCCAGCACCTGACCATGTTCGCGCATGACGACGTTCATCCTTCGCAAAATCGCGTCCGCCAGCGGCTCAGGAATGTAATCGAGCGCATCCCATAAAAGAACAATGTCAAACTCACGATTGCCAAAATCCATGTGGCGCGCCAGAAAATTCTCCACATCATATGTCGGTGCATCGCCGTCTTCGCCCGGCAAGAACCAATCCGGCTTGACAGCCTCCTCCACCAAATCGGCCATGTAGACGCTGTGCCCCAAATTCGTCAAAAAATTAATATTGTTCGGGGATGTAGGACCAATATCCAGCACGCCCAAGCCCGACTCCGCTTTGAGGCGTGCCAAAATTTTCATCCACGCACTGGAATGTCTTGGCACCCGTGGGCCTGAAGATCGCTGATTCTGGCCGTCTGGCTCTTTTTGTCCCGAGGCACGCTGAAACAATGGGCTCATGTTGATCTCATCTCCACTTTCCATCCGCCGTCAGAGCTAATCGGCAACCTTGACCTCTGATGTTTCATCCTGTCGATCCTGGGACGAACAGCCGCCGGCTCACAATGATTTGTTGTCTTCAATGTATATCGTAAACTGTAAAAACCTGAGGTGAGATTGCACTTGACGATGCCTGACCGCAGTGAAATGACACCTTCTGCCGTGGCCGCCCTGCAGTCGAGATCTAGGCAGGCATTGGCAACGCGCTTCCGTTCTGGTCGGCCGGAGAACCGCCGCCGTGAGCCCCCGTTCATTTTACGGTGCGCACTTCTCGCTCTTTTGGCATGTGGTTGTATAGGGAGCACGAGTCGCGCCGAAGCTGTGCCGGACACTGCAACGTCTTCGTGGGATCTGGCGAAGTCCGATCCCCACGCCCTGGTGCGGGCTGCGATCGACAATGAGCTGAAACATTCCTACGGCGTTCGTCCCCCGGCGCGATATCTGCTGAGAAAGAAGACAAGGAATACCGACACCACCAAAGAGATGGTTGAAACCAAACAGGGTGGAGTGGCCCGGTTGGTCGCGCTCCACAACCAGCCGCTGAATGCGACGCAAACAGAAACGGAACTGCTACGATTGCGCGCACTTGCCTCAGATCCAGCCGCGCAACAACATCGGCTTCACAATGAACAGCGTGACGCGGCTCGCTTGACCGCCGTGATGCGCTTGTTGCCGGATGCCTACATGAATCGGTATGAGGGTTCTGCGCAGACGCCGAATGGCATCGCAATCCGCGTGAGCTTTACCCCCGATCCACATTTTAGTCCGCCTACCTTGGAATCCCGGATCCTGCAGGGTATTCGCGGGGAGATATGGATCGACCCCTCCGACCTGCGCGTGGTTCGAATTGAAGGTCACTTGTTCCGCGAGGTGGACTACGGCTGGGGGATCCTGGGTACGCTGTATCCCGGTGGCGCCATTCGTATCGAGCAGTCCAGGACTCCGGACTGCGGCTGGCAGCTTGCACACCTGGCGCTCAACCTTAACGGAAAAGAATTGATGCTGAAGTCACTGCATATCAATGTCGACGAGACTGCGAGTGACTACCACCCCGTGCCGCCCGAGTGGAAGTATACGGATGCAATTGCGTGGCTGCTCGGTATGCCGGCCATCGCACCGCTGAAATCTGATGAACCCTGATCCAGAGCCCCGCGATAAATCCAGATGGGACTCAATCAACCGTCAGGCGCGCGCCTTGACCACAGCAGCAGGCTCCGCGTGTGCTTTATTGCGTGCGTGCAAACGTTCACTACGAACGGTCAGCTTCTCAACTCGCTCACGCTTCACCTCAAACCCACGACCGGCAATTTGAGGAACGGTAATTTCCCCCTTGCGGGAGACTTCCACATTTGGCTCGATAATATCTTCTTCCCAATAGCGCGCCGACGCGGAAACATCTCCGGGCAAAGTAAAATTCTGCAGCGACGAAAGCGCAATATTGTGGGAGCGGCCGATTCCGGTTTCCAACATCCCTCCGCACCATGCGGGAATGCCGCGTTCCGCTGTTACATTATGGACGCGGATCGCCTCGCTAAAACCGCCTACACGACCTAATTTGATGTTGATGATTCGGCAGGATTCCATTTCGATGGCAGCCAACGCGTCGCGCCGATTGCGGATTGACTCATCCAGGCAGATCGAAGTTTCCAGTTGACGCTGCAGCAGCGAGTGAAAATAAAAGTCGTTATGCCATAGTGGCTGCTCGATCATCAGCAAGTTGAAAATGTCAAAAGACCGCAGAAGTTCCTGATCCTTCAACCGGTACGAGCCGTTTGCATCGCAGCTCAGCACAATCTTGGGCCAGCGCTTACGCACGGCTTCAAACATCAGCACATCGTGGCCCGGTTTACATTTCAGCTTGATTCTCTGGTAACCCGCGGCTAATTCGCTTTCAATAATATCCATCAACTTTTCGGTTGAAGATTGAATGCCCAGCGAAACTCCGCACGGAATCTTTTTCCGCACTCCACCCAGCAACTCCGCCAGCGGAATTCCCAACTGCTGGCTTTCCGCGTCCCACACCGCGTTTTCCAGCGCCGCCTTCGCCATGCGATTGCCGCGAACATGACTCATCGCCTTGGGACACGACCCAGCCGAATCAATTTCCGCTTGCAGCAATGCCGGGATCAATTCGTTGGTCAGCATCAGCCATGCGGTGTCGGTACACTCTCCGCTGAAACTGGGATGCTCTCCCGCGGTGCACTCTCCCCATCCGGTAACCCCGTCGGACTGCACTTCCACCAGCAGGATCCGCCGCTCCGTGGTGCGCCCAAAACTGGTTTCAAACGGTTGCAGCAACGGCATCCGTATTTCCCGCAAAACTACACTTTCAATTTTCACGCAAAACCTCCAAGCCCTCGATTGCGCTTGCACCCGCCCAAATCCGTGCTCGAATCTCGACTGCTTTATCTGTCGACGCTCTCGCTGGATTCATTCCACTCACCCAACTGGTAGCACGCCGATTCGCCAGACAGATTTTTAAATCGCAACACGCTGTGCCCTGCTGAAAAAGCCGTAATAAATTCACGCCGGAGCTTCAGTAATGATTCTAACGCTAGCGGGGGAAGCGAATGGAGTGTATCCCCCGAGCCTGTCCGAGAATATGTAACAGTAATAGTTTCATTTATCGGATATTGTGGCAGACCTTCTCCTGCGATCAATGCCTGCACGCGTGCACTGCGTAGCCACCACTCTGCATGGAGTCGATCCGTGGGAAGATTAC
>JAZKAG010000226.1:0-708 GCA_040389265.1 Acidobacteriota bacterium
GCAGGCATTCTGCGGAGCCGACGCCTGCGATACGTTGGCTGCGTTTTGACTAGCAGCGAGTTGGCAGCAGAACATCAGCGAAACGGCGAGGGTTCTCAAAAGGGATTTCATTTTTGCCTGGCAGTTTCACTGAGAATACACCTGGCCTCCGTTGTGTCGTTCGGCCATCTGAGACACCTAGTGCTGAATGGAATAGGTCAGGCCGGCATTGAACTGCACGGAATTTCCTTTGAAGCCCGGAGGCGGATCGTTCAAATAGCTGTCCACTACGCCCAGTGAAAAACCGAAATTCTTATAAAGAGGGAAAGTGGCGCCGGCAGAAATGTTGGCCGAATAGTCTGACGGAGTGTTCCACGCCGGGTTGAACGCCGCCACCTCGGTCAACACGATTTTCTTTGGAAATGTGCGGACATAGTTGTCGCCGAAACTGGAGCCGATAATGTTGTTGGTGTAGGCGGCCGTGGTATCGGTCCCGGAAAACGACTGCTTGGTGTAGTCAATGATGGCGGTGACGTCCAGTTCCTGTTTCGCATCCTTGATGGCGGTAAAGCCGGCGCCGCCGCCGTAAAGCTGTTGTAAATCCAGACCTTGGGAATAATTGTGATCCCACATGCCCTGGACCAGCAGATAGAAGCGCGGCCTGAGGTACATATCCTCTTCAATGCCGCCATGCACGATGTTGGTTTTCACCGTGGGAGTATTAGGCTG
>JAZKAG010000226.1:718-2486 GCA_040389265.1 Acidobacteriota bacterium
TGCCGTAATTGCTGTTGAAATTCAACAGCGTGCGCTGCCGCGGCGGCATCCAGCTAACGGGAGGAACTGCGCGGGCAAGAACCACTCCACTGTTGATGCTGACACTGTTCTGGGTGGAATTGACGGTGCTGGCGCCTGCTGTAATGGCACCGGTAATCCCCTCGGTGAAGCCTTGCTTCTTATTGACGTTTTTATCGAAGGTCGATTGATCCACAAGGTAGGCAATGCTCTTCACTGGGATCTGTCGCGAGCCCCCTGGTGTGGCGACGGTGAGCGTGTCGCCTTCAATGGAGATGTTGCCGACGGGAACGTTAGTATTGGCCTTTTTGCGGCCGACCGGCACCCCGGTTTCGATAACCGCGAACGGCTCCCCGGTGTGCAGCGCTTTCAGTTTGGCCCAGGGCACTTCAACTTTGTCGGCCTCGTCGCTGGTGAAGTAGATGGTACCTCCCGCCTCGTGATCCAGCTTTCCTGTGAGCTTGTCGCCGTTGGAAAAAACCAGAACGTCCGGTCCGGCGGCTGGAGCGGCGGCGGCGCGGACTGGGAAAGCGGGAAGTAAGCAACCTGCGAAGAGCAGGCACGGGAATATCGAAGTCATCTGGCTAAAGCGTCGGGAGTTTTTCACTTGAATTCGCATCATTTTAGGGTTTCCTGGAAAATTCGATGCAGCTACGCTGGGCGAGTGTTGGTCGTCGCCTCGACTTTGTATGGCCCCGTACTACACTATCAAACGAGAGAGGGCGTGAAATGTCCAATGGATTCTTCAGCAAAATCGGTCGCGCACTTTCAATTTTCGGGGTTTCGAACCCGGATGACGTACGCAAAATGCAAAGCCGAAAAGCGCCTGCTCCTGCTGTGAAGCCCGTGTCAACAGCGGTTCCGCACCCATCCCCGGAGAATTCCGCGTCGCAAATCAAGGGAACGGAAGAGGAGTAAGATAGTGGGTTTGCTGGGACTCCAGCGTTTTTGAGCAAACCATAATTTCTGGACCACGGGACAGGAAAGTCCTGCAACCCGCCTGTCACAGCCGGCAGAGCGGTAGACTAAAGCCATGGGGATTACGCGACAGCAGGCTCTGGACGCATTTGAGTCGGACGATTTGATTGGGCTGGGCATGGAAGCCAATGCGGTGCGGCGCAAACTGCATCCGGAGGGCGTGGTCACCTACATCATCGACCGCAATATTAACTACACCAATTTCTGCACGGAATATTGCACCTTCTGCGCCTTCTATCGCCCGCTGAAAGGAAAACTGGCGGCCGAGGGATACATCCTCGACTTCGACACGATCTACGCAAAGATACGCGAGACCGTGGAGATGGGTGGAACCGGTGTGCTGATGCAGGGCGGCCTGCATCCTAATTTGAAGATTGACTGGTTCGAGCGATTGTTGACCGGTATCAAGCAGCGCTTCCCTTCCATCTGGCTGCATTGTTTTTCCGCATCGGAAATTCTGGCGATTGCGGAATATAGCGAACTCTCCGTGCGGGACACGATTGCACGGTTGCGTGATGCGGGCCTGGATTCCATTCCGGGTGGTGGCGCGGAAATTTTGGACGACGAGGTGCGGCACAGAATTGCGCGACTAAAGTGTGGCACTGAGGAGTGGGTGCTGGTGCATCGAACAGCCCATCAACTGGGAATGCGAACCACTGCGACCATGATGTTCGGCGTAGGGGAGACCTATGAGCAGCGTGTGAACCACTTTGAAACATTGCGCCGCCTGCAGGACGAGATCGCTGCCGGTGGTGATGGCGCCGTTGCCGAG
>JAZKAG010000227.1:0-17195 GCA_040389265.1 Acidobacteriota bacterium
GGTGGAGACATTGCCTGCGAGCGGACCGCCGCTGGTGTACGAGCACGTCCATCTCGCGCTGCAGAATTTCGCGCTGGCACAGCGTTTTCCTTTTGAGTTGGGAGCCACCCTTCCCGGTGATGGTGTTGTCTTGGTAAAGGGAAACATCGGCCCGATAAATACGATGAATGCAGCGAAAACGCCCGCAGATGTTGACATCACGATGCAGCATCTGGACCCCGTGGCGGCCGGATTTCTCGATCCCAACGCGGGAATTTCCATGGTGGCGAACATAACCGCTCATGCCACCTCCGATGGAAATACCGTGCACAGTAGCGGCACACTGCACATGCAAGGATTGCAGTTGAGAAAAACCGGCGTCCCTTCGCCCCAGCCGATTGATCTGAAGTATGACATCACCCATCAGATGGACGACAAGACCGGACAAGTGCAGCAGGCCTCCATCGGACTGGGAACGGGCACGATTCAGTTGAGCGGGAACTACCGGCTGGCTGGCGAAGATCCATGGATCGATCTGAAACTGACAGCCGCAGGCGTGCCGATCGACGAACTGCAATCGCTGATGACGGCCGCCGGTGTGAAATTGCCGAATGGATCGCAACTGAAGGGCGGGACGCTCACACTGGGATTAGACATGACTGGCGCGGCCAACGATTTGACGATCACTGGACCGGTAGATCTGGAGAGCGCTCGCTTGGTTAACTTCGATCTGGGATCGAAAATCGAGGGCGTCGCTGCCCTGGGAGGGGTCAAAACCGGAAGTACCACGACCATCCAAAGCATGAAGTTCAATCTGCAGGCAAGCAACGCGGGCATTCAGGTCCAAAATATTGACGGCACAATTCTGGGGCTGGGACGTTCCACGGGTAAAGGAACCGTATCGCCCTCGGGTGCACTCTCATTTCGCCTGCTTGCTAAGGTCGCCAATGCTCACGGAGCAGGAAAGGTGGGCGTGGGGTTGATGACCAGAATGAATCAGTTCGGAAAGCCTGACGCCCAAAAGGAAGCTGCCCAGGGAGTACCCATGCGGGTGACAGGTACCGCGAACGATCCCGTAATTACTGCAGATGTCAGCGGACTGATGCACCGCAACGCGTCCACGATCGTGGGTAAGATGAAACATTTATTCAGCAAGAAAAGTGCACCACCCGCCAACCCGCAGTGAATCACCGCGGAACAATTTTTTTCACTCTGCTTGAGATCGACCTTCAGATTTTCATATCTTCAACGCCATATCGTTTACGCTGATCCTTGCACCGTTCCGCGTTAGGATAGGAACAATCACCCGCAGAACTCGCCGCATCCTAACCCCGTAAGCGTTAAAGGAGGATCGATGGCCCGTACGGCTTCTACCATGCTTGCGCTAGGAACAACAGCGCCGGATTTCTCGCTGCCCGATGTTGTTTCCGGCAAGACGATCACGCGCGATCAGGCGTTTGGGCCACGAGGCTTGCTGGTGATGTTTCTCTGCGCTCATTGTCCCTTTGTGCAGCATGTGAACCCCGAGCTCGGACGGTTAGGCGGCGATTACGCAAGTCGTGGCATCGGCATGGTCGCCATCAGCAGCAACGATGCGGACACCTATCCCGACGATGCGCCGCCCGGATTGCGTCGTCAGGCGGAACAGCAGGGCTTTCAATTTCCTTACCTGTTCGATGAGACGCAGCAAGTGGCCCGCGCCTATGAGGCTGCCTGCACCCCGGATTTCTTTTTATTCAATGCCGACAAGAATCTGGTCTATCGAGGCCAGCTGGACGGCAGCCGTCCTGGAAATGATGTTGCCGTGGATGGTCGCGATCTGCGTGCCGCGTTGGAGCAGGTGCTGGCAGGCAGGCCCGTGGCCACAGAGCAGCAGCCCAGCATCGGATGCAACATCAAGTGGAAGCAAAACGGCTGAAGCAAGCCAATGGCGCAGGCAGAAACAGTGACGGCGAAGGCAATCCAGTTCGACATCATCACGGTATTCCCGCAGTTTTTTGAAAGCCCGTTCGGGTTTGGTATCCTGGCGCGCGCTATTGCGGAGGATCGGGTTCGCGTGCGCATGCACAATCTGCGCGACTTCACGACCGACCGGCATAAAACCGTCGACGACCGTCCTTTTGGCGGAGGTGAGGGAATGGTGCTCAAGCCCGAGCCCATGTTTCGCGCTGTCGAGTCGCTTGCAATCGCGGAAAAAAATGTGCGCGATATATCGAAGGAGCGGGTCGTGCTGCTCTCCGCGCAAGGCAAATCCTTCACCCAGGCAGTGGCTCGAGATCTGTCGCGCGTGGACAGGATCGTATTCCTTTGCGGCCGTTATGAAGGCGTAGACGAGCGAGTCAATGATCGGCTCGCCGATATGGAGCTCTCAATCGGCGATTATGTGATCTCCGGCGGAGAACTGGCGGCGGCGGTCATCGTGGACGCCGTGACCCGGCTGTTGCCCGGAGTGCTGGGGAATGAAGATTCCGCGCGCTTTGAAAGCTTCTCGGCCGATTTCGCGGCGCCTGACCGGGACAATTCAGCCCGCGGGGGCGTGTCGTCGGAGAGACCTCAACCGCGATCAACCTGCGATTCTGGCGGGCTGCTGGATTATCCTCATTACACTCGTCCGCCGGAGTATCGCGGAGCGGAGGTGCCTGCGGTGCTCAGTTCCGGGAATCATGAAGACATTCGCCGCTGGCGTCGCAAGCAATCGCTGTCGAAGACGCTGCAAAATCGCCCGGATCTTTTAGTCGATGCCGCGTTGACGGATGAGGACCGCGCTCTGTTGGATGAGATGCGCCATGACACCTGAGCAATCCGGGATGAGCCCGGCCAAAACCGCGGTGGAGCTCGACTTTCTTGCCGGCGGCGGAGAGATGGGCGCGCGTGTGCGGGCCCTCGATTGGTCGAAAACGCCTCTGGGCCCCATTTCGAAATGGCCACAAAGCCTCAAGACTTCCGTCAGCACCTGTTTGAACTCGCGTTTCCCCATGCTGATCTGGTGGGGACCGGAGCTGGTAAAAATTTATAACGATGCCTATCAGCCGCTGATCGGCATCAAGCACCCATGGGCTCTGGGTTGCCCGGGTCGCGAAGTGTGGCCGGAGATTTGGAACATTATCGGGCCAATGCTTGAGCAGGTCATCGAGCGTGGAGAAGCGACAGTCTCTACGGACTTGCTGCTTCTACTGGAACGCGGTGGTTACGCCGAAGAGTGCTACTTCAGCTTTTCCTATAGCCCGATTCGGGATGAGTCGGGCAGGGTCGGCGGCGTTTTTACTCCGGTAATTGAAACCACCGAGCAGGTGGTAGGAGCACGTCGCCTGCACACCTTGCGGGATCTGGCCTCTGTCTTCGGCACACAAACTCGCAACTCGCACGACGCCTGCATCGCCGCTGTGAAGGTGATGGCAGCCAATCCTTACGATCTTCCTTTTGCCGTGATCTATCTTTTTGACGCGAAACGTACCCAGGCAAAGCTGATCGCACATACAGGGCCGCCAAATTTTCCAACCAAAATCGATCTTCAAGCCGAAGGCTGGCAGCGTCTGCTGGCAGTGGCCCGCGGCAAGAGCTGCATGCTGGACCTGAACTCCGTCAAGCTGGACCCCCTGGCGCAATCTCCCTGGGGCCTGGGTCCGGAGCAGGCGATTGCAGTGCCGATTATGCCGGTCAACACCTCCGAGCCCATTGGATTTTTGCTGGCCGGTATCAGCGTTCGAAAGCGGCTGGATGACCCCTACCGTCAGTTCTACGTCCAGGTGGCGGATCAGGTTGCGAATATCATCTGGGAGGCGGACACGGTTGAGCGTGAAAGGCAGTTGCGGGAAACCGCGGAGGCCGAACGCAGCCAGATTCGTGAACTTTTTTTGAACGCCCCGGCAGGCATCCTTGTCACCAACGGTCCGGAACATCACATCACCCTGGCCAACCGTCAATACATTCAATGGATCGGCCGCTCTTGCGCGACAGACATTCTCGGTAAGCCGATTCGGCAGGCCATCCCGGAGTTGCAGGATCAACCCTTCATTGGCTGGATGGATGAGGTATATCGCACCGGAGTTCCATTCATCGGAAAAGAGGTGATGGCACGGCTGCGGCGTGGACCTACCGGCGATGAAGAGGATGCATATTTCGACTTTGTCTACCAGCCGCATCGCGGTCCCGACGGTCAGACCGATGGAATTCTGACCCATGCTGTGGATGTGACAGACCAGGTACGCACGCGGCAGGATCTTGAAACCCGCGAAGAGCAGTTCCGCGTCCTGGCAGATTCGATTCCGCAGCTGGCATGGATGGCGAATCCCGACGGCAGCATCGTTTGGTACAACCGGCGCTGGTATGAGTACACCGGCACATCCTTTGAGCAGATGGCTGGCTGGGGCTGGCGTTCGGTGCACAATCCGGATTTGCTTCCCGCCGTGGTCGCGAAATACAAGGACTGCTTGCAGTCCGGAACGCCGTTTGAAATGACGTTCCCTCTGCGTCGCGCGGACGGTGATTTCCGAATGTTTCTCACTCTGGCATCGCCGGTGCGAGATAAATCGGGAAGAATCGTTCGCTGGTTCGGCACCAATACCGATATCGACGCCCAGCGGAAGGCCGAGAGCGGCCTGCGCCAGGCAGAAAAGCTGGCAGTCGTAGGAAGGCTGGCCGCATCGATTGCGCATGAGATCAACAATCCGCTGGAAGCGGTGATGAATCTCATCTTTCTGGCGCGCCTTTCCGCCGTCGATGAAGAGACATCTGGATACCTGCGATCGGCCGAGGAGGAACTGGCACGAGTCTCGCAGATCGCCAGCCAGGCACTACGGTTCCATAAACAACAATCCTCGGCCGTAGCCACTGACGTCGTGGAGTTGCTGGATTCAGTGCTGACGCTGTATCGAGGCAAGCTGGCCCGCAACAAGATTCAGGCCGATGTGGAAGCCTTAGATTGCCCGCACCTGGTCTGCTATTCGGGGGAGATTCGACAGTTGTTTGCCAACCTGGTGGGGAATGCAACCGACGCCATGCCCACGGGTGGAAGACTGCGGCTGCGAGTGCGGCCTGTCACCGATTGGCGGCATCAAGAACCCGGAGTCAGAGTCACGATTTCCGACACCGGGCACGGCATGCCGCCCGATGTTCGCAGAAGAATTTATGAGCCTTTCTTCACCACCAAAGGAGAAGTTGGAACCGGGCTGGGGTTGTGGGTATCCGCTGGAATCGTCGACAAACATCGCGGCAGCATGCATGTACGTAGTCGCACCGCGGTGGGCAAAAGCGGAACCACTTTTACCGTGATCCTTCCTTTATCCGGCCCGCCAACTCCTGTCACCGAAGAGCTGCCGGCAGAGGTAGTTGAACCTTGAAAACGAGACGAAACCGCTGATTCCATGTACACTAGTGTTTTGCGTCATATTCCATTTTTCAACTAGAGCAGGAACCTTTTATGTCGATCCATCCCGTCATGCAGCGTCTCGCTGCCAAGCTTCAACGCACCGATCTCCCCAACTTCGGCCCCGGCGATACGGTTCGCGTCCAGGTAAAAATTAAAGAAGGCGACAAAGAGCGCGTGCAGGCCTTTGAAGGCATCGTAATTGCCCGCAAAAATGGCGCGGAAGGCAGCTTCACCGTTCGCAAGATGAGCTTCGGCCAGGGCGTCGAGCGCATTTTCCCGCTGCACTGCAAAGTGGTCGAAAAGGTCGAAAAAATCCGTTCGGCCCGTGTGCGCCGCTCCAAGCTATTCTATCTGCGCGCATTGCGCGGCAAGGCAGCCCGTCTGCGCGAAGCCGATACCACTCGCTCCAAATAAACGCTCCGCCGAATCCGAAATTTTCAGAAGCCGCATCCTGCTCCAGGACGCGGCTTTTGTCTGTTCAATTTTATTGTGCCGCAGGCCGAGCCGGCTGCATGCTCTCCTGGGCTCTTACAAAGGCGATAGGGCTGATGTGTACTCCGCCCTGAAAAGATTGATCGATGTCTGCAATCGCAACCAATGCCATCGAGACAAGCAGGCTCAGCGCCAGGATAAGTACAAAATGAAGGGTGAGGTTCTCGCTGCCAATCAGGCATGAAGATGTTATGACAATCACCCCACCAGCGACCAGAACTGCCCACAGAATTGTGGGCATTTTTGTCTCGCTTTCCAAAATGCGGACACGTCGATGCTCCGTCAGATTGCTGAGTTGCAACATCGCCTCGTTCAGGCTGGTCTGCTCGGAAGAACTCGTGGCAGCCGTGTGAGTCATTACCGCCCACAGTTGCATAATGTACTGTTTGCCGGCGAGTGGCACCTGCAAATTGTCCATCTCGGGCCATTCCTGCGTAATAACGATGTCGGCATAGTGTCGCGCCGCCTGCTGAATCTGATCTCGCTGAGGCTGCGCCAGGCCATCTGCGGAACGAAACAAATTGATCAGCGCATTCGCCTCGCTGTTGGCATTTGTCTCCGCCGCCTGGTAGTTAGCCCAAACTGCATACAGCATAAAGCCGACCATCACAGCGTAGATCGTTCCAATAATTGAAATTTGCCATCCGATCACATCGTTGTGCACCCGGCGTCGGCTGGGCGCCCAAATTCGATTCAGCAAAACCAGACACGTTATCGATAAGAAGACCCATAGCACGACGAGATAGATGTTTTGATCTGTGTTTAACAACATAGGCTCCTTTAAAGAGGCGCAATCTAGAGGAAATCCTAACCTGAACACAATCAATTCACCACGGCAAATTTCGCAGATGAGCCGAGCAACGGCTGCGCGGCTTCATGCTTCTCGCCGCTCTCTGCTCCATTTCGAAGCGGCTGTTGCGTGCGCTACACTACCAGCGACGGCGCACGGTGCCGATCTCATTCCTCTTCGGACAGGTAATGGATCGCAGGGAATTTCTTTTCACTGCTGGAGCTTCACTGGCCGCTTCAACATTTGACCCAGCCTCCGGCGCAGAGGCAGACTCCTCGCGTCGCCACGCGACGTCGAAGCCCGATCGGCCGAACATCATCGTCATCATTTGCGACGATCTTGGGTATGGCGACCTGGGGTGCTATGGCTCGAAATTAGCCACGCCCAACATCGATCGTCTCGCTGCCCAGGGAGTGCGTCTCACTCATCACTGCACCCCCATCGCCCTGTGCTCGGCCTCGCGCGCCGCACTGCTCACCGGCCTCTACCCAACGCGGGTCGGCGCAACCGGCGCCTTTGGCCCTCTCAGTGACACTGGCATGTCTCTCGACGCCATGACCACCGCGAACGTACTGCACAACGCCGGATATGCCAGCCTCGCGATTGGCAAATGGCACCTCGGCGACTTGCCGCAATACCAGCCCACCCAGCGCGGCTTCGATGAATTCTTCGGTGTCCCCTATAGCGTCGATATGGATCCGCTGCCACTGCTGCACAACTCAAGCATCGTGGAGAAGGAAGCCAACCGAGAGACCTTGACCCAGCAATACACCCAGAAGGCCGTCGAGTTCGTCAGCCAGTCGCACCCGAAGCCATTCTTTCTCTACATGGCGCACTCGTATCCGCACATTCCGCTTCACGCATCGACGTCGTTTCACGGCAAGTCCAGCCTGGGACTGTATGGCGACGTAGTCGAGGAGATTGATTGGAGTGTCGGAGAAATCCTGCGAGCGCTGGAGAAGAATGGTCAGCGTGAGAAGACCCTGGTATTTTTCACCAGCGATCATGGCCCCTGGTTTCAGGGAAGTACCGGCAATCTGCGCGGCCGCAAGGGCGGCGTGTATGAAGGTGGCGTCAGAATCCCCATGATTGTCAGCATGCCCAGCACCCTGCCCCAAGGTCGCGTGACAAATGCGCTGGCGTCGCACATGGATATTCTGCCTACAGTGGCGGCCCTATCCCATGGCGAATTACCCGCGTATCCGCTCGATGGCCGCGATATCTGGACGCTGCTGACCGGTCAGCAAGACGCAGTCGACCGTCAGGCCTTGCTCTCGTTTGAAGGATGGAACATTCAATGCGCGCGCTGGAAACAGTGGAAGCTGCACATCGCGCGCGCCAACACACCCATATTTATGCCAACTCCGACGCAGGGTCGCATCAACTACACGCTGCGCCATCCTGAGCTCTACAATCTCGTCGACGATCCCAAGGAGAGTTATGATTGTGCGGCCAAATATCCTGAAGTTGTCGCCACCATTCAAAAGAGTATTCAGGATCAGCTTGCGACCCTGCCGGATGTGGTGAAGCAGGCTTACAGTACGACCCAACAGCATCTATCGACTCCGAGTATGCCGGCGGACAGCCTTCCGGAGTTTCGTAATTCTGAAGCGAATCACGGCGCGTGGCTCGAAGGCGAGAACGCGGAAAAAGTGCTGGAAAGATTCAAATAGCGCCGGCAACTCCTCGGCGTATGTGGCGCCGTCGCGTCTCGTGGAGTAGCCTGTACTGCGTATCAGCATTCCATCCCAGCCGGCAGTGTTTCAGTCTGCAGCGTAGAGCGCAGGCTTGCCGGGCTCGTTGCATCAGGAGAGAACGACCATGCGTTTCTTCCAAATTTCTGCCAATAGCTTTGTACGCCAAATCGTAACGTTACAATCTCCAGCCTCAAAATTTGTAGCGCGATTTGCCACAGCCTGCATGATGGTCGCAATCGCGTTCGCTGCAAACAACGCGCAGGCCGCAACCACTCCTTTGTCGCAGCAGATGGCCCAATCGGTCATGCAGAATTGGCCCCATGGCCACTACTCGACGGATCAGGGTGAGTGGAAATGGGATTATCGCCTGGGCACGGTGCTCAATGGCATGGATGCGGTCTGGCACAACTCCGCTGACGCCGCATACTACGACTACGTCAAGGCAGCCGTGGATCCATTTGTTGCGGAGGATGGATCCATCCGAACCTACCAGGCAAAAGATGACAGCCTGGACAGCGTGTTGCTCGGAAAGCAACTGCTGATGCTCTATGGAGTGACGCAGAACGCAAAATATTACAAAGCCGCCAGGCGCATCCGCGAACAGCTTGCCTCCCAGCCGCGCACCGCTTCCGGAGGATTTTGGCATCAAGGCCAGACGCCGAACCAGATGTGGCTGGATGGGTTATATATGGCGGAGCCGTTCTATGCGGAATATGCTTCGATGTTTCAGGAGCCGAAAGATTTTGCCGACATCACCAGGCAATTCAGCTTGATCGACCAGCACGCGCGCGATCCCAGGACGGGCCTTTTATATCACGGCTGGGATGAGTCGAAGCAGCAGCCATGGGCGGATAAGACCACGGGAGATTCGCCAAGTTTTTGGGCCCGCGCCACCGGCTGGTACCTGATGGCGCTGGTCGACACGCTGCCGTATTACAAGGCGGACGACCCCGGCCGCGCCCAGCTGATTGCAATTTTGAATCGCACCGCTGCGGCCGTCGCCAAGGTGCAGGATCCGGGCACCGGGCTTTGGTATGAGGTACTCGACAAGCCGCAGGCCAAGGGAAATTATTTCGAGTCGTCTGCCGCTTGCATGTTTACCTATGCTTTCGCCAAGGGCGTACGGCTGGGATACTTGCCGCCCAGCTACGCGCGCAACGCGGCGCGAGGGTATCGCGGCATCCTGCAACATTTCGTGCAGAACAATCCCAATGGTTCGCTCACCATCAGTGACACCGTGTCTGGAACCGCGCTGGGCGGGAACGCGCACAACGACGGCAGCTATGCCTATTACATCAGCGTGCCCAGGCTAACCGGCGATCCCAGGGGAGTGGGCGCGTTTCTGCTGGCCAGCAGCGAAATGGATTTAGCGCCCACCGCTCTGTTCGGCGAAGGCGCGACGGTGATGATGGATGCCTGGTTCAACAGCCAGCAGCGTACCAATGCTGCCGGGCAGAAGGAATATTTTCACTACAAGTGGAATGACCAATCGAACAGCGGCTTCTCTTTCCTGGGACATGTGTTTCGCAGCAATGGTGTCGCGACCGCGACTCTGTATAGCGCGCCGACGGTGCAGAATCTGAAGCACGCCCAGATCTACATGATCATCTCGCCCGACATTCCGTCGAAGAATCCAAATCCACATTATGTCCAGCCCGCGGATGCCGAGCAGATTGCGGCCTGGGTGAAACAGGGCGGCGTGCTCGTGATGATGGAAAACGACGGACCGAATGCCGACATCGATCACCTGGATCTGCTGGCCGACAAGTTCGGCATCCACTTCAATAATGTGCTGGTCCACCACGTGGTTGGCGACGATCTTCAAGCCGGTCGCATTGCAGTTAGCGGCGATTCTCCTGTTGTCCCCGGTTCTCATATTTTCTACATGAAAGATACCTGCACGATTTCTGTACGCAAGCCGGCGTATTCTCTGCTGCAAGAGCAGGACACTATCATGATGGCGGGCGCGGAATATGGCAAAGGCACTGTGCTGGCCGTCGTCGATCCCTGGGTCTACAACGAATATGTGGATGGGCACAATCACAACCTGCCTTCCGAGTACGACAACTTCAGTGGCGCGCGGGAAATGGTTCAGTGGTTGATCGACCAATTGCCGGTGCCGCAGCCAGTTGCAGCCAAGCCCGCAACTCATAAGAAATGACGCAACCATGAAAGGCGAAGACATGAGCAGGCGCAGCGACCGCCGTCAAAATCTGTGGAGAAATGCGTGGGCACTCGTCTCGATGCTCATGCTTGCGTGTGGCTGCGGCGTTCTACTGCTTCCTGCCGCAAGCTTGCGCGCGCAGACCGCGTCCTCACCGAACACCAAAACCGCTGAAGAGATCGACGCGTCCAGGACATCTCCCGATACCGTGCTGCATTGTCCGGCAGGCACAGCGGAATTTCGCGACGAAACATTTCACTCCACGGTGTTTGGCGGCCTGCGTCACTATCGCATCTTTTTGCCGGCCAACTACAGCGCGGTTTCCACTCGCTATCCCGTCATCTATTACCTGCACGGCCACAGCGATCGCTACACGTTAGAAGATTACGATCATGGCGAAGACACGGTGCCGAAGATCTGTCGCTTCGTGGCGACGCATGCTGTGATTGTGGTCGCAGTCGACGGATATATTGCCAATACATATACAGGCTTCTACAACGGCGATCCGTATGATGTTCGTCCGTCCGGCGGTGACATCGACTTTGGAAAATATTTTCTGGAGCAGGTAGCCGCCATCGATGGCAAGTATCGCACCCTCACCTCACGCCGCTATCGCGCCACATCGGGACTCAGCATGGGCGGCTTTATGAGCCTCTACCTCAGTGCGCGCTACCCGCAAATCATTGGTAGCTGTTCGGCATTCAATCCAGGGCCGGAATTTTATGTGGGAGAAAAAGGACGGCGATCCCTGTGGCGGCCCAAGGATTATGTGCTGAGTTATCAGCACACACCCGTGCGCCTGGTGCGAGCCAGCGGCGACTACATCAGCCAGTACACAGAAGAAACCCGGGCAGCCTTCGCTGCAACACCATCCGTCGTTTTCGAATTTCGCCAGGATGAGTACGATCGCCACTGGGCCACGTCGATTGCGGAAACCTTCGACTTCCATATGCGTGCGTTTGCCGATCCTGCCCTCGACACCGCGCCCACGCAATGGAATTATGCCAGCCCTTTCGATCACTTCGACGCCTGGGGTTATCACGTGCAAGCCGATATCCCAGGGCCGGCCATGATCTACTTGCAGCACGTCAGCAAAGCCGGCATGGGCATCGCCACGCGTCAATGGGCTCCGGATGGGCCGCCGGCGGTGTGCACGCAGTTGAATCTGACCACTTCGAATATCTATCGGCCCGGCGCGACCTACAAACTGCTCGATCTGAACCTGCAAAACAATCAGACAACAACGAAAGATTTGGTCGCCGATCCGCAGGGAAGACTACGTCTGGCGACAGATTGCAGCGGACACGAGTTTGGCATTTCCGGCGAAGGGATCGCGACCGAACAGCCGGCGATTTTATTGCCGCTGACAACTCACGATCATCTGCGGCTGATGCCGGGCAAACCGCTGAATTTGCCGATTCGCATCTGGAATCCGGGCGCCGCCTCGCTCACCCATCTTCATGTGGAGTTGACTTCCGACTATCCAACGGTCGAAATTCTGCACGGCTCCGCGGATGTGCCCGAACTGAAGCCCGGGGAAGTGCTCGACCTGAGCTCAAAACTTCAGGCGCAGTTCACTTCAGGGGATGGTGACTTCGCCAGGACGCGCTTGTACCTGGCTGCAACCACAAAAGGCCAATCTGAATCCGCAGGCCTGCACACCTACTTCGACGTGCTGGTAGCGCCTTCGAATCTTGCGGCGCCATTAGCAGTGGAAGTTCTGGACGGCCGCAGCAAAACATTTCCAACCTTCTTCCAGGGAGTTCATGGCGGGGGAACCAGCGTGCCTCGCACCGTGACGGAAGGGAAAGGCAACGGAAATGGCGAGCTTGAACCCGGAGAGCAGGCGACCATCTGGTTGCAGACGTCACAAGGACTCGATCCGTTCGATAAAGGGAACTGGTGCCGCGCCAAGGTCTACACGGATTCACCGTGGATCACTGAAGTAGCGGACCTGCAGGAAACCAAGGGACGCGAGTGGACCTCAGGAGAAAATCGCACCAGCGTAGTGCAGCTCAACCCGGCCACTCCAAAGGGAACGGAGGTGCACGCGATCCTCGATTGCGAGACCTACAGCTACACCTTCACGCCAGACGTGCGATATGGAACCAAACCGCTCTTCCAGCCCTATCAACTCCACCGGCATCAGCTTTACTTTTGGACCTGGATAGTACCATAAATGGTACCATCGGCACTCGCACCGACTGCTAGTTGCGGCTGCTCCAAACCAGCAGGTTCATCGGCGTGTGGATCGGGTCACCCACTTCAATGCCGGGACAATACTTGTCGCGGTCGGCTTGCTGATATTGGTTGACCGGCTTGGTCAGGCGCATGTCTTCGTCAATGTAGATGATGGTCATCACTTCGCGTGGAATCGGCGTGGTGTTCTCGCCGGCGCGATGGAAGGTCCATCCGGCATGGAAGCTGACCTCTCCCAGATCAAATTTTCCTTCGTCGATTCCGTGATCTTTCAGCGCGGCGCCAATGCGGACTTCACTCTCCTGTCCAATTTCCAGATCGCGACCGTATGTGACGCGATGGCTTTTTGGGCAGAAGGCCAACGGACCCATCTCCAGCGGAGTTTCCTGCAACGGAATCCATGCAGTGATCGTTTTGTTAGTGTCGACAGGCCAGTAATATTGATCGGCATGCCAGGGCGTGATTCCACCCCCGGCTTCTTTATAGAGCGCCTGGTCGTGGTAGATCCGTACGCCCGTGCATTGCATCAGTTGAGCGGCGATACGGCCCAGCTTCTTCGAGCACACGAATTCTCGAACCACATGGCTGTTCTCCCAGAGGTTTTCTATCTGCAGAAAGGCGCGATGGTACAAGTCGCGTTCTTCCAGAGGCAGATGTTGGGAGTTCAACTCTTTCACTTTGCGTGTGATTTCGCGACCGTAGTGCGCGAGCGTTTCAGCGGAGAGTACATGCTTCAGCTTGATGTAACCGTTTTCCTGGTACTGCTGAATTTGTTCCGGCGAAACTGGATACGTGTCGTTCAAGTCCTGTTGCACTTCTGCAGCGGTAGCCATGGAACTCTCCATCGTAAAGGTCAGAAAAACGCAGCATGAATACAGATTGAGTGTATCCACGAGACTCAGGTTGCCCACGGTACAGATACGTTAGGCGACTCGAATCGATCCGTGGGTTTCAGTATAAATTGTCCGTAGCAGTAAATTCCAGGGGAGTTAAACGATGAAGCTGCCTCAAGCTTTTCGGCCTGCGCGCCAGCTGATGGTCTTGGTCGCTCTTGCCATCATTCTTCCAGCGTGTGTCTGGGCGGCCCCGATGCAATCTATTCCGCTGGACCACGGCTGGCAGTTTCGGCAAGTCACGAATCTGCAAAACACCGCCCATGACACGTGGCTGCCTGCCAAAGTGCCCGGAGATGTACACCTGGACCTGCTGAGCAATAAGCTGATCCCCGATCCGTTTTACGGTGACAACGAGAACAAGCTGCAATGGATTGAAAATGCCGACTGGGAATATCGAACGACTATTCCGGTCGATGCCAAACTCCTCAGCCGGCAAAATATTGATCTGGTTTTCGACGGACTGAATACCTGTGCCCAGGTCTATTTGAATGGCAACCTGCTGCTGAGTTCCGACAACATGTTTCGCAGCTATCGATTGAATGCCAAACCCTATTTGAAGCCCGGCGACAACCAGCTACGTGTCGTCTTTACATCGTCCACGCAGGTTGCCGAAAAGATTGCCGATCAGGATCCGTGGCGTGCACAGACACATACGCAGGCACGCTGGTACATCCGCAGAGCCGCGTACCAGTATGGATGGGATTGGGCTCCCCGATTTTTAACCAGCGGCGTGTGGCGTCCGGTGCGACTGGAGGCGTGGGACGATGCCCGCATCTCCGACCTGAACATTCGTCAACTGGATGTGACGAAATTATCCGCTCATCTGCTGGCCCAGGTGGAGGTGACGACAGCGACCGACTCCCCGGCAACGGTCACGGTTCGATATGGTCTGAATGGCAAAGTATTGACAGCCACGCAGACGACTCAACTGCATGCGGGCGTCAATCATGTCGACCTGCCGATCACCATCGATCATCCGGAGCTGTGGTATCCCGCGGGGTATGGCAGCCAGCCGCTCTACGCATTTCACGCGGACCTGAAAATTGGAGGCGAAACGGAAGATAGTTCCAACGTCCGCACCGGCCTTCGCTCCGTCGAGTTGCGCCGCGACCCCGACAAGTGGGGGCGATCGTTCGAATTTGTGGTCAATGGAATCCCAGTCTTTGCCAAGGGCGCCAATGTGGTTCCGTTCGACAGTTTCCCGAGTCGCGTGCCGGTGGCGCAGATTCGCGACATCTTGCAATCCGCCAAAGACGCCAACATGAACATGATTCGCATCTGGGGCGGCGGCTACTACGAAACCCAGGAATTTTATGAGCTGTGCGACCAGATGGGGATCATGGTCTGGCAGGATTTCATGTTTGGAAATCCCTGGCAGCCGGGAACATATTCTTTCAAGCAGAATGTCGCGCAGGAAGTGGAAGAACAGCTGAAGCGGCTGCGAAATCATCCCAGCATCGTGCTGTGGTGCGGCAATAACGAGCAGGAAAATAATTTTGTGCAGGACAGTCTGCATGTCAGCCAGATCGCGCGGCTGCAAATGTGGCAGGATTATCTGACCGTGTTTAGCGGCATCCTCCCCACCCTGGTAGCGCGCTACGATCCCGGCGCGGCCTACTGGCCCAGCAGCCCCAGCGGCGACTACGAAGAGACCAAGGCCATGAACTACCGCGTGCTGGAGGACGGCGACGACGTCGGTGGCAATGAGGAATCTGGCGACACCCACGACTACACTGTGTGGACCTCGACAACCCTGTTGCCGCGCGCGCCATTCAGCAGCGAAGAGGATCGCCACTACAGGTTTGTCAGCGAGTATGGATTTCAAGCAATGCCGGAGATGCGGACCATCGATGCCTTTACGCTGCCGGAGGACCGCACCAGCACTTCCACGCCGGTGATGACTGTGCACCAGAAAGATCCCGCCGGCTATGCCACCATGCTGGATTACATTCGGCAATATTATGGCCAGCCCAAGGATTTCAGCTCCCTGGTCTACGCCACGCAGGTGGTTCAGGCGGAGTTTATCAAGGTGGTGGCCGAGCATCTTCGCCGCGATCGACCGCACACCATGGGCTCGCTCTTCTGGCAGTTGAATGATTGCTGGCCGGTGATCTCCCCGTCGAGCATTGACTACTACGGCCGATGGAAGGCGCTGCAATATTATGCGCGGCGCTTTTATAGTCCGCTGCTGGTTTCCTCTCGCCTGCAGGATGGAACCCTCAATATCTCCGTAGTGTCTGACGAGACCACGGCGACCACCGCAAGCCTTCGCGTGCGAGTGATGAAGTTTGACGGAACTCTGCTGCACACCGAGACGCAGAACATCACGATTCCCGCACTGTCGAGCAAGGTTTATCTGCAGCTTCCCACGCAGGCGTACTCCGATCCCGCAGAAACTATGGCAGCGATGGATTTGACGGTGAATGGCAAGCACGTCTCCAGCAACCTGATGTATCTGGCTCCCACGCCGGAAGTGCATCTTCCCACCGCGGAAATTACCAGCCGATTAGCCAATGGGAGTGGCGCCTATGAAGTTCAGCTGTCTTCCAAAGTGCTGGCGCGGGACGTTTACGTATCCTTCGGCGATCACGATGCGAAATTCTCTGACAATTACATTGACCTGTTGCCCGGAGAACCGGCGACCATCGTTGTGCATAGCCCGGCAAGCCTGGCGGAATTGCAGCACAGCATGAAGGTCGTGTCGCTGGTGGATGCCATTGAGCCCAACACGGTTTGGAAAAGTGCGGCAGGGAAGTAACGCCTCCGCCCCCGCACGTTGGCCCGAACGATGCAGAATTTTTCCGCGTTCTCCACATGGAAGGGTGGCGATACACTCGCTGTAGATGCCAGTCAAGAGCCAGCCCCGATCCGCGGAACCGAAGAAGCCGCTGTCTAAACAGGCAGAAAAGATGCGACGCCTGCGTGCCCTCATCTGCGGCGACAAACATGAGCGCGCAGCGCGCCAATTGGGAGCGACAGCCGTTGCCGGCGTGGACGAAGTGGGCCGCGGTTCGCTGTTCGGACCGGTGGTCGCAGCTGCCGTGATTCTGCCGGAAAGGACACGCATTCGCGGCGTGCGTGACTCCAAACAATTGTTGCCCGAGGAGCGCGAGCGCCTGGAAGTGATCATCCGGCGCAAAGCCATCGCGGTTGCGATTGGGTTTGCAGATGCTGCCACCGTCGATGCCATCAACATTCGCCGCGCCTCCCATCAGGCCATGCTGTCGGCGATTGCCCAACTGCTTCCGCAACCGGATTTTCTGCTGATCGATGCTGAACGTCTGGATACGACCTGCATGCAAAAAGCGATCATCTACGGCGACTCCATCAGCATCTCGATCGCAGCGGCCTCGATTGTTGCCAAGGTCTATCGTGACGCATGGATGCGCCGTTATCACGAGGAATATCCGCAGTACGGCCTGGCGTCGCACAAGGGGTATAGCACCGAGGAGCATTTGCGAGCGCTGGCCCAACACGGCCCGTGTCCGCTGCATCGCATGACATTCGAGCCGGTAAGAAGAGTGGTCGAGCTGCGGAGCGGAAGCACTCCCCTTGCGATGGTCAACGAAATCCTGGAAACCCAGTTTGTCGCTGAGATGTCGAACGAATA